>JADKJR010000004.1:0-300000 GCA_016720925.1 Betaproteobacteria bacterium | reverse complement strand
CTGATCGAGCAACAGCAGGAATTGCGCGAGTCGCATCCGGACTGGAAGAAATAGTCCCTCATGACACTGGCGAGACGCGCGCCTGACTGACACCTGCTGACACTACGCTGTCAGTAGCCCTCATTTACGATTCCATTCGTGCACCTGCACAGCCCTCTAAACGGAGCCCCGAATGGAAAATACCCAGCACGCCATCAACTGGTTTGAATTGCCCTCGGTCGATTTCAAGCGCGCGGTCGGCTTTTACGACGCCATCCTTGATACGCAATTGAAGGTCGAAAAATTTGGCGCCGACGCAACCAACATGGCGATATTTCCCGCCAGCGTGGACGGCACGGCAGGTTGTGTCATACATGATCCGCGCTATCGTCCGCACGCGGACGGTGTCGTCGTCTACTTGAATTGCGCGCCTTCGATCGACCGCGTGCTGGGCCGCGTTGCACAGGCGGGCGGTACCATTCTCACCAGCAAGACCGCGTTACCGCCCGGCATGGGTTACTTCGCGCATATCGGCGATACCGAAGGCAACCGCGTCGGGCTGCATGCGTTAGGATAGTCGCCACAACATTGGGAGAACGCCATGTTCCAGGGGCTGCGCACCGTTATTTATCACGTCAACGACCTCGCCAAAGCCATCGTGTGGTACACGCAGGTGGCTGGCCATCCACCGTATTTCAATGAGCCATTTTATGTTGGCTTCAATATCGGCGGCTACGAGCTGGGACTGTTGCCTGACGCACCAGACGGAAATGCGGGTGTCGCCACGTACTGGGGCACTCCCAATATTGATGCCGAGTACGCGCGTCTCGTCGCGCTCGGCGCCAAACCCAACGAGGAGATCAAGGATGTGGGCGACGGTATTCGCGTGGCCTCGGTATGCGACCCTTTCGGCAACGTCGTCGGACTCATCGAGAATCCGCATTTCAAGGCCGGCCACGGTGGCTAAGTCCGTGTTGCGCGCCAAGGGCGCCAAATCCGAGCTGGAAGAAATCCCCAGCGTCGGCCCCAGCATTGCGGAGGACCTGATCAGCATGGGCATCACGCGCGTGGCGCAGTTGAAAGGCCGTAGCCCGGAGGCGCTATACAAGAAGCTTTGCGAACTCACCGGAGAGCGGCAGGATCCGTGCGTGCTCTACACATTTCGCTGCGCGGTGTATTACGCCTCAAACGCCAAACACGACCCGGAAAAGTTGAAATGGTGGAACTGGAAAGATCTCTCCAGTGATGCCGCGCGAGGCAAAGGCTAGATGCGCCGGGCGGATCGCCTCTTTGAAATCGTCCAGATACTTCGCGGACGGCGGCTCACCACCGCCCGCTATCTCGCCGAGCGTCTCGGTGTTTCCGATCGAACCATCTATCGCGATGTACAGGATCTGTCGCTCTCCGGTGTGCCGATTTTGGGCGAAGCCGGTGTCGGCTATGCGCTGAAAAAAGGCTTTGACCTGCCCCCGCTCATGTTCGACTATGACGAAGTTGAAGCGCTGCTGATCGGCGCACGGATGGCGAGCGCCTATGGCGGCAAGGCACTCGCCAAAAGTGCCGAACGCGCGATGGAAAAAATCGCCGCGGTGCTGCCGGATAATCGCCGCGCCGCGCTTGAGACAACGCAGGTGTACGTTCCGGATTTTCACATTGACCGCGAGGTGGCAAGTCGATTTGAAGCGTTGCGGCAGGCTATCAAAGCAAGGCAGTTTGTACATATCGATTACGTGACGGAGGACAAACGCGAATCGCAACGCGAACTGCGCCCGGTTGCATTGCACTTCTGGGGTGAACGTTGGACGCTGGCCGCATGGTGCGAGCTGCGGCAAGCTTTCCGCATGTTCAGGCTCGACCGCATGCGCACGCTTGCCGTCCGCGACAAGACCTTCCGCGATGAGTCCGGCAAGACAATTGCGGACTTTCTGCGGCAGATTGGGGGGGTAGAAAGCTGACCGATCTCCCGCGCCCGAATCGGCATTCCTGACGTTGAAAATCATCAACCACGGCAGCCAGAGTCTTTTTGCGGAGATGGCCGCGCAAGGTGTCAATGCGCCATGACCGAGGTTAAAACTCTAGCACTGGCGCGGATTTCCGGGCTTTTTTTGCTGGAAAGCCGCGCCAGTGCTTGAGTTTCGTATTTTGCAGAGATATTGCCCTTCGCGCAATCGCCCCCCGCTATAATCCGCGTCCCTCTCGCCGTATCCGATCTCGATTCATGCACATTCCAGATTACTGCGCCATTGACTTCGGCACATCCAATTCCGCAATCACCATTCCCACGGAAACCGGCATGCGACTTGTTGAACTGGAGCCCGGCTTTCGCACGATGCCCACTGCGGTGTTCTACAACGCGGAAGACGAAACGCGCTGCTTTGGACGCGTGGCCGTCGCAGCTTACGTGGATGGCTTCGACGGGCGGCTGATGCGTTCGATCAAGAGCATTCTCGGTTCGGACCTGATGGAACAATCCACCGAGATCGGTCATGGCATCAGTATCAAATATCTCGATGTGGTGATCGGCTATCTGAAGCACCTGAAGCGCGTCGCCGAATTGCAACATGGCGCCCCACTTCAGCGCATCGTCATCGGCCGGCCAGTTTGGTTTGTCGACGGTGACAAGGAACGCGACGGCAAGGCGCAAGCCTCGCTCGAGGCGGCGGCGCACGCGGCAGGATTTACCGAGGTGGCGTTTCAATTTGAGCCCATTGCCGCGGCGCTGGACTATGAATCGAGCATTGATCGCGAGCAAGTTGTACTGGTCGCCGATATCGGCGGCGGCACATCGGATTTCTCGCTGGTGCGTGTCGGACCAACACGTCGCACGCGCGTGGCTCGCCAAGAGGACATCCTCGCCAATCACGGTATTCATGTCGCCGGAACAGATTTCGACCAGTCCGTGAATCTTGCCGCAATCATGCCGGTGCTGGGCTATGGTTCATCCGGTCCGAACGGTCGGCGCGTGCCCGGCAAGGTGTATTTTGACCTCGCCACTTGGCATCTCATCAATACGGTGTATGGGCACAATCGCGTCATCGAACTGCGCGAGATGATCAGCATGTATGCCGATCCGGCTTGCTATCAGCGACTGATGTCGGTGGTGACCCAACATCTCGGACATCAATTCGCCGCGCTCGCGGAACGGGCGAAAATCGACGTTGCGATTCAGGGTCAAGCGGTGATTGATCTCGCTGTGCTGGAAGCCGGCTTCAAAGTGTCATTCAGCGATGCCCAACAGGCCGAGGCACTCGATCATAAAGTCATGCGGATTGTGCAGGCGGCGCGGGAGACATTGCAGCAGGCGGGCTTGCACGCCGCGCAAATAAACGCGCTGTATTTCACCGGTGGCTCAACAGGCCTTCGATTTCTCACCGATCGCATTGCGGGATTATTCCCGAATGCGAAACAAGTGGCAGGAGACCGATTTTCCAGCGTGGCAACGGGATTGGGGATTTACGCGACGCGCCGGTTCGGACCGTGAGCGCTGCAGGAGAACGGCATTACCGCTCAATCCTTACTTCTGTACGCCGACATCCTTCATCGATTCCAACTTGCCCAGATCAAGTGAGGAAACTGCCGCCTTCAGCGAATTCAGATCCACGCCGTGCGCCTTCGCGCTGACCACGAAACGCTCGCCCAGCACGACGCTGTATTCCGAACTGCCGTCCTTACCCGAGCGCTCATGCACCATGCGGCCGTTGACCTTTGTGGTTTTTTCCGTGCCGTACTGATCTTCCTTTTCCCCTTGCACACCGGCCCAGCTGGCCAGTGCCACCCAGCCGCTGGCCCCGCCGGTGTCGGAAATATCCAGCTCGACGCTCTTGTTGGCGTCGTCGGCATATCGCGCTTCGGCTTTCGACACCATTAGCCCCATCGCGCCGGTTTTTTCGGCGCGGCTGGATTTCTTGCCGAGACCGGCGAAGGTCTCGGGCACAAACGGTTTCAGTTGATCAATGCCGATGGGGTCGACAGCCTTTCCGCCGCCCAGCGCCGTGCCCAGGCCGGCCATCGCGGCTTTCATGGCTTCTTCCTGGTTGCCGCTCTTCTGCGCGGCCTCCATCTTCTTGCCGGCGGCTTCCATGTTCTTGCCGAAGGATTCGAGTTTCCCCATCGGGCTGTCTTTGTCGAAGGTGACATTGGAAGAGCTTTGTGTCCGCCCGCCAAGGCCACCAAATGCACCCGACGCCGCACCGCCGATGCCGCCAATTACCGCGCTGATGGCGCCGATGACCACGAACACGACGATGGCCACCACCACGATCACGGCCGTGTAGGCAATTGCCTTTTCTTCCGGGCATTTCATCAGGCGCGGCAGTCCGAGATACAGCAGAAACACACCGTATATCGATGCCAGGACACCCAGTAAGCCCAAACCCGGAATCATCTGAAAAATGCCGCCCAGCCAGCCGGCCGTCGACGAATACGCCACGAGCCTGAATGCCTGCGTATCGCTCTTTTCCGCATTGAAGGTTGGCGCCAGGGCATTGACAATGAACGACAGGACATAAACACCCACGATGGCCATCACGAAACTGAATATCGCGAGGCCGATACCCGCGATGACCGGGACCCGGTAGGTGCCACCGAGGAACGGAATGCTGTGACCGATCAGCGACCCGCCAACGAAGCTTGCAACCGCCGGGATTGCCGCCAACGGCAGGATGTAGCCCTTCACCACATCGGCATTGGATGTGGATTCACCGGCGATGACCGGCCACTCGGCCTTCGGGGTGATAAGGATGTTCTTGATTCGATCAACCATTGCCATGTGAGCCCCCTTGTTTGTTTGTAGAAACCAAATGATAGCCGCAAACCGCGAAATCCGATGCTGCGGCGCACGAATTCGGGATACCGCGATCACGGCAGCACTTTCGATCGAGAATCACGGCACCTTTGTCTATATGCCTACTTAATATATATATTACCAATAAAGTCTTTCTTGATATAACTCTCGACCGCTACGATTCTGTTTCATCAACTTATGGAAGCGTGAGCGTGGATCTGGCCAGAGTCAGGCACCAACCACCCGCGCACAACAATCATGCACCGCTACGACCAGTACGACCAGACTATCGTTGACGAACGGGTTGCCCAATTCCGCGGACAGACCGAACGCTATCTCGCCGGGCAATTGTCGGAAGAAGAATTCCGCCCGCTGCGCTTGCAGAATGGCCTTTACATCCAGAAACATGCGCCGATGCTCAGGGTCGCCATTCCCTACGGATTGCTGTCATCGACACAGGTGCGGATGCTCGCGCACATCGCCCGCAAGTACGATCGCGGCTACGGCCATTTCACCACCCGCCAGAATATCCAGTACAACTGGCCGAAGCTCGAACAGGTTCCCGATATCCTCGCTGACCTGGCCAGCGTGGAAATGCACGCCATCCAGACCTCCGGCAACTGCATCCGCAATACCACCTCCGACCAGTTTGCCGGCATCGCTCATGATGAATTGATCGATCCGCGTCCGTACGCGGAACTGATTCGCCAGTGGTCCACGTTTCATCCCGAATTCGCTTACTTGCCACGCAAATTCAAGATGGCCGTCAACGGTGCACGGGAAGACCGGACCGGCACGCTGTTTCACGACATCGGCATTCATGCGGTCAAGACGGCTTCCGGCGACGTGGCGTTCAACATCCTCGTTGGCGGCGGACTGGGCCGCACACCTATCCTCGGTCACGTCGTGTATGAGGCGCTGCCAAAGGAACATCTTTTCACGTACCTCGATGCAGTCCTTCGCGTTTACAACCGTTTCGGGCGCCGCGATAACCTGTACAAGGCGCGCATAAAGATCCTGGTCAAGGAAATGGGTCTTGACAAGTTCCGTGCCGAAGTTGAGGCCGAATGGGCGCACCTGAAGGATGGCCCCTCCACGCTTACTCAGGCGGAGATTGATCGCGTCTCTGAACACTTTGTCGATCCGGCCTACGAAAAACTATCCGCGATCAACGCCGAATTCGAGAAACACCAACTGGAGAGCAAGGCCTTTGCCCGCTGGGTGAGCCGCAATGTGTTCGGCCATAAGCAGCCGGGTTATGCCGCCGTCACGCTATCGCTGAAAAAGACCGGCGTTCCGCCAGGCGACGCCACCGACGCGCAACTCGATGCAGTCGCGGATATGGCGGACCAATTCAGCTATGGCGAAATCCGCGTTTCGCACGAACAGAACATCATCCTGGCCGATGTGAAGATCGGTGAACTGTTCACTGTCTGGCAACGTGCGAAAGCCATCGGCTTCGCGACACCGAATATCGGCCTACTCACCGACATCATTTCCTGCCCGGGTGGCGATTTCTGTTCGCTGGCCAACGCGAAATCGATACCCGTCGCCGAAGCGATTCAACGCCGCGTGGAAGAAAAACTCGGTGATCTCGATTACCTGTTCGACATCGGCGATATCGCGATCAATATTTCCGGCTGCATGAACGCCTGTGGTCATCATCATGTCGGTCACATTGGCATTCTTGGCGTGGACAAGCACGGCGAGGAGTTCTACCAGGTCAGCATCGGCGGATCGCAGGGACTGGATGCCGCGCTGGGCAAAGTGATCGGCCCCTCGTTCGCGCAAGATGAAATGGCCGACGTGGTGGAAAAGCTGATCACGACCTACGTGGACCTGCGGCACGAGGACGAGCTCTTCCTGGATACAGTCAAGCGCGTCGGCATCGAGCCGTTCAAGGCGCGTGTCTACGACCGGAAGGCAGTACATAACGTCGCGGAGGTTACCAATGTCTGAGATCACTTACATCATCCGCGATGGCGCGGTTGTAGCGGACGAATGGAAGCTGATTCCCGCCGCCGAGGACACGGCAACCGCCGTCCTGCCCACCGGCAAGGTGATCGTGCCGTTGAAAGTGTGGCTTGCGCAACGCGGCACGCTGCAAAGCGGCCCAATCGGTGTATGGCTCGACGGCCACGACGATGCGTCGTTGCTGGCCGATTCGATCAATCACTTCGCCGTCATCGCTATAAATTTTCCAAAATTCGCCGATGGCCGCGGCTATTCGACCGCGACACTGCTGCGCACGCGCTATGGATTCACGGGTGAATTGCGCGCCATCGGCGACGTGCTCCGAGACCAGTTGTTCTACATGCAGCGCGTGGGTTTCAATGCCTTCGCGGTGCGGGCGGACAAGGACATTCACGACGCCGTGAAAGCGTTGAAGGACTTCACGGTCGCCTATCAGGGATCCGTCGACCGGCCCTTCCCCTTGATCAGACAGCGCCTTTTGCAAAGCCAATTGCAATACCCTTACTTGGAGACCGCGCAGCGATCCCTGCTGCGGCGGAAATGATCCGCGGAGTGCACTCGAATGGCCAACAATTTTCTCGATGGTGCAGGGCTTGCATTTATCGCGCTTTCGAGCGGACGCCAGTCGCAGGCACGTTATGCCCTTTACCCGTCCGCGGAAGATGTTATCAATTTCAGACTTTGACGAGAACGCATATTTCTTCCTGCTGACCACGGAAGTTTTGTCGCTTGACGCGCCCTGCGACCGGGTGTCACATTGCCTATTCCAAATCTAAACCTGGAATATCGACATCCATGAGCCCCCCTTTTTTCGAAGCCAAGGAAATCCTTGCCGCCGCTCACGAGCGCGGCCACTCCTTGGACCTGCCCTACGCTGGAGCGGTAACGCCTGGGGAAGCCTGGCAGCTATTTTCCAGACACAGCGCCAAAATTGTCGATGTTCGCAGTGTGGCCGAATACGAATTCATTGGCCGCGTGCCCGGGTCTGTGCTCATCCCGTGGAAGCATTGGCCGAGTGGAGAACTCAATCGGCAATTCGTGCCCGACCTTCGACAACATTGCGCGACCGACGACATTGTCCTGTTTTTGTGCCGTAGCGCCCAGCGTTCGCACGCAGCGGCGGCGCTGGCAATGGCATCCGGATACGCGCGAGCCTTTAATGTACTGGAAGGCTTCGAAGGGAACCTCGACACCAATCAGCAGCGTGGCAGGGTTGGCGGCTGGCGCCTGGCAGGACTGCCCTGGATACAAAGCTAAGCTGGGACCATCCTGGTTTCCGGTTCACGTCTCCAAGGATCAGCATGCCGTCATTCATTCCAAAGGCGAATCAGACCGCTACTCAACCAACGGGTAAGGCTATCCACAATCCGGTTGCATCCAGCACAAGTTGACCGCCCATCGCTGCGACCCGGCGTTTCGCTGACTCGAATCGCATAGTCTCGCCGGATTCAGTGAACAGCAAATTTAACGCTGCCGAGGCAGGTTCGCAAGCAATACGAATCTGAACACCAGCGCCATCTACTCTCGTCTCCACGAGAATCCGCTCTGGCTTTGCGTTGCCTTCGACACATGCCTGCATAAGATCCATCAAGACCTCATTCAGAGAATCCGGAATGACGACACACGCCGGCAGTTGCAGGTCCGGCCTGAACTCGATCCTTGTTGCCTGAAAGCGGCCATCGAAGCTCAGGAAATCACGGATCGCCGCGACCATTTGATTGATGTCGGCGAGTTCCGGTTTTTCGCTTCGCGCCGCTGCAAAATCAGCGATCTGGCGAATCATCGCGCCGATCCGCTGCGTCTGTTCCAGAATCAGTTTCGGCTGGTTTGCGCCACCGCCACCGTTACCTTGCCGACCGGCAATCTCCTCTGCCAGGCCGGCAATTGTCGCCAGCGGATTGCCGAGTTCATGCGAAACATGCTTTGCCATGGTTGAAAGTGCGGCCATTTTCTCCCTGTGCCACAGCTGCTCGCGATGCGTTGCCTGCTCTTGCGCGCGACTCTGCTGGTCGAGAATGCGCTGTCCATTGCGCACCAGGAAAAGCAGGACCGCATAGAGCAATGCAAGCAGGCCGCCGACGATGGCCAGAAAATTTTGGGAGCTTGAATGAACCTTCTGTTCGTTATCTCTAGCTGCACGCTCCACTTTGGCCTGGTTGGCCGCGGTGATTTCCCGGATGCGCGCGGAAGTAATGTTGATCTGGTCGAGAAAAGGCGTCACATCCGAGTAAATCTCGAAGACTCCAATCACACGATCGCCGCCAGGCGAGCGAACAGGAACGTAACTTGAAATGAGGTCGCGATTTTCAACAACGCCTTCAAAGGCGCTGAACTTGTCGCGATGTGTCAATTCACTTGCGGGCTTTCCCGCCACTGCGGTCTTCCAGCCAAGGTTTTCAGATTTATCCTCGCCAACTTGAGTGTGTTCGGAGGAATAGACAGTAATTCCACGCAGATCGAAAACCTTGATCTTGAACACAGTACTCGACCGCATCGCCGCGTAGGCGGTCGCATCGAGTGACGAAAACGCAGGCAATTCCATGATCCTCCGGCCAACTTCCGCGAAACACGCATGCCGGGCGTTCACTTCAACCGTTGGCTCCGTTCCCGGCGTGTCAGCCATACTGCGGCATTGACCGTCAGGAATGCGCTGCACCTTTGCCATGAAAGGTGCAATGTTCTTCTCCCACAACACATTCGCCAGAAAGCGCGTCAGATTTTCATGACCGGCTTCGTGTACTGCCAGCAATTCGCTGCGTGCTTTGTCTTCCTGCTGGCCCGAAAGCTCCAGCTGTACTTTAGAGAAAAAAGTTGTTTGCTCTGCTTGAACCTGCTCAAAAAACACCTCTTCTTGACGTTCAAGTACAAAAAGGGCGAGTCCAACGACCGTGAACGCGATTAAACTGGCAATCGTGAAATAGCGCGTTAGCCGGAATCTGCTTGCTGCGTACCACATAGATCTCGATCGCTCCTATTGACGAAACTCGGCCTTCAACGTGGCCATCTTCCTTCGATTTCCAGACCGATCGGCAGCAATGATGCTTTCCGCGCTTCGTCCAGAATTTCCGGTCCCATGCACGCACAATGACTACCGACACTTTTGTGGGAATCGCTGTTTGGATAGCCGCTACAGACAAGTCTATTTGAGATCGAGCGAAAAAGCAGCGTGCCTTGCATCCGTTCCGGCGACTTATGCGTATTGTGAATACGTTGCAGGGTTCGGCCAACAGGGCTCTGGGACTTGACTTGACCCATTCGGCGCATTGAAATGAAAATTGCTTCAAGGCAATGCAACTCACACGCCAACTTGACAATAATGTGCCAGTTATCGCCGGATTTCCGCGTTCTGTTGTGAAATCACGCTGGCGCGGCAACTGCCCGAATCATCGCAATACGCATTCATCATTCAGCATCCCGTTTCCCCGTTTGAACAAATAGTGATTACACACGGTCCTCATACTCGTCGGATTCTCTCCCTCTTTGTGTTACTCATGCCTTGGCTCGTCCTTGGATTGGGGCTGATTGTCGCTGGAATTGGCTGGAATCTCACGCGCGAAAGCCAACTTAGGCGGGTGGAAACAGACTTCCGGCTGCGTGCCGACCGGGCAACCGTGGAGATACGCAATCGCCTTCATGCCTATGAACAGGTGCTACGGGGTGGCGTTGCGCTATTCGATGCGACGGGAACGATTTCACGGGCGCAATGGCGAGTGTATGTCGACCGTCTGAAGATAGGTGAATCGTTTCCCGGTGTACAAGGCATCGGTTTTGTCAAGATGATCACCGATCAAGGCAAAGCGGCGCATATCAAGACAATGCGTAGTGAAGGGTTGACCGAATATGAAATTCGACCTGACGGCGTACGCAATGTCTACATGCCCATTGTTTATCTTGAACCTTTCGGTTCGCGCATTCCAAGCGCCTTTGGCTATGACATGTCTGCAGAACCGATTCGTCGCGCCGCAATGGAACGCGCTCGCGATGAGGGGAAAGCTATTATCTCCGGCAAAGTCAAATTAATTCATGAAACGGATGAGCCGGGACAAACGGGGTTCCTGATGTACGTACCCGTCTATCGCGGTGGCATTCAGCCGGAAAGCGTTGACAATCGCCGCACTCAATTGGCTGGTTACGTCTATGCTCCTTTTCGCGTGAACAACCTGATGGGTAGCGCGCTTGATGCACAGAAAGAGGGCATTGACCTCGAAATTTTCGACGGGCTATTTCCTGGTAGGGAGTCACTGCTATTTGATCTGGACAAAATTCCCGATTTCTTGACCACACCGGGCGCACGTCACTTCCCCTTATTTCCACTTTGGACTTGAACGGCCGTTCATGGACGCTTCGCTATGAAGCCCTGCCTGCGTTTTTTTCCGGACGCGGTGACAATCAACCATTTCTCGTTTTGGCTGGCGGCACGATCATCAGTCTGCTGCTTTTTGGCCTGACGTGGTTCGCCGTGCGCACGCGCAACAGTGCCCTTACCCTGGCGGAACAGATGTCGCTGGCCTCGCATGAAAACGAGCGGCGTTTCACCGGAATTTTCTATTCAGCGATGGATGCGATCATCAGCGTCGACGAGAGCCAGAACATTGTGCATTTCAATCCGGCGGCAGAGCGAATATTTCGCTGCGATGCCGTGCAGGTCGCGGGCACACCGCTTTCGCGCTTCATTCCGCAACGCTTTCGGGAATCCCATGCGCAACACGTTGAGCGCTTTGGCCTTACCGGTATTTCCGACCGGCAAATGGGCAATAAAAGTGACTTGATCGGGCTGCGTTTCAATGGGGAGGAGTTTCCGCTCGAGGCATCGATTTCGCAAACAACACAAAACGGCAGGAAACTCTTTACTGTCATGTTGCGCGATGTTTCCGCGAGGCGGCAGGCCGAGATATCGCTGCGCAATAGCGAACAGCGTTTTCGCGGATTGGTTGAGGTCAGCCCGGAAGCCATTCTTATTCATCAAGACGGGAAAATAATCTTCTCAAACAAGGCAGCCATGACGCTTTTCGGCGCCGCCGAATCGGATCACTTGACCGGCACTTCAATCTTCAG
Organism: Betaproteobacteria bacterium; assembly: GCA_016720925.1. Taxonomy (NCBI): domain Bacteria; kingdom Pseudomonadati; phylum Pseudomonadota; class Betaproteobacteria; species Betaproteobacteria bacterium. The sequence continues at coordinate 288,209 of JADKJR010000004.1, read as the reverse complement.
GTTTTTTCATTCAGACTCTCTTGACGGTGTCCGGCAAACAATAGAATCAATTATGGCCGGCGCCCCATCGATGCCCATCATGGAACGCAAGGTTGTTCGACTCAGTGGTGAATTGCGATACGTCGAGGTCGCGGTCAGCGTATTCGAAGAGGCCGGCAAACACATCATTCTGGAAATGATGCGCGATATCACCGATCGGCACCTGGATCGCGCGGCGCTCGAGCACTCTCACGCTGAATTGCGGCAATTGGGCGTCGCGCTGGAAATAGCCCAAGAGGGCGAACGCAAACGAATTGCCCAGGAACTGCACGATGACCTGGGCCAGACGTTGACCGTACTCAAGATGGATATGTCCAGCCTCAAGTCGCAATTGATGGCGACGCCCGCAGATGCGACCGCCTGCGCGACTTGGCTGGAGGACATTGATCGCATGGATGGTCTACTGAACCATACCGTGCTTTCCGTACGACAGATCTCGGCTGGATTGCGCCCACAATTGCTGGACGATCTCGGGCTGGCGACGGCGTTGGAGGCGCTCGTGATGCAAGTGTCGCGAAGCTCGCATATCCATTGCACCTTCGACCTCGATCCGGAGAGGTTACTAATCGATCAACGGCTTGCAACGCCGCTCTATCGAATTGCACAGGAAGCGCTTAATAATATTGTGAAGCATGCCAAAGCGACTGAGGTCTCGCTGAGACTTTATCGGGATGTTGCGAGTTGCCTGATTCTCGAGGTTCGTGACAACGGCATTGGCATAACCGGTGAGAACAGACGCAAAGCCGCATCATTCGGGCTAATCGGAATGCGAGAACGTGTCTACGCGCTGAATGGTGAGTTGCTGATCGAGAGCCAAGGAAATGGCACACTTATACACGTCGCCATTCCCAGTAATGAGAATGGTTCTTTTTCCAAGGCTTGATCCGAAGGGCCGACTCGCGATGCTTGTTGAGACTGGTGCCCATTTTGTGCTTTTCGCCGCCGATTCCACACGTTTTGCCGACAACCCCCTGAGCTCTGCGGCCATTCTGGACGGGCCGGATTATCCGGCATCATTGGCACGAAACATGCGTGCCGCCGATTAGGCTGAATCAACCGGGAATAAGGATGGAAATACGAACCGCACGACGCAATACCAAACGCCCATAGTTGGGCGACGTACACATGGACGTTTTCATCGTGGACGATTCGAACAGCATTCGCGATCACATTGCCGCAATGCTGAACCAGATCCCGAACACCAGGATCACGGGACAGGCTGATGATGCGCCGGAAGCAATCCGCATCATTGATCGAAACCCGCCGGACGTTGTTGTACTCGATATTAGACTGCGTGCCAGTAATGGACTGGCCGTATTGCGCTATGTGGCAAGCCAATACCCCGCGATGAAAGTGATCGTCCTGTCCAATCATGCAGAGCGGGAATCACGCGAGTTGTTCATGAATGCAGGCGCCTTCCAGTTTTTTGATAAGTCGCTGGAATTTGATAAGGTCCACGACGCCATTTCGCTGCTTGCGGCATCCACGACGATATCAAACCATTAGGCGCGCTAGCTTTTCTCGACCGGACCAGTTGCACCTTCCTCGAGGCTCGAAGTTGGCGAAAACTCCTCCAATTTGCGATACAGGCTCGACAGGCCAATACCAAGCTTGTTTGCAGCCTGTCGGCGATCACCGCCTGCTGCCGCGATCGCAAGCGAGATAACTTGCGCCTCGAAGCGGCGCAAGTTATCTCGCAAATTGCCATCGAGCACCACCTCGTTGTCCAGGTTTGCCGATACCTGATTCACCGGCGATGCCGTTGCCTGTGACTCCGCAAGTGCCCGCGTGATCTGTGGGGGAATATCCGCAAGCGTAATGCAGTCGCCATCGGCCATCAAATGCGCACGATTCAATACATTCTCGATCTCGCGCACGTTTCCGGGCCACCGGTAAGCGAGGAGCAATTCTTCGGCGGCGGCATCGATTCGCTGCGACCGCGGAGTCTCCCTTTCATTTCCGACATCGCTCAGGACATGCAATATCAACCCCCTGAGATCTTCCTGTCGTTCACGTAGCGGAGGAACATGAATATGAAACATCCCCAGGCGAAAATACAAATCCTCTCGAAACTTGCCATTGGCGACCATCTGCTGCAGATCGCGATTGGTCGCAGCAATGATGCGCACATCAACGCGTCTCGACTGCTCGCCGCCAAGCGCACGTACCTCCTTTTCTTCAATGACATGCAACAATTTCGTCTGCATGTGCAAGGTCAGCTCGCCAATTTCGTCCAAGAATAGGGTTCCGCCATCTGCCTCGACGAAAAGTCCCTTGCGGGCACGATCCGCACCGGTAAACGCACCCTTCATGTGGCCGAAAAACTCGCTCTCAAGCATTGTTTCCGGAATCGCCCCGCAATTGACCGAAACAAAATTTCCACCTATACGGCCACTCTGCGCATGCAAGGAACGGGCAATGACTCCTTTCCCGGTCCCGCTCTCGCCTGTAATCAGCACGGTGCTTGCCGTTGGTGCCACCCTGCTTGCCAGGCGTTCAACTTCGCGCATTGATGTCGACGCGAACCTGAAGAGCTTGGGCGAACTTTCCGTGACTGCCTTGCGCAATGCTGTGTTTTCTTTACGAAGGCTTCGCAAGGAAACGATTTGCGATAGCCGATGCAAAAGCTCCTCGGTACGCAGTGGCTTGGTAATGTAATCCGCCGCGCCGGCGCGCAAAGCCTCAATCGCCGTTTCCGTCGATGCAAACGCGGTGACCATGATGAACGTGGTATCGATACCACTGGCGCGAGTGTTCTTTACGAGATCAATGCCGTTGCCGTCAGGCAACTGAATATCACATAGCGCGACATCCACATCTCCGCGCACAAGTTTTGCCGCGGCCTCGGCTGCACTAGCTGCCTGATCAACGTTGTAACCGGCCTGCTTGACGTGGGAAGCCATGATTTGCCTCACAGCAGGCTCATCGTCTATAACCAGAACACGCAGGGAATTCATACTTGGAACAAGGTTTTCCGGTGAAGTGATTATCGTTTTGGCCGGTATTGAAGGCCGCCTCCAAGGCACATTGTAGTACGGCTTTCCGGAGTCCAATTGTGCGACGCACGAATGCAACACAACGCAAACTGCTTGGCAACCGCTTGCTGGGCCAGAGAACACTGCCAGAGCAATAGCAATTGGAGACGCAGCACATCCGCGCCAGGCAGTTTGCCAGGCCCTCTTTCGACACTGCTGATAGGGGCGGGAAGACTACCCCCGATGGACAACGCGCACGTATGCCAATGTGCGGTGCACACATTGTCCGACATGGCGGTCGAACGCGTATTGGAAATGCGATTCGAAGCGGTCGATGGAAAATTGCGCGACTTACGCGTTCAGTTCGCGAGCGAATTCGAACGCGAACTCATTGGATGCAGTTCATTCGCCGACTATTTCCTGAATACCCGCACCGTTTTTTCTGCGCCTGGTGAAAGTCTAGATGACGGCAAGTCCGTCATGAAACCAGCGCGAAGCGAGATGAGTGCCGCTCGCTATTACTTCGTGCAACTCAGTCGGCCTTCGCGATGTGCGCAACGCCGCCATAGCTTCCCACCCAGATGCTGCCGTCCTTGCCGGACGCCATCGAAAATACATTGTTGGCAAACAATCCGTCATTGACGTTCATGACAATAAACTTGCCGTTGCCAAGTCGTGCCAAGCCGTTGTTTGTGCCAATCCATAGCGTTTCCCTGCATCAATGTGCAGCATGAATACATGGTTGCCCGGAAGTCCTTCAGCGGTCGTATAGTGAGTCCAGATCTTTCCATCGAATCTCGACAACCCACCGCCCCAAGTACCCGCCCAGACAACGCCCTGCGAATCGACAACCAGAGAAATGATGTAATTGGGATTGAACGCGACATTGATTCCGGTGAGCCCCATGTCTTCCTTCTGCCTGGCGTGATGCGAGGAAACCTGCGCAGGGTCGCTCTTAAATGAAATATCTTTCTTTACTTTTTCGTACGGCGCACCGAGGCCCTTGGCGTGATTCCAGTTCTCCCATTTTTCGCCGGCAAACCGCGCTAAGCCACCTTCCGTGGCGAGCCAGATATCCCCGCCCTTTCCTTCGGCAAGTGCGTAAACCCAGTCATTCGGCAATCCGCCCTTGGTATTCTCGACCGTGAAGACATCCCACTTGCTTCGATCCTTGAATTCACCTTTGCGAACCCGGTTAACACCAGACCAGGTGGCGATCCACACGTCGCCGTTTGCCGCCTCAAGTACATCATAGACAAAGGCATCGCCTAATCCGTCAGGGACGTTTATCAACTCCCAGCGATCTTTGGCTTCATCATATAACCCCATGCCGCCGCCATATGTGCCCGCAATAATTTGCCCGCGATATTTGCTGACGTGAAAAATGCCATTCGAAAGCAATCCGTTCTGGTTGTCGAAAAGCCGGAACTTGTCGGTGGCGGTGTCATAGCGGATCAAGCCACCTGAGGTCGCCACCCACAACACTTTTCCATCGAGCAGCATGTCCTTGACATTGCGGCTGCCAGTCCTGAAATGGACGAACTTGGCGAGTCGATCAACCTCTACCTTGCCTTCGCGTTCGATCGGTGCGACTTGATGCGCAGCCGTCAGCGGTGGGTGATTGCCCGGCAGTGCGGACGTCTGAGCGCTGGCCGTAGTTGGCCCTGCGGCGACAGGTGCGTGCTTCGCCGGCGTAGGCTGGACTGCCGAAAAAATGATGATCCCGACGCCGGCAAGGAATGCCACTCCAATACCAACCTGCATCAAATCGAATTTCATGTCCTGCGCCTTATGGTTGAATCCGGGTGACGCCACGTTTGGTGCCTGCCCATATCACGCCGTCGGGCGCAACCGCCAACGCATAGACATGGTGTTCCAGCAATCCCTGCGCCTTGCCAATGCTGTACCAGCGCTTGCCGTCGAATCTGGTCACGCCTTTGTCGGTCCCGAACCACATCGCACCGCTCGTGTCCTGGACAATCGCATAAACGAGATTGCCCGCCATACCGTCCCTTACGGTGAAATTGGTCCAGCGCGTTCCGTCGAAACGTGCCGCGCCGCCGCCCCAAGTACCTGCCCATACGGATTTATCGGCAGCAACTTGTATGGCAAACACGTAATTGGGGTTATAGGTTGGCTTGCCTTCGTTTGACACCGATAGATCGTGCCGCAAACGCGTGCCGAGACCGGTATTGGTGCTGGGCGGAAGTTGTTCGCTATTGGGTGCGCCGAGGCCTTCCTTGTGGGTCCATACGGACCACTTCTTGCCATCGAACATGGACACGCCACCCTCGGTCCCGAACCATACGCGATCCTGCGTATCAACGCCAATGCCGTAGACCCACTCATTGACCAGTTCCTTGACGTAGTTCTTGAATTTCCCTGTCTTCAGGTCAAAACGGCTGACGCCGGCCCACGTGCCGATCCACAATGTACCGTCGCGCTGGCTGGCAAACGAATATACCCAGTAATCCGCCAGGCCGTGCATGGGAAAATAGGTCTTCCATTTGCCGTCACGATAGCGCGATGCTCCGCCAGCGTTGGTACCGAACCACTTGTATCCGTCTCGATCAATCCCGACCGCGAAAACATACTCATTGGCAAGCCCTTCCTTGCGAGTGAATGTGCTGCGCGGCTTCAGCGTTTTCAAATCCACTTCATGCACGCCCACCGACGTACCAACCCACATGCTGCCATGATCGGCGTCGGATTTCAGCGCTCGCACGAATACGCCTTGCCCGACCTCGAACGTGTCAATCACTTTGGGCTGTGAAATTGCGGTCAGGGACACCATGCCCAGAAAAACCGCAAAAGCGCGACCCAGTGAGAGCGCATAACGGCCATTCATCAGTTCAACGTCCGTAAATAGGCAATCACGTCAAACAGATCTCGTTCCCGCAAGATGCCGAGAAAGCCGGGCATTGCTCCCCTCCCGGCCCTGATGCTGCCAAATAGCGCGCCGTCCGACGTGAACAAGGCATTGCTGCGTGAAAAATCCGGCACACCCGCTGCGCTTCCTCTACCGTTAACGCCATGGCACGACAGACAGTATTGCGCGTATAGCCTGGCTCCGTTTTGCGTGTCGGCCGCCCGCACTCCGCTATTCAAGAGTGCAATTGAGACCAGGAGGTACCAAGGCGACCTCATTCTCATTATTGAGATTCCTTCCCAAGCATTGGATGGTTTTTGAGTAAATCGCTACTTTTCAGTGCAACATTTCGGCATGGCGGGCAAGTACTGCTGCACGCCGCAAGAAACGTGCCGGACAAGCCAAGCGTTTGCTCACCGCTGCACATTTGCCGAGTCCGCGTAGACCTTGTCAACAAGCGCAATCCACTTGGGTTCGGCCCAATCGCGCGCGCCCTCAATACGGGCAATCACCTTCCCATCCGGTGCGACGAGAAATGTTTGCGGGTATGAGGAAATTCCCAATATTTCGCGCGCACTCGGTGCGTGCGTGTCGAGATAATTCGGGAAAGTGATCTTCGACCTCTTGAGCCATTCCCGTACCTGATGTGTATCATCTTCGACCGATAGTCCAATCACAGCCGCGCGTGCAGGATCGAGCCGGGAATGCAATTGTTCGAGACTGGGCATTTCCCTGCGACAGGGCGGGCACCATGTTGCCCAGACGTTTACGAGCAGCACTTTTCCGCGAAAAGTGGTCGACGATGAATCTGCCCTGTCAATACCTTGCATGCGAATCGGCGGAAACCCTTGGCCCACTGGCGCTCTGCTGCTGGCATCGATTCGCTCACATGCGGCAGGAGCGAGAAGCAACAGGATGACGATTGCGCAAACGCTCTTGATCCGCACCAATAGAGAAACCATCATTTGCCCTTGCTAGCTTCGGTCCACGCGACATTTCGTCCCGGGAACGACGGGGACTGGTCGCCGGCCGGACTCCTTTCACTTGCGGACTGCCACTCCCACAACGCGGCGCGCGCCTTGCGCACGAATGGATCGTCGGGTTTTGCAAGGTGCACAAAACTCCGCATCGCGCCTATCGCGCGTGCCCTGTCGTTTTCCGCCTCAAACGCCAACGCCAGACCATAGTAGGCATTTGCTTGCATCGGTCGCAGTTCAATCGCGCTTGAAAAGAAATCTCGCGCGGCAACGAATCGCTTGAGGCCGAGCATGGTATAGCCCATGTTAGCGTGTGCCTCGGGCATTGCGGGCGCAAATTCGAGCACCCGATGCAGGGCGGTGAGAGCGTGTTCGTACTGTTTGGCGTGCAGCATCAGCACAGCTTCCTTAAAGCGCCGCTCCACCTCACGCGCTTTGGCATCGGACTGATGCTCGTGCGCTCTGGCTTCTCGATTGGCATCGTCACCAACTGCGCCAGACCTGGATCGCGAGTCGCTGGCATCATTGCCCCACACCAGTACGGCTATCACCGCGCAAGCTACCATGACCAATGACAAAGCGGTCAACCAGTATTCTTTGATGGAATTCACACCGCCCCTTTATGCGGCGCGAGCGTAACGAATGGAACACCAAAAAAAGTCAGAAACGCAATCGCAAAAACCGCTGATATCATCAGGGCGCCATGAAACGGAGAAACTCGATACGTGATTCGCAGGTGAAGCGCGCCCGCCAACGCAAGCCAGGTAATGAAAGCCCACGTCTCAAGCGGATCCCAGGCCCAGTAACGGCCCCATGCGTCCTGGGCCCAGAGCGCACCCATGATCAACATGGCGCTTTCAAATATTAGTGCTGCCTGCATGACACGCCATGCGATGGCATCGAGTAATGCATCGGCCGGCATGCTCGTGAACCATGTCGCGGAAAGATCGAATCGGCGAAGTATCACAGCGCCCGATATGCCTAGCGCAATGAGGCTGCAACCAAGGAATACCTTGCCAAGCAAGACGTGAAACCAGAGAATTGGCGTCGCATAGGTCGCCGGAAAATGACTGTCTATTGGCTCAATTGACCAGAGCCAAAGCGCCATCACCAGAAGAATCGGCATGACAATACGTGCCGTCGCCCGCATGCGCGGGGCGCGCCAATAGACGAGCGTGTAGATCAGGCCCAGGCTGAAGAGGTTGCTTGCAAGGACTTCAAACATATTGAAGAATGGGCCATGCCCCAAGCGCACCCACCGCTGCGCAATGGCTGACGCCAGAATGAGCAATCCCGCACAAAGTGCCATCAACACCGCCGCTTCACGCCTGCGCGAGGCAATGGCGCCTTGCCAGGAAAGAAGTGCGCCCGCCGCATAACAGCCGAGCCCAAGCCAGAGCGTAATTACCTCCACGCGCAAACCGATCATCACGCCACCCTTGCCGCCGGCGATGTGCCGAAAACATCGCCTTTAAATTGCTTCGACTTGCGCCAAAATTGAAGCGCCAGTCCAAACACGGCGACGACGGCGGCGGACAACATCCATGGAAGTGTTGGATCGAAAAAAATGCGGTAGCCCATCCAGCCTCGCAACTCGTCAAACCGAAGTGTGCCGCCCTCCAAACTGACAGTTTCACCGCGCCGGAGTTCTGCTCTGTTGCCTAGCGTATTGACCACCAACACGCCAGATGCGCGATCACTGGTGAGCGTCCACGCGCGATCTTCTTGCACCGGCGTATCGAGATGCAGCCAGAATCTAATGTCCGGGCCGCCGGGTGCTTGCCAGCGATTGGCCTGCTTCCAATCGAATAGCGGATACCCGGGCATATGTACCGCGCCAGTAATTGCTCCGCCTTGCGACGGGAGCCAAGTCAATATCGCCGCAATTCCCTTGTTGTGCGTGGTGTAGAAGCGAAAACCGTCCGCGAGAAACGGGACGTCATCACCCACACGATGCCACTCTCCACCGGATTTACTTTGAAACAGGACTTCGCTTCGAGTGCGGGCCCGCTTGACACCCGGCGCATAGTCGACGCTGAACGGCCCTTGAAGAAATGCAATATCTTGCAGCCAGGCCGGATGGAACGGCCCTTGGCTGTTGGTCACGACCTCACTTACGGAAAAAACGTTGCCCTCCAGCATCTCAACATGGCCATCAAAATGCGTCAGTCGGCCCAGCCCGGCGAGTAGCAGTAGCGCAAGCAACGCGAGGTGAAATACGAGGAGCCCTGACTCCCGCCGCAGCCTCGGCTTCATGATCAAGGCGGCCACAAGATTGAGCGTCAACATGCCAATCGATGCGACGACAGCCCATGATGTCGCCAAAGTCAGGAATTCCTTGGTGACCAATGCCAACCCGAGGAGCGCGAAAACGAGCACCGTCAATTTGGTGGACGCCAATTTCATCATCAGCGTTTTCATGGAAGGTTATCGCAGCTTTCGCTGCTGCCAGCCATCCAGTCCTTGCCATTCCGGCCGTTTCCAGGTGCCCCCGCAGAACCGCAGTCAGTGTCTTGCCAATTGCCGCTTGCAGCAAATGTCCTGACCTTGAGGGCAGCGTTGAGATAGTATGGCGCGCGACTGTACGGTGCCGTGGTGTTGTTGCGAACTTGCGTACCGGCTGCAAGCCCGACCTCTGGCCCAACATCGTTCAGATTGACCAGCAGCGCCTTGTTTTTCCATCCATGCGGCACGGCGACATGACACCATGTGCAGCGTAACCGCTGAATCTTGTCAGTGTGGAAGGCATGCAGATTACCTTTGCTGCTATTGTAGAAACCAGTCGTCCTATTCGACACATTGCCAATTCCGTTGCGATCGGCGTAATTGTTCGGATCGTGGCACTTGAAGCAAAGCGCGTTCGCCGTGAATCCGTTATCTCGGGCACCAGTACCCGTGCCTGCACTCCATTCGCCTTTGAGGATGAAGTTGTTGTTTGAGCCATGCGGACCCCACGGGCTGCCATTTTCGCCCCCGTTGGGTACTACGGTATTCGCGGCGGTGTCGGATCCGTGACAATCACTGCAGTACATGGTTTGAGTGCCGACGTTCGTACCCCATGGTCCGCGAAAACTCCCCACGATGGTTCCGCGGACTGCATTAGTGCGCCCCGTGCTGTCAATGACCGGATGCCAGCTACGATGATTATTTACCCCATAGGCTGCGCCAGCACCGCTATCAGCGGTGCTGAGTTCACCCTTGTGACCGCCAGGAGCCTGAAACTCCATTGCCTGGTTGGTGTACTGGACCACGCCATTGGTGCCTGACGGGGTGGTGCCCGGGGAGTCTCCCGGATTGGGCGGCGTGTCATAGGCAAAATCCGAGTGACACTTGAGACACACTTGATACTCGCGCGTCACCCACGCGCTTGCGGTCGCGGCACTTGCACCGATTCCGCCGTCACCACGCTTGAAAATGTAGCTCAGCGGGTTGTTGGTGAAGCTCGCGGAACCATAGATGGGCTCAACGCCCGTCGTACCGCGCATTACCCCGGACGCAATGTTGGTGCCTAAATCATGCGTGCCCGCGGCGTCCGGCAGCACCGAATTGCCATTGAAGAGCCGGTTCTTGGTTACGCGATGCGGGTTGTGGCAATCGGTACATTCGGCGTGCCGATTTTGTGAAGCGCCTTTTCCCATCAATGCCTGGGACTCGACAAAATCCTTGCCACGTCTAATGCCCGGCCCCGTTCCAATATCGTGCACTTCTGGCTGCACGCTTATCGGCATGTGCCGCAACGATGAGAAATCAGTCTTGATATCCGGTACCGTTGCAGTCGATGTGAGAACGCTCTCGGCGGCGCTGCTGTGACACTGATAGCACGTCTGCTCGATCGCGGAATTGCCGCCGCTCTTCGGCGTCGAAATACTGTCCGTTCCTTCCCGCAACAGACGGCGCGCGCCCTGCACGGTGTGCGTATCATGGCAATTCAGACAAGCAGCCTGCCAGACCGGGAGATTCGCTGGAAGCTCTCGCAATGCCGCCGCGCCGGCGCTGTATGCCTGCGTAGCGACAGTCGGATTTGCATGCGCCGAACCTGCCCAGGCTTGCCCGGCTTTATCGTGACACGCCAGGCAGACGATGTCGCCACTTTCGCTAAATGTGCCGCCGACCGGCGCGGTGAATTGAAAACGATTGCCCCGCAGAAACTTTGCACTCCCTTTCGTAGGATCAATTTCGCGTACGTGCGGGTCGTGGCAGGTCGCGCACTGCATCTGGCCATTTTCAAGCGGCAGTTTCGGTTTGGGATTGACTCCCGCCAACCGTGTGCCAACATTGACACCATCTGGCACCCGAAGCTCACCGTCGTCCACAGCCAGTTGGGCATCGTAGGTGAAAGAAATCGGGTGATCATTGGTCAAGTTGATACCCAGATTGCGAGTGAATCCTGTGTCTGCGCCGGCGCCAACCGGCATAGTGCCGCCCACCGCCGTGCCGGCAAGTGCGACGATAGCCGGGGCCTGACCGTTGAGGACATTTATGTTCCCGATTGCCATGGTGCCGTCATGGCATGACAAACAAAGCTTTGATGACCCGCCTGGTGAATTGGCCAGTTCCGCTGCGTTAGCCTCCAGGGAGCTTGAAGTATATGGTGTGTAAGTCGCGCCGGATTGATGACGATTCCAGAGCGGGGCAGGCAGACTCTCCGCACCATGCGGCGTGTGACAAAACACACATACCTGCGATTCACTCTGCGCCTTTACCGGCCCCGGACCTGTCACCGAGAGATTGTGTTTAGTGTTGCGAACGTCCGGGATCTTCTGCGCAAGCGCCAAAGAAACTGCGGCGGAGATCGCGACCAGCGCAATGACTCCATGAATGAATCTGTTGTTGCGCATTCTCACTGATCGCCACCCAGAAACTGCATGATGGCCACACGCCCGTTAAACATATCCGCGACAAATACGCGACTATCACGATCTGTCCAGACGCCCGCCGGAAGGTAGAACTCGCCATTTGCCTTCCCCGTACCACCTATCGCCATTAGAAACCTACCCGTCTTGTCATACACCAGCAAATGATCATGGTAGGACTCGACGACATAAATGTTGCCTTCGGCATCGACGGCAACGCCCTTGGGATGGACAAGGTTGCCGAGAAACAAGCCACGCTGGCCAAACTGAAACAACGGTTTGCCGCCTAACTCGAAGACCTGGATCCGCGCATTCATGGTGTCAGAAACGTATAGCCGGTCCTCAGCCACAGCAAGATGCGACGGATAGCTGAATTCACCTGGCGCTCCCCCGGCACGGCCAAACGTCCTCAGGTGTCTTCCCTCGTCGTCAAACACCTTGATGTCATGTGAATGAATATCGGAAACAAATACCTCTTTCGTGCGTGCATGCCGGGCGATACCGGCAGGACGCTTCAGCATGCCAGCACCAAAGTCGCCAATCGGTTCACCCTTGGCGCTCAATCGAATTACGCGCTTGAGTTCGGCGTCCGTGACAAGTATCTGCCCATTGGATCCTGGCGCAATCGCAATCGGAGCGACAAAGCTGGAATTCTTCCCGGCGCGATCCCATATATCGAGGCGACCGGCCGCTTCATCGAATACCAGGACTGCTTGTCGGCTCACATCGGTCACGAGAATCCGACGCGCCTCGTCAACCATGCCCGATTGCGGACGCTGCAAGACGATCGGATTGGGCGCACGCTCGTCCAAACCAACCAACCAGCGAAACGCCTTGGAAAGTCTGGCTTGATCCTTCCCGGCAATCGTGAAATTGCCCTCGCCGAGCAACTGCCCGATCATACGGTAACGCGGCATTTCCCTGGTTTGCGCGGCCGGCCAGACGCGACCTGTATCAATACCATCTACCTCATACCGCATTACGCCCGGCGAATGAGCACACGCAGCAAGCAATGAAAGGGCCAGTGCGATCGCGAAACGCCGTCTCAATTGATTGTCTTCCCGCGGCATTGCGGCCCGCATACGTGCCGTCACCGGCGTCTGCCGTTGCAGATCGTCCGCGAAGATGAACGCCTTCTTGACGCTCCCGGTCACCATTTGCCTGGCCCTTTGGTTTCACTACTGCCAACAATACCGGACGCCAGGCCCAGCTTGCCACTGTGGCACAAATCGCAACGCTCCGCGCCCCATGCTAGCTGACCATTGTGACAGGCGCCGCAGAATTGGCCATTGGAAATATCACGCATCAGCACTTGATTGGCGCCCGCGCGCATTTTGAAGCCAAGCTCTGTATGGCACGCGCTGCAGCGATAACGGATACGGTGGAACCAATGCGGAAACACGACCGGTCGCACGCCTTCCCGTTCTGATCGTTGGTTAAGGACCACATCCCCATATTCCGCAATAGCTGGCGCTGTCATCATCCCGAAGCAAAGTAGTTGAAACAGCCAGCGCGCCTGGAGTCCCCTGCGGCACCGGCTACGCTTCAGCGACCAGTCAATTGCGCGCATCAACGACCCGCGGCCCGATTTGTCGCTCGACGTTGTGACAACGCGCGCATTCGGTCAATGGAAACGCCACAGCACCGTGGCAAAGCCCACACTTTTCTCCACGCAAAATCATCGCCATGTTGATTTTCGTGGCACCAGCTTCGCGCTTGAACAAATCGTCGTGACAGCTTCCGCAGTCGAGCCACGCTGTGTGCTGACGATGCGGAAACTTGACCATGGCCATTTCACCAGTATTCCTGAGGATGACTTCTGTATCCCGCGTCGGCATTTCTACGACGGCGCGAACGTGAGTCCTTGGCTTGATATGACCATTCTCTATTGCTTGCACCCAGCGCACCTGGTTGCCAACCGTGTCTGGCGGGAGCACGGCCAAGGCTTCGCGCGGCTCTTGCAGGACGCCGATGACTGGTCCCGCCGGGTCATGCAAGTCGTCTTTCGCCAACGGAAGCCAGTTGGCCGCAACGGCCGCACTAGCGAGCGCGATCCACAATATTGCGGAGGAAAGTCGCGGCACTCCCCGGAGTAACCGGCCAATTGCGGATCTCTTGCGACCAATCACGGTTCATCCCGGGATATATACACCGGCACCGCGAATGGCGCGAACCAGTTCCCGGGTGGATTCCTCCAGGAAACGCACACCGCCATCGAAATCCTGCTTGATAGCCGAAGCCTCCGCCGATTTGCGCGATTGTCCCGCTTCATCCAGTGCACGCTTAACCATGGCATCGATGGTCGCATTGGCACGCTTTTCCGCCAGCAGTATGTTTACCAGCATCAGGTGCGTGTCGTTCCGGTCGAGTTCGTAGTGATATTCTTCGGCCTTGCCTGCAAAATTGAGCGAACGCACCAGTGTATCGCCACTACGCATTCCGCGTACCGCCGCCTTTACCGTCAGGTAGGCCTGATCAAGTGCGAGACGGGCTCCAGTAAGGTCGCCACCCAAAGCCAGCTTTTCGGCGCGAGCAAGGAAAGCTTCGGCGTTTCCGCTGCCTTCATCAGCCTTGTTGCGTCCTTTTTCCCTGCCAATTCGCTTCTGTGCCTCGATCAAGGCCTTCGTACTCTCAAGCCGGGCATTGAAATCGCGACGATCCTTGTCCGCCGCAACTTGTTCGGGGGCGGCCAGCCTGACCGCCTCAAACATCGCTCTGGATGCCTCGTCAAGCAGGCTCGATGTGTTCGCGAAGTCACCTTCACGAAACGCCGTGTCGGCCGCGCGAAACAGGACGCGCGCGGCCGTTCGGCGCGACTGTGCGGCCGGGTTCGCCGAAGAATCCACTTGCTTAGCGCCTGAGGAAGTCTCGATCAGCGTCGACAGTGCGCCTATACGCTGTTGGAGCGTCTCGCGACTTGGTACGCCCGCGCCATGCGCGGTCGTGGCAACAAAGAGTGACAACGCGAAAATCTGGGCGATGACGCTTCGGTATTTCGGCTTGTTCAAGTACCGCATGATTGTCTCGATGTCAGTTTGGGAGGCGTTGCGGAACCACAACACCCGCAACTTCCAGCGCGTGCTGCAACTTGGCGATCGCTTGCCGCTGTCCCTGAATGGCGCTCGTGAATTGTTTTTGCTCCGCGAGTGATCGCGCATTGGCAGCAAACGCACCGCTCTCAGTTAGCAGGCGATCAATCAGGGTCAACGTTTCCTGCGGCGGCTTGTACTCCTGAATAGCCACAGGCACCAATCCTTCGTAGTCCTGAGTGCGCTCCAATTCGTATTTATATTCGTCTTCGCCAGAACTGAAACGCAAGTCGTAAACGATTACCATTGGAGCCGTGCCCAGCAACCCGTTGTAGCTTAGAATCATGTCGCGTTGCGCCTTGACCAGTACCGAATTTGCCTCGTTCATTTGTCCAGACGACGCCATCCCCTTGGCTCGATTGACGAGCATCCTGACACGCTTTAGATCCTCGTCGCCAACCTCCGCGAGCCAGGAACTCCGGCGTTCGACGAGTCGCAAGTAAGACGATTGCAGCGCCTCGATGCTCTGCATAAGCTGGGTGTGTCGGGTTTGCTCCGTGCTCGCCACAATTCCCGGATCAACTGTTCGATCGCGCACTTTTCCAATGACGCGCATGGCTTCGTTGAGCGCTTGATCTGCCGCGGCAATATCGCCCCTTTCAAGTTGCGACTTGGCGCGTTGGTGCAGATCTTCGGCTAACGCCAATTGTTTGCGTGCATCAGCACTCAACGGCTTCATCCCGGCAGTCAAAGCAGCTGAATCTGTGAGGATACGTGCGATCAACACCTGCTTTTGCTCCACCCCCATGCGGTCGGGCACGGTCACCTGTCTCGTTTGCGCCAGCACAGACACGCACGCCTGGGAGACAATGAAGGTGACCACAATCGCGAATGGACGCGTATTCATGGTTTCACTCCTGCAGAAACGGTTACCGGGTCCTTGGCCTTCGAATGGCAGAGGCGGCATTCGGAAATCGGAAACGCCACCTTGCCATGACACACTCCGCATTTTTGCCCAAGTATGATTGACGCCATGCTGATTTGATTCGCACCTTTTTGCGGGATGAAAATTGCCGGGTGGCAATTCGAGCAATCGAGCCATTGCGTATGTTGGCGATGAGGATAGACAACATCCGGCATCGACCCTTTCACTTCGCGCACGATATTCAGGTCAAGTACCGCCATCTCGGCAGTTGTATCTTGTTTGTCCGCGCGTGGCGTGACCTTCCTGTCACCAATCGCCTTGGCCCAATCGATTCGATTGCCTGCGTTGCTCTTGGGCAGGCCTGCGTAGGCGTGCAACGGCGCCTGCAACTGGCCCGTTGCCTCGTTTGTGGCATCATGGATGCCGTCTTCGAGAGGCGGCAGATTGCGTTTACCCGGCGCGGCCAAAAGGCGGTTAAATGCATTGACGTCATTGGCGCCGGCAACGGGTGTAGCGACAACCACAGCAGGCGGCGCAAGTGGTGCGCGAGATTCCACCGCCAGTGGCTCGACTGGACGCGGAGCTTCCATCTCAACCCTTTTGCCTGTTGCAGCGGCAACTCCGGCTCTGGGACCATCTAGTTGGGCGACCATGAAATCTACCGCGGCAGTGATGTCTTCCTCAGCCAAAGCAGCATTTCCACCCTTGGGTGGCATTACGCCCTTGCCTTTGATGGCACTGGCGTAGAGCGCCGCGTTTCCGGCCTTGATTCGCGCTGACCATGAAGCGCGGTCGCCAACTTTTGGCGCACCGGCGATGCCCGTCGCATGACAGGCAGCACATGTTGCCTGAAATATCGACTTGCCACGTGGTTCCGTCGTTGCCACCAAGGCGACTTTTCGAATTTCGGATTTCGATTCTGCAAGGCTCGCCGAGCCCTTTACCTGCGCCACCATGAAATCTACCGCGGCTCTCACATCAGCATCGGCGAGGCTCGGATTGCCACCTTTGGCAGGCATCGCTCCCTTTCCTTTCAGCGCACTGATGTGCAGCTTGGACACGCCGCCACCAACGCGAGGACCCCATGCAACCGCATCGCCCAATTTTGGCGCCCCTGCGGCTCCGGACGCGTGGCACGGAGAGCAAACTGTTTGATATGTGCCGCGCCCCTTTGCGCTGCCCTCGGCTGATGCCTTGGCAGCCGGCGCACTGAGTGCCGCGGTAGTACTGCCTTCGGCCTTTGAAGGAGCCGGCGCACTGCCAATCACCACCGCAGCAAGGCGCAACATGTGCATCACCGCACTCATGACTTCATCGTCACTCAGCGCCGTGTTGCCGCCTTTGGGCGGCATTGATGCCTTTCCCTTGAGTGCGCTGTCAAACAGCCCGCTGTAGCCATTTTTTCGAAGCCTCGCCTGCCAGGCTGCCGTGTCGTCTGGCCGTGGCGCGCCGCTGACGCCTTTTGCGTGACAAGCAGAGCAGGTCTTGTCATATGTTGAACGTCCATCTTGCGCATGGCCCAGGCACGGCCACCAAACCCCTGTCACCGCGCCCAGTGCGAACAAGGCATGGCGAAAACTTTTGGATGGTTTGTGCGAATGATTCATTGTGTGCCCTACTTCTTGCCAGCGATGAGCGGGGGTTTTATAACCGCCGCTCCGCCAGGATTCATCGCTGTGGTCGCAGGCACAAGTGACCGCGTGGTCGCCTCGTGAACCTGCGTTGGCGTCCCCGGCTTTCCAGAGTGACAAAGGTTGCAGTTCTCGATTGACCACGCGATGTTGCCGTTGTGGCACGACCCGCAATACTGACCGTCAATAATCTTGAGCATGTTGATTTCATTACCGCCGGCCTTGAACTTGAAACCAAGATCCGCATGACAGACTTTGCATGCATAGCGGATACGGTGAAACCAGTGCGGGAAGACAACGGGCCGGACACCGGCCTGATCGGAGTAATTATTTATGACGACATCGCCGTATTCCGCGAACGCCGCGCGCGGCGCAAGCCAGGCCATAGCCGCGGCGCACCACAATGCAATCAGCATCAAAACTTGTCGTTTGCGCGTCTGAGTCATAACCACTTTGCTGATACCAAAAAAACGTACATGTCTGCCTCAGAAGCGTCGCGTTATCCGGAACATCACCAGCCAATGCTGCGTTCCATCGATCTCGGCGATACGCGTCAGAAATCGCGTCTCCAGTCGACCAATGCTGTAATCGAGGCGGTTTTCCCACGAGCGCAATTCGCGTTCGCCCGGTACGCCAAGCGCCTGAACCAGTTCCTGCCGGTTGAGACGCAACTGCGAATAAAACACCAGCCGCGGAACACCAAACAAATTCTGATGGCGATAATTCAGGTCTGCGCTCGCCGTTGTCTCGGTTTTCCCATCATTCAGAGCTTTCTCGAAACCCGGACGCTGGCTGGATCTTCGCGCTGCTTGCACTGTCAGGTTTCCCGACAAGGCACGATCGCGACTCAACTCCATCGTACGTGTAAGCTGAAGATTCAAGAGCTGAAGCGTTTCGTGCTGACCATCGAGATACCGCGAATCCGTTGCGCTTAAGCGAATGAATGAGTTCGAATTCGATTCGGGATCAACCTTGTTCAAAGTGATCGATGCAGAGTGAAACAGCTGTTTGGATCCTTCGGCATTTGCGCCGGCGATTGCCGCCAGGTTCTGTGCGGCATTAATCGTAATCGCGCTTCCGTTGCCAACTGCGAAAGAGCGCGCGAGCGTTTGCCCGAACATGCCGTTGAAAGAAAGACCGCTGCGGTCCGGAATGCCACTGGCGCCAATTCCGGTGCCCGCTATAAACCAGTCATAGCGGAACTTGTTCATTTCAATCGTGTCGCCTTGGTAGGTAATTCCGAGAGTCCCGGTTACTGGGCGATTGTGTTGCCCGGCAGCGTCGATATCAGTAATGGAAATGCCGGCAACCGCCCGCAGGTTGCGACTTGCCGAGTACGTGACGCCTGCACTGCCGTTGACTGACCTGGTCTCAACCGCGTTCTTTCCGGTACCGTTTTCAAGCGAAAACAGGCGGAAGCTTGCGTTTCCCGTGAGAGGCAGGCTTTCCGGACGCCAGAAGGCAATCGAACTCACCTGAAAAATCCGGAGTTCACTTTCTCCAAACGTGAAGCGACTGTCTGTATGGGTGAGATTTGCGGAGTTCTCCCATGACAAGGTTGAATCCGGCCGAAACGAATGCCGGGCAAGAAGCGTCTCGTAGTCATTTCGCTCGCCCGTGTTGACCCGCTGATTGTGATTCCAGGTGCCAAGCAACTGTACGTCGTGGGAGCGCCGCAATCGCGCGTTAACATCAACTTGCAGCGCGTTCTGGATCTCCTTGCCGACTGTCGTACCATCTTGACTGAAGCGGTCAAAGCTGCCGGAATATTGCTCCCGACCATCTTCGCTGCGATAGCGCTGCGTCATGCCAACACGTGTCTGACGGTAATTCTGATTGGCACCAAGGTCGGTATCGAATCCTTGGTCGCTGCGAAGAATGCGTGCCTCAAAGGGAAATCGGCTTGCAGGAAAAATATTCAGATTGGCAAAGCCCGTAACGAACTTGTCCCCGCCGGCCAGTGCGCCATCATTCAATCGACTGGCAGTCAGCCCCAGGCCAGCGGTCAACATGGCGAACCAAGGTTCGTAGACATAAGTTGAGGCATTGAAGTTGACGATCGCGGAGTGGCGCGTAAAGCTTGGCTGCCCCTCAACGCTATTACGCCGAAAGTCATATGCAAGATCGCCCCAGAGCCTCACCGGTGCCAGTTGCCAACGTTCAGATGGCTTTGCAACACGTGAATCAGCCGCTGTCACCTGTGAGCGAAAGGGAGGCGCAGGAGGGAGGGTAGGAAGAGGAACGATCGCGCTTGTGCTACCGGTACTGCCCGCCGATTGGGCCACCACGAGGCCAGGCGATTTTGGCGATACTGAATCACGCAATTCGCCTTCACCAGCGGCCGGTATGTCAAATTCGGGGAAAGGCAACGTGCGACTGCCTTGTTCGCCATCCTCGACCTGCACATCCGCGATCAGAGTTATTGCGGTGCTTCGCTCCGTGGACCAAGCCTGCAGCGGGCTATACACCGACAACAACACAGCCAAGATGCGTCCGTTGTGAGGACATCGATACTTGCGGGTTCCACTCACTGCGCTTCTTTCGCGGTTTCGGACAGACTTTCCACATTTCACTTCACCTTCGTGGGTATCCGGGTCGTATCCGCGGAACTCAACACGGGCACGAACACAGACTCGTCAATAACCGTCGTTGTGGATCTGCGCAACGTCGCCAAAAGCGCCTGCCATGCGTGCTCGCCTTGTTCACGGCGCCACAAATCACGCGCGCGTTGCTCAACCTTCGTCAATGGATTCAGGATTGCAGCTTTGCGTTCGTCGAGTCGAAAAATTCCCACGCCCTGCAAGAGCGTTACCGGCTCGGCAATTTCGTTAACCTTGAGTTTGTCGACAACTGCCTGTGCTGGCTCCGCCAGCATGCCGCGATGCAGATACCCCATGTCTCCGCCATTGCCCGCGGACTCGTCGCCTGAGCGTTGCCTGGCCTGCTGGGCGAAGTCCGTGCCACGTCGCAGTTTCTTGACCAGAGCCGCCGCCTCAATACGCGCCTTGTCCCACACCGCCTTTGGCGAAGACGGGTCAACTTTGATCAGTATCGTCGACACACGCGATCGTTCCGGCTCGGTAAATTTGTCCAGATTCGCGTCGTAGAAAACCTTCAGTTGTACTGCGTCCGGCTGCGCGACATCGTGGACCAAAGTGTGAAGTTGCTGGAGCAAGCTATCCGCCTCAAGTTGCTTTTGCAGCTTGGGCAGCAAGACTGTGCGTCTCGTTTGCCATTGGTCACTCGCCCGGTATCGCGTCTCGTATTCGCCAATCGCGCGACTGATCGTCGCGGCGTCAGGCTTAAGGCCGCGCCGTTTCGCTTCTTTCAGCAGCAGAACGTTATCAACCATGTTTCGGGCAACTTCGCGCTGCAATGCAGCCATTTCCCCTTTCCGGTGTCTTGCCGTGATAGAACTTTCGCCTCGCAGCGAGATCGACTGCCTGATCAAACTCATCCCGACTGATACTGGTATCGCCAATGCGGACAACGGCATCCTTGCTCGCGGCACTCGCAGCAGGGAGTGTCAGCGGAAAGGCGGCGACCAAAAAACAAAGCGCAGCGAATACTTGTTTCACTGGTGCGTGCCGCACTCGACAAACGCCGATCTGGTGTTCACACTGCGATGCGAGGACCGACCTGATCGCAGACGTTCCCCGCATGAGTGGAAATCCCCTCAGCGATACACACGATATCCGCTGCTTGAATTCCATGCGGTCATTTCACGTGGCAAGCCAGGCATACCGCGCTACCAGTGTTGGCAATGCGCAGGAAGGTCGGATTGGCGCTATGCGGATCATGGCAACTTGCGCACTCGACAAATGGCTCTGGCTGAGTCTGTCCGGTATATCCGCCACCGCCGGCACCAGGGCCGCGCGTATACAGCGCCATGTCGGTCTTTTGCCGGGACCCTGCAAGTCCGCCAGCCGCCGTCGTGTCGACCCACCAGACCCGGTTTGAACCGAGGATGGCGCTTTGTGGCACGACGAAATCTGGATCGCCAACGCCCGCCGCGCGGGTGACAGGTGTCGTGGCATTGAAGCCACCGCCGGCATACTGAATACCGATCGGGTGATCGTTTCTCAAATCTGTCGTGAGATTCGTAATCAGGCCGGCGCTGATCGCCCCCGCAGTCTGGTTGGCGCCCGCCCACGCACCAGCCATCGGCCCGCCAGTGGCGTTATACCCGCCCGATCCGGGCGCATTGATGACCACGTTCATTGCCTGGGTGCCGTCGTGACAGGACATGCACGCAATCGAAACAGAGCCAACGGGAGCGGTCTTCCCATCCAGCGTCGATGTGCCAAGACTATCGTAGGTCTGATAAGTCGTCCCGCTGATGACGCGATTCCACAACGGTGCCGCGGCCGAAGTATCGGCGCCGTGCGGCGTGTGGCAGAAGACGCAGAGTTCGTCGGTTCCGCCAAATCTGTTTGGCCCAGGCCCGGTGGTCCCGAGATTGTGTTTGGTCCCGGCAATTTGCGCCGTCGCCATTCCCGTGAACATCAGGCCTGCCGCACATGCCAAACCTGCAAGCATCCACGCCAAGCCTCTACGACAATCTTTGAACGTCACGCTCATATTTCCTCCGACTGGTGATGGGGTAGAAGCGGGATATTCAGCTTTTCCATCCGCGCTACTACTTTTCCAAACAGCAAATTACATGCCACTCGATCTGCGGCCGCTTTTCATGTGAAAACTAAGGGCATTGCGCCAGCCAAAGCATGTCGATTTCCCGGCGCCGGGAATAACTCGCGGGCAATTCTCGAATTTGAGAAAGGGGCGCTACTTTTCGGCACGTGCACCAGCCGGCGCGTTGGCGCTGCCAAGGAATCCCGCTTTAGGATCAAGCATTGCGGGTCTGAAAATATCCACCTTCCGGAAGTATTGATCGACGACATAAACGCGCCCATCTTCATCCACGGCAATTCCCGAAGGAAGCATGTATTTCGCCGGTCCATCTGCATTGCTCCGCCCGCCGATATCGAGAAGCAATTTTCCCTCCGGCGTGAAGATCTGGAAATTTCCGAATGCGGCGTCAACCACGTATACGTTTCCAGCGGCGTCAATGGCGATTTCTTTTGGTCGCGAAAATTGGCCGCCCTGACGACCGACGGCACCAAAACTGCGTATGAAACTGCCGTCCGGTCGCAACACCTGAACACGAAAGTTTCCGCCATCAACTACATAGAGAAAGCCATCTTTGCCGACAGCCACATCACGCGGCAGGTTGAATTCTCCGGGTCCGTCACCGCGTTTGCCTATGCTGCTCAGATACACGCCAGATTTACCGTCAAATACGCGCACACCATGATCCATGCTATCGATGCCGCCGATATCCACCACATACACCCGCGATCCAGCGGCATCGACCGCGATACCGGCGGGACGTTTCAGGATATCCGGCCCTCCCATTTGCCGCAGATAGATTCCGTCAGGTCCGTAGACCAATACCCGATGGGTTCCGCCATCACTAACGTACGCGTTTCCGCCCGCATCGACATCGACACCGAGCGGCAAGCGCAGCCCCCCTTCTGCCTGTGCGCCGAGTTCGTAGTAACTTCCCTGTGGAAAATCGAAGACCATGACCGAGCGCTTGACCGAATCGGTGACAAATACGCGCCCGTGCCGCACGGCGATTCCGTACGGTTTGGCCAACCCCTCGCCAACTTTCTTTTCGCCGGTAACGAGGCGGCGGAAGTCGGCCTTGCCATCGTCACGCATGACGTCAGCACTGCTGTAGATGCTGCGCTCATAAATGAATCGCGCAAACTCGGGAGGCGGCGGAAAGACCGGGTTGTCCACCGCCTTTGTCGGCGCCTTTGGCGCAACCGCACACGCGCTCAACACGACGATCAACACATTCACGATCGCGAATCGAACTTGTACGCCTATGTGCTGCTGTCGCTGCATATTGCTTTCCTCGCCGTAAGGCATTGCGACCACCAACTCGCAAGGAATGTGCCAAAAGCCTGCAGCAGCACGACATGGCACTGATATTGCATGCCTATCGAACCATTCGACGCGAAAACATCCGTAACCTATTGCCCCCTCCAATTTTGATGACCCCTTCCGTGGCACCGATGAGAAATCGATTCAAAACGCTCTCCAACTCTGTAAGGGGCTTGTCGATAGCGCTTTCATGCGTCTTGCCAATGCTTGCCGCCGTGGCGGGAGGCACATCGGAGGCCGGCAAATCCGCTGCGGATCCCGCCAAGTTGTATCAAAGCTACTGCTCTGTGTGTCACGGCGACAAAGGCGACGGTCAAAGCCGCGCGCGCGCAAGCCTGAACCCGCCGCCAGTGGATTTCACCCGCCCCGGCACCCGCGCCATGCTCACGCGCGAGCGCATGATTCTCGGCGTTCGCGAAGGACGCCCAGGCACTGCAATGGTCGGATGGAAGACGCAGCTTTCGGATGTCCAGATCGCCGCAATTGTCGACCATGTTCGCAATGCGTTCATGAATGCAAATGCCAACCTTGACGCGGGAAGCGCGCAAATAGGCGCGGCAAAAACATTTGTCGCACCCGCAGCAAGCCAGCAGAAAAACACCGCCCCGGTGCCCGCGCCTCTCAAGGGCGATTGGGCGGCAGGCCAGCGACTGTATGAGCAAAATTGCGTCGCATGCCATGGGAAGGACGGCGACGGAAATGGCCCACGTGCCTATTTCATCTCACCCAGGCCGCGTAGCTTCGTGAGTGCTGAATCGCGTGCCGCCTTTGGCCGGCCACTGTTGATTCTATCCATCGCGCAAGGCAAACGCAGCACCGAAATGCCCTCGTGGGAAAAGGTACTGAACGCACAGGAAATTGCCAATATCGCCGAATACGTATACCTACGCTTCATCGCCACAGCCGGTAACCCAATCCAGAGCGATCGCAAATGATCCGAACGACACTTCTGGCTGCTTTCAGGACTTTCGCACTGGTCGCAATTGCTGCCTGCGAGCATGGCGCTGTCGCCCCAACGCCGCATGTCAGCAACATCGCGCAAGTCAGCGCAAGCCATGAACTGGGACGGCAAGTCTACAATTTTCGTTGCTACTACTGTCATGGCTATTCAGGCGATGCGCAGACCTTGGCGGCCACTTTTCTGAATCCGGCACCGCGAAATTTCAAAACCAGTTCACCGGCTGAGTTGCCGCGCGAGCACGCAATCGACGCAATTACCAATGGGCGGACGGGAACGGCAATGAAGGGCTTCGCCGGTTTGCTCGCTAAAAACGAGATCCAGGCTGTCGCGGATTTCATAATCGACGAATTCACGCGCGCGAAGGCGAAAAACACCCATTATCACACCGACGATAACGGATGGCGTAATCATGAACGCTACAGGAGCGCCTTCCCATTCGCGACCGGCGAAATTGCGCTCGACGAACTCAACGAAACCCTGTCACCTGCACAGCGACAAGGGAAAAGGCTTTTCATGAACGCGTGTATCAGCTGTCACGACCGTGGGAGAGCCAGGATCGACGGCCCTGCTTGGGCGATACGACCGGTAACGTACCCACCCGATTTCTACCTGTTGGCGGAATCCGGGCGCGCCGATGGGCATTCAGGTTTCGATCCGCACCACACCCACGAAAAGCCACGCGCTATTCCCGGCCTGACAAAAGTCGAGAAACATGGCGAACGGCTATATCAGAAAAACTGCGCGTTTTGCCATGCCGCCGACGGCACAGGCCGCAACTGGATCGGCAGTTTTCTCGAACCCAATGCCACCGACTTTTCCGCCGCGCAGTCCAGCGCAAACGATAAAGCAAGACTCACCGCCGTCATTGCCACGGGCATCGAGGGAACATCAATGCCTGCGTGGAAAAATGTGTTAACGGCGGCTGAAATTGACGCGGTGGCTGCGTACGTTATTCGCGCATTTGCAATTGCAGAGGATGTCCCGCAACGAACTGCATCTGTCAAGAAACTGTAATAACGCAACCCTTGCTGAAAATGCCCACCACCATGGGATTCTCACAAGAAGCCACCTTTTCGTGAATGCAACTCAACCAAACGGATCAATATCATGACTTTTGATGAAGTGGCGCGACGTCTCTATGGCAACGAAGAATTCGAGCATGGTGCCGGCGCCAATGCCACGACAATTTCTGCGGCAGAGGCCGCATTGGGCTTGGCCTTTCCGGAAAGTTATCGACGGTTCCTGGCCTCGTTCGGTTGGGGTTGCATTGGCCACTTTGAGATTCATGGCCTTGGACAGGACGTTCCTGTATGGCTTGACATCGTAAAATTGACCGCAAGCCAGAGAAAACTGACGCGCTCAGGTATGAATTTACGAATCCCCCCATACCTTCTGCCGCTGCACAATGAAGATGATGGCGATCAGATTTGCATCGACACCATGCAACGTGTCGGAGATTCCGCTCCCGTGGTTTTTTGGGACCATACAATTGGAAACCGACAGGCGCCGGAAAAGATAGCGGATGACTTTATCGAGTGGCTGGCCAGTCTTATTTGAATAAATCGTACACTCCGCAACTGATCCATATGGATTCATGCCTTCAACGCCAATTTCCGCGATAGACGCCGCTTCGCGCAATGCACCGGAAGCTTCAGGTTGCCATCGCTCGATCGAAACCTGCGCGAAGTGCCGCGACCATCTTCGGGTAGTCAGACGATCTTGACGCTCAATTCCGGCAACTTGTCGATGTGGCATGCGATCACATCTCCGGGAACAACCGGTCCGACATTCTCCGGCGTACCAGAATAAATGATGTCACCGGGCATCAACTCGAATGCCTCGGAAATCCTGGAGATCTGCTCCGCGACGCTCCAGATCATCTGGTTCAGGTTGGCGTTTTGTTTGATGGCGCCATTGACCTTCAACCAAATGGCGCCTTCCTTGAAATGACCGACCTGCCCGACCGTGTGCAACGGCCCTATCGGCGCGGATTTGTCAAAGCTCTTGCCGATTTCCCAGGGCTTTTTCTGATCGCCCATTGCCCGCTGTAAGTCGCGTCGGGTCATGTCAAGCCCCAGGGCGTAGCCATAAACATGATCAAGCGCTTTGTCGACCGGAATGCTGCGTCCGCCCTTGTTGAGCGCCGCCACAAGTTCGACTTCGTAGTGATAATTCTTGGTCAGCGTCGGGTAAGGGTGATCGACTACCTTGTCCGGCGCGATGAACTGGATGGCATCAGTCGGTTTCTGGAAAAAGAATGGCGGTTCACGCGTCGGGTCGGACCCCATTTCACGCGCATGCGCGGCATAATTGCGGCCGATGCAGTAGATGCGGCGAACGGGGAACAGGTCAACACTACCGGCAACTGGAATTACCGTGACACCGATGGGAAACAAGGTTTTCATGTCATTGCTTGCTCCACCAGGAAGCGCGCACCCGGCAATAGCCCCAAGTGTGGCGACCGCACCGGTCTTGAGAATTTCACGACGATCATTTTGGTTCATGGCAATTTCCCCGCAGTTAACAGCGGACGATCCGGCGATGCCCACTTTCGCGTAGTGTAGTCCCGTCGTGGGAAGCGGACATTTGAGCGAGGTCAATTTTTTGCACGGGACTGCCAAATATTCACGCACGTAGCAACGTTGCGCATTGCACCTTCACTGGCACGGCGGAAGCAATTCCGCGCTACGCGTCGACCGACGCAACAACCTGATTGCGATCATCCGGCAAGTCAGCATTTAGCCAGTCGTTTGCTTTCCCGTAGCTCTCAAAAGCACGCAAGTTAAGCCCCCTGTTACCGGCACACATTTCGAGAAACCGTGCGTGATCAAATGCGAAATTACCATCCACCAGTACTGCGATTTTCTTGTTGGTGGGCAGTGCCGGATTTGGAAACGCCATGTGCTTCGCAAGCTCATAGATGTGAACAGTCGACATGGCACATTCGATACCCCGGAGATCAAGCAGTACTTCATATTGCTCATCGAAGTCCGGGTCGGCCACGATTGACTTCAGCGCAACTTTCGAGGCGTTGAGGTCGAGCGTCCCGGCCGCCGTCATCACCATGAGGTGTTTTAGCGGAAATGCATGTTTATGCGTTTTCATGCCTGTCTCTTTTCATCCCTGTGTTCTGTGTCGCAACGGGCGGGCAAAACCGGGAATTGGTCAGCCACATTGCCCGGTGATGATGGCAAGCGCATTGCAACCCCGTTCGGGATACCTGCGCTCGCCTCAAGTGTTCACCTTGAAACAACTACCTGGTTACGATCGCGAATCGTCCAATCGTTTGTGAGCACAAATTGTCCTGGGACAAAAATCTACCCGTAATGCCAGATGGGTTGGCCTCGATTTCCACCATGTCATAGTTGCCGGCGACACCCGGGCACGTATACGTGCCTGATGACGAACCCATCCGTCCACTCTGGCGATAGTTGCCAACGTAATTGCAAATTGTCCCGCTTGCGTTTGAAGTCATTGAAAGCGTGGTGGCGGAATTGGTAATCGCCACTCCCGCGACTGTCTCGGTCGTGCCCGCATTCAACGGATTTGAACAGCCGGTCGACGTCTGCTTGAAAATGCCCGCAAAACTTCCCGACAGGTCATTGTTACGAAAGGTCTGCCGCGTCAATGCCTTGGTCACAAATGTGCCGTCAACACTGTAGGCCAATGTAGCCGCGTCAATGAACGCGGTAAAGTCCACCGTGCCAACTTGCCTGACGCTGACCAAGCCGGGATTGAACGTGGTCCCGAGCCATGGTCCCGTGGTCTGGTACATCGGGCCGGAAAAAACCAGCGCCCCTGCTCCCGTCTGACCCGAATAAGTTGCCGTTGCCGTATAGAAAGTGGGCCGATTGTCCGTGCTATAGACGAAGAAGGTCAGAAAAACAACTTCGCGTTGATGGGTGGCCGTGACTCCCCACCCGGATTCATTGGCGTTCCACCACATATCCGTCAGATCGGTCGTGAAGGTGTTTGCCGATGCAAACGGCGAGCCGAGCCAGAACAATATCAGACCTGCAGTAATTTTTTTCATTTGATCCCCAAGAGTTTTCCGAGAACGAACAATGCAAACCGGCATTGATGCCTTGTCACATTCTTGGGCGCAGGCGGCCGCCCGGCAATTGGCCGGCTGCCCAAAAAAATGTAGGAGGATTCTGATTGTTTGGCAACACGATCAGTTCAGGCTGGCGGTCATTGTGGTGCCGCCGTGTAGACTGACCCCGTGTGTGGCGAAAAACAGAATAGAGAACAGGTTGGTGTGACGTGCCGATAACAATCGGGTTGGTCTTTGTGGTAAGTGCGATCGGGTTGTTCGGCTACGTCGCAATGGCGGTTGTAAACGGCGGGCCGTTGACGATTGCGGATGTGCACGTTGCCCGATGGCTTCACGCGCGATCTTCGCCGCCCATGACGCAAGCAATGCTGGTTGTTACGCACCTCCATGACACGATCCCCATCACAATTGCCGTCGCGCTCGGCGCGGTTTATCTGGCGCTAAAAAGAAACTGGTACTGGCTGTTGTGCGTGGGCGCGACGGTACCGATCGGCATGCTTCTGAATGTCGCCTTGTCACATACTATCCAGCGCGCCCGCCCGATCTTTGATGATCCGCTGCTGCTGATGACGACATATAGCTTCCCTAGTGGCCATGTGGCGGGCGCAACTTTGTTTTATGGGGTGTTGGCAGCACTGCTAGTCTCGCGGACACACAATCAACAATGGCGCATCGCGATTGTCCTTGCCGCTGGCGCGATGGTGGGGTTTGTCGCGCTGACACGCTTGTATCTTGGCGTTCATTACTTGAGCGACATACTGGCAGCGTTTGCAGAAGGAATCGCATGGCTCGCGATTTGCCTCACATCCATTCAGGCATGGTGGAATGCGGGCAGCAGTTCTCTTACCGAAAAAGTCGGGCAATAGGCGAAAGCAACCATTCCATCACGTACATCCAAGGAGAACCGAGCCTGGTCGATCGTGGCATCGGCTCACCGTTTTCAAATGGAGGCGCTCGAGGCTGCCAATGGATAAAGGAGAAGATGATGCCTCGAGATCCGGTGGCAGCATGTGGCCACCGCCCGGACCATTTGAACAATGTTTGATTGGAGCCAATTAACGCTGGGGAGCCGGTGGAGGAACGACAACGATCGTGTCGCCACCTGTTCTACCCTTGTCGCCCTTGGCGCCTTCAGCACCTTGAACGCCTTCCGCACCAGTTGCTCCGGTTGCGCCGGTTGCACCTTTTTCTGCCGAGGCACCCGGCGCGCCCTGCGCGCCCTGCGGACCCGCCGGACCCGGAACGGCCACGACAGCCGGGGCCGACGGTACGACAACCGTCGGTCGGTCACATGCGCTTAATGCCAGCGCGGACAATGCTACTGCAACGGCGATTGAATATTTCATGATGTGGTTTCCTTTATGTCGAACTAGCGTTGCATGCCGTATTGCACGCGACGGTCCAAATAACTTTGCTTCCAATGCTTGCGGGACAAAAAATGAATTACCCGGCGATGTGAGAACGGCTACTCCCTTTGCTTGCGATTTTCTTCGTCCCGCTTTTGCTCTTCCTTGTCTTTTTTCTTGTCATTCTTCCTGTCTTCCGGCTGGCCGGCAGCAGGCTTGGGCTCCTGGCCTCGGGGTTCTGCCTTAGGCGCCGATTGTGACTGCGGTGGTCGTTGTGGCGCGTTAGGCGCAGTCGCGGGGGCACGTGGCTCGGCTTGCCTGATTGCCGGGACAGGCTCTGCCCTCGGCGGTTGCGGTGGGGGTTGCGCTGCGCGTGCCGGAGGAACAATTTGCGGAAGCGCAGTCTTTGGCTCAATGGTGCGTTGCAGCGGCGGCGCTGCGTTCGGTTGTCCGCGCGGTTCGGATCTTCCACGTTGTTCGGGCTGCGGCGTTGGTGGGGATGGCGGGACGGCTTGCGACGGTGCAGGCTGGGCCGGTGACGGACGTTGCACCGGTGATGAAGGTGCGACTGGCGCGACAGGCTGCACTCGTTGCCCTTCGTTGCCGCGTTGGTTGGCTTGATCGCGCGGATCGCGCGGATCGCGTTTAGCGCGTTGTTCCGCAGGCGGCGTGGCGGGCATCACGGGAGCAGGTTGCGGTGGCGCGACGCGGGTCGGCGCCGCACTTTGCGCGGGTGCCGGTGCCGGTGGAACTGGGGCAACAGGTTGAGCGCGTTGATCGGCCTTGCCACGAAGATCGGACCTTCCGCGTTGCTCCGGTGGTTGTGCCGCTGGTATGGACGTTCCGGCTTGCGGTGCTGCACCCGTAGTGCCCGAAGTTGCAGGCGTGGCCGGTACATTGCGTTCATCGGATTTTCCACGCTTATCACCGGCCTTACCCGCAGGCATGTTGGGCGCAACTCGCGGAGGAAGCGCGGTCGGCGGCGCAACTTGCGGCGGGATAACTACTTTGACCACGGGTGCCGGCACTGCTGGCGCTGGCTTCAACGCCTGGCGCGCGGCCGGGTCGAGCGGAGTTCCAGGCTTGGCGGCCAGTTGCTGTTGTTGCGCCGCAAATCCCGCGTGCGCCGCAGGCGGCGCCGTGCGCGCAACTACTGGGCGCTCAAACACGCGTCCTGGCGGCTTGCCACCCTGAGCTGCAGCGCCACGAACACTCTTCTCAACAGGCGCCACGCGCGGAACCAGCGCGATTGGCGCACTGGCGATCAATTCCCGGGGCATCTCTACCCTTGCCCTGGACACCGGCTGCGATTGCACGAAAGCTGTCGCGGGTACGGCGATGACAGCTCCTGCCACTTGCCGGTTGGCGTAGACCACATTGGTCACGTTCGAATTGTTGTAATAATTATTGATGACGGTCGTATTGACGACCGTGTTGCTGCGATTGATATTCTCGAAATAGCCGCGGCTCACTGCATAGGACGGCCGATAGACTTCGCGCGGCGCAAGCGGGAACCATGCGACCCCTCCGACATTGCCGCTGGAAATCCTGAGCTGGAAATTGTCGCCGCCCACGAAGGCGACCAGTGCCGGGGCGTAGTAAGCGCGGGAGCGGGACGGACCGGGCACCCAACCCCATGCGCCGCGCTGATTCGTCCAGCGACCGTAATGTGACACGGCATAACCCCACGGTGCATCATCTATCCACGTCCAACCCCACGGATCGACCCACGCCCAGTGACCGTCGCGATATGGCGCCCAGCCGGCGGCCACGCGATTGGGAAACCAGATGTTGCCGTAAGTTGCATCGGCGCGCCACGTACCGTTCTGATCAAGGTCTTCATAGCCAACCACATCCCGCGAAACATAGCGCGCGGAAGTCGAATTGTCGTAACGGCGATCTCGCTGGCTCGCCCAGTTATCGAACTCATCGAGGCGCGGCGAATCAATGTAATCGTACTCGCGCAAGCCGGTTCCCGTGAACCGATACGGTTGCCGCGAATCGATGACATAGGCTGCACCATCGCCATAGGCTTCGCCACGGCCGCTGCGCACAATGATGGTCGTTGCGTTGCCATCTGCATCCACTTCAATCCGGTATTCGCCAGCCTGCCTCAAGGTAAACGCCAAGGTTAGGCGTATCAACTTCAAACAACTGGTTGGGATCGAGACGGCGGACGCGAACATTCAATGTGCCCTGCGTCAATTGCAGCTGGGTAATTTCGTCGTCGAGATTGAGAATGGATACGCTGGTGAATGCATTCATGCGGATCACGGCGCCGCCGATCTGGATTTCGGCACGGGCGCGCGCATCGGCCCAGAGGCGATCACCAGTCGTCAGCGGACGATTGACCGTGGCCTGAACCCATTCATTCTCGCCGCCGGGTGAAAAACTGACCGCGCCGGTGGCATAGCCGAGTCGCGCGACGCGCGATGGAGGATCCGCATTGGCCCAGCCGCTAAAGGCAATAATTGTTGCGCTGGCCAAAAAGGCCAGCGCCTGGAAACGAAGTGATTGGCGCCGCATGGCTATTCCTGACGTAAAAATGTGTTGAGGTGCGCGAGGTATCAACACACTTTGAATCGCGGACGCGCGGCGGCGTATCAGCGGAATTCGCAAACCCTTGTAGGACGAATGCCCCCAGCGAGGTGCGATCAGGTGCGCCTCGCAAAAAAAACACAAACTCTAGCACTGGCGGGTGCTTCCGTGGCATTTGACGCCAGAATGCGCGCCAATGCTAGGGTTTTGTATCCGCCTCTATATGGCTATTTGCCGCCTTGCCATCCCACATGCCAAGAGCTACGCGACCCACGCGGGGTAACACACGACCGTGACGGCTGTGCGGACCAATCAATCCCGCTCCGGCGTCGCGCTGATCTTGTGAATCGCCAAATCGGTACCTTCGTACTCCTGCTCTTGATCGAGCCGAATGCCGACGATTGCCTTGAGCGTGCCGTAAACCACGAACCCGCCGATGAGCGCGATCGAGATGCCGAGCACGGTGCCGGTGAGTTGGCTAAGGAAACTCACACCACCCATTCCCCCCAACGCCTTTGCGCCAAAAATTCCCGCCGCCAAGCCACCCCACGCACCGCACAGACCGTGAAGCGGCCACACTCCAAGAACATCGTCGATCTTCCAGCGGTTTTGCGCCTGGGTAAACATGAAAACAAACAGCGTGCCCGCGACGCTGCCGGTAACGAGAGCACCAATCGGATGCATGACGTCCGACCCTGCGCACACCGCGACCAGGCCCGCGAGCGGACCGTTATGCACGAACCCGGGGTCGTTCTTGCCGGCAACCAGTCCCGCCAGCGTGCCACCTACCATGGCCATGAGCGAATTGACGGCGACGAGCCCGGTGACTTTGTCGATGGTCTGCGCACTCATCACATTGAAACCGAACCAGCCTACACACAATATCCAGGCGCCAAGTGCCAGAAAGGGAATGTTCGATGGCGGGTGTGCCGCGATGTTTCCGTCCTTGGTGTAGCGGCCCATGCGTGGGCCCAGCAACAGCACGGCGCTCAGGCCAATCCAGCCACCGACTGCATGTACCACGACGGAACCGGCAAAATCATGGAACTCCGCGCCGAACCAGTTCTTCAGCGTCGACTGGATACCAAGGGCCTGGTTCCACGCAATCCCTTCAAAAAGGATAGACGAATCCGACCAACAGAAATGTAGCAATCAGTTGCGGATTGAATTTGGCGCGCTCGGCGATACCGCCGGACACGATCGCGGGGATCGCAGCGGCGAAGGTCAGCAGGAAGAAAAACTTGACCAGCTCGTAACCACTCTTTGCAGCCAGTTGTTCAGCGCCGGCAAAAAAATTGATCCCGTAGGCAACGCTATAGCCGATGAAGAAATAGGCAATGCTTGAAATGGCGAAATCCACCAGGATTTTCATGAGTGCATTCACCTGGTTCTTCTGGCGCACGGTGCCCAGCTCCAGGAATGCGAAGCCGGCATGCATGGCCAATACCATGATCGCGCCAAGCAAGATAAACAGTACGTCCGCGCTCGATTTCAGTGTATCCATATGCGTCCTATGAGTCCTTTGAGTCCTTTGAGTCCTACAAATCCTATAGACAGCGCAAGAGAGTAAGGCTTGTCAATTCGTTTCGTCAGTCCGCGTTCAGTACAACGCAATGACCAGCGCACCAACAATGGCCGTGATGATCATGATAACTACCCCCCAGCTGCGCGTGTACCTGAACCGTGGCGCGAGACGTGAATTCGACGCTGAACTTGTTGTCAGGTTTGTAACGTCCTCGACCGATGGCTGCGCGAGTCGCACCAACGCCTTCGCGGAATCGAACCGGCGCGAAAGCAGCAATAGCGTGGCGGGCGGATTGAATGCGGGGTCCGCATGCCACGGCACCGTAGTCGCGTCATTGCCAGGAGCATTTTCGTTGGCATCGGCAACTCGAAATCGTTCCGTCGGCAATCTTGAACGATGCGTCGCCGACTTGGCGACCCCGGCATGGCGCGGCACGGTCGCGGCGACATCAAGCGGGATAGTCGTCTCACCAATTTCCCGCGGTGGCGCGGGGGCATCGTCCAATGCCTCCTGGCAGGCGACAAGATCGGCCGCCAATTCGCCCGCGCTCTGATAGCGCGCATTGACATCTTTCTGCAAGGCCTTGGCGATGATGAGATCGAGGAATTCCGGCACGGCAGGGTTCAGCTGGCTGGCGCGCGGCGGCGAGGTATTGACAATTGTGTACATCAGGTCGCCGATGTCATTTCCGGAAAACGGTGGCATGCCGGCCACCATTTCGAACAGCACCACACCCAACGAAAAAACATCCGATCGATGATCGACGCGGCGCCCGGCCACTTGTTCGGGTGACATGTATTTTGGAGAGCCCAGTACCAGACCCACCTGCGTCTTGACCTCCGAGACGCGCATCCGCGCAATACCGAAATCCATGATCTTGGCGTGGTCACCACGCAATACCATGATGTTCCCGGGCTTGATATCGCGATGCACCACGCCTTGCTCGTGCGCAAATTCAAGGGCACTCGCGACCTGCGCCGCGAGACTCAACACCAGCGGCAGCGGCATGCGCCCCGCCGCCATCAGGTCGCGCAGTTCCACGCCTTCCAGAAGCTCCATCGCAATGTATGCCCAGTTACCTTCGCGCCCGGTATCGTAAATGGTGATGATGCCCGGGTGGTTAAGCCCACCGGCTGCCTTGGCTTCCTGATAAAAACGTGCCTGATATTCTGCGGATTCGGCGGCATCAGACGAAAGCAGCACCGCCTTCACCGCCACCTGACGGCCAAGTGTGGGATCGTCGGCTTTGTGCACGACACCCATCGCACCGCGCCCCAGTTCTTCGAGCACGCGATATCGGCCGATATGACTGAGTTCCAGACGGGTTATTGCCAAAACTTGAGCCCTTCCAGAATCCCGCGGTTCTTCTTCGCCCCCGGGGCGATGAAAGAGTGCTTCACTTGCAACTGCTCGCCCGGGTTCAGGTTCACCTCGGTCACAAACGGCGGAAACTTCCCATGGCGTACCTCGACCGTGTGCGGGCCGGCGGCGACTTGCACGCGCGTTACGGCGGGCGCCCGGCCTTTCGTCACACCGTCGATAAAGATCTCCCCCTGCGGTCGAATGTCGAATGCCAGAAATGCCGGCTGACGGGATTCCACCAGGCTCTGCAGCGCAAATCGCGCGCCGACACCGAGAGCCAGTATTCCGACACACGCGAGCATGACCATTCCCATGCGCCGGCGAGCACGTGCGCGCGTTGCCGCATCATCGATTGAAAAGAGTTCATGCGCGCGGACATGCGCGTCAGTAAAAGTTCCCGCTGGCTGAAATTGCACCGCGAGGTCCGGCGCACTTTCTGCCAGCACATCGCGAAATGATCGCGACACCACCAGACCACCCGCGGACGCGAATGCGGCAATGCGCATGGCCGCGTCGATGCCGTCGCCCATCAACCCCGACTCGCCACCCTCACCCATCGACAGCGTTACAGGACCATGATTGACACCGACCCCGAACGGGCCACCCGAAGTGGAGGCAACGGCACGTTGCGCGGCCTGCAGCGCGCCACGCGGATCAGACAGCACAACGAGGGCGGCACCGTCCAGCGCGTCAAGGATGATTCGGTCCTGCTCATTGAGCGGCACGGAAGCGGACGCAATCGCCGCATCCAGTTGCGTGCGGAGTTTGGCTTGTTCAGGGACCGGTTTGTGCGCAAACCCAGGAATCCCAAGGAATACCACGCTGGCAAGCGGACTAAAGGCCTCGGTTTCACTACTCATGCGGTCTCTGGTTTGGATGCTGCAGGAATTGTACCCGAGTTGATCGCCGCGGCATGTTGCGGCGGGTCATGACCACGAATAACGCCAACTCGGACAAAGCACCACCGGTCAGGATCCGTAAGTATCCCCCGGCAACAAAGCCGGGGGATACTTACTATTCGCTCGGCGAGCGTCACCAATTCCGCATTGGCAATTATTGGTAACGCGACGCCAATGTATTCCGGCCGCGATATCACGGTGACGCTCACCGGTATCGCCGATAACCAGCGCGCGATTGTCTCGTTCACCGGCATCGATGGCGGCTCGGGTGCGCAAGCGGCAATTGGATTTCTGGTTGGCGACGTGAGCAGTTCGCGTGCCGTGAACGCATTGGATATCAGTGCCATCAAGGCGCATGGCGGCCAACTTGTGACGGCGGGCAATTTCCAGTTTGACCTTGATGCGAGCGGGAGTATCGACGGACACCATGTATCAGCCGTCAAGGCGCTCTTGAAAAATCATTCGGCGACATTTATTCCGAGACCTGCGCTCATGCGAACGTGAAGAATCACGCACAACACAAATGAAAGCAGGCGGCGTCAACGCGTTTTCAGGTGCTTGCGTTATCGCTCAGCCGGCCGCCATACCGCTGCCATCCACTATTCGAGGAACTGAAATGAAAAAACTGATCGTCGCAATTCTCGTCGCTCTGCCCCTGTTCGCCACATCCGCCTTCGCAGCCACGCCGCAACAAAGCAAGATGGCCGCTTGTTCGAAGGAAAACAAAGGTCTCAAGGGAGATGATTACAAGGCTGCTCAAAAAGCATGCCTGTCGAAAGATGCCGTTCCCGCGAAGGCCGCCGCCACCACAGATAAGCCCACCACACAGAAAAAAAAGATGGCCGCCTGCGCAAAAGAAAACAAAGGCCTGAAGGGCGACGAATACAAGAAAGCCCAGAAGGAATGCCTCAGCAAGTAAAGCGATTGATTTAGCAAAATCAGGGCGCACGTTGGTGCGCCCTTTATTTCGTTCATGATCATAGCGAAAATCAGTAAAACTCAAGCACTGTAGCGGCGTTTTCGGCATTTTTGCCCCGTAACGCCCGCCAATGCTGGGGTTACAATGCGCGAATGGGCGGGTATCGTGATCACTACACACAAACGCGATTGCGCCCGCCCGCCTTGGCGTCATAGAGGCGCGCATCTGCCAGCGCCAGCAACCGCTCGTAGCTCGATTCATTCGTGAGCGTCGCCAGGCCAAAGCTCATGGTGACTTTCAGGCCGGGATTCTTGCTGGCCCAATCAAAGCCCTCAATGGCGGCCCGCAAGCGTTCGCAAATTTGCCGCGCCACATCGAGATCCGCCTCCGGCAACACCAGCACGAACTCCTCGCCGCCGTAACGGCCCACCATGTCGATACTCCGGCATCCATCTTTCAGGATATTGGCCACTTCGCGCAGCACATCGTCGCCGACGGCATGCGAGTAAAAGTCATTAATTTTCTTGAAGAAATCGAGATCAGCCAGGGCTACCGTGAGAGGCCGGACGTTGCGCACGGCACGTTCAAACTCGTGGGCAAGAATACGATCCAGTTCGCGGCGGTTGCCAAGTCCGGTGAGGCTGTCTTCCTTGGACAGGCGTTCATATGCTTGCGCTGCATCCGCGACTTGTACCAGCAGGAGGGCTTTCTCACTATTGGTGGCTTCGAGCTTTTGCTTTTCCAATTCCAGATCCTGGGTGCGCTCATCGACCATGCGCTGCAAGCGTCTGCGTTGCGCATTCAATTGTGCAATGCGCCCGCGATATATGACGAATACCAGCATGATGAATACCACTGCAAAGAGCAGGCGAAACCAGGTTGTCTCATGAAAGCGCGGCAGATGTTCCAGCGTCAACATTGCACCCGGTTCGCTCCACGCGCCGCCTTCCCGGGCTGCCAGCACACTGAACTGATATTTCCCCGGGCCAACATTGGTGTAGACGGCTTTTGCTTCACGGCCCGCATCCACCCAATCCGGATCGAAGCCTTTTAACTGATAGCGATAGCGCACTTTTTCCGGGTCCGCAAGACTCAGGCCCACGTAGGAAATTTCTACCCGGTGCTTGCCGGGTGGCACGTTAATACTCCCCGCTGCATCAGGAATCGCCCGTTCGGTATCAACCAGGACTTCCTTGATATGAACCGGCGGCGCGCGCAGGTCGATTCCGGCCTCGCGCGCCGGATCGGCAATCGCAATTCCACGCGCGGTGGGAAACATCAAGCGGCCATCACGTGCACGCCAGCCGGCCGGCTGCGTGGCGCCATTGCACTGCGCGGTTGCCATGCCCTCTGACCGTCCATAGGTCGCGGGCTCAAGTTTCTGGCGTTTTCCCGCGACCAGCTCGGCCAATTGGGATTTCGAGATCTTGATGATGCCGCGATTTCCGCAAGTCCAAATTTGGCCGAGATGGTCGTCGAGTGCGCTGAAGTAGGTTTGTTCCGGCACGCCTTCGCTGGACAACAGGCGGCGCACCCGATGATCGGATGCGGCCTGCCCGGGCTGCACATACGCAAGGCCGCCGCTGGTACTCACCCAGATGCGTCCCTCCATGTCGGCATTGAGCGCGAGAACCGAGGATTCCATGCCCGGCAACTTGACGACGAGCGCCGATTCGCCGCGCTCAATGATGCCGAGGCCGCCACGTGTGCCAACCCAAATGCGACCATCCTTGTCTTCCAGCAACGCACTCACTTGTTCACTGGGCAACCCGGCGTCCATCTGCATGTGCGAGACCGGCACATCGCTTTTCCAGGATGCTTTGATGAGACCGTTACTCGTGCCCACCCACAGCGTGCCGTTGCTGGCCGCCAGAATCGCCCGCACCGGCACGACTGAAATACCGAATTTCACCGAGACCGGCTCGATATTCTCGCCCACCAGACGGTGAATACCCCCTCCATTGGTGCCGACCCAGAGCGTCCCGTTGGGATCCTCTGCCAGCGATAGCACCGCACCGTTTATGAGCCCCTGCGCGCGGCCATATCGGCGCACTCCCGTAGCCGTGACGGCAAACAAGCCGTCCGCGGTCGCCACCCAGATCCGACCGGTTCGGTCCTCGAGCACGGCGCGCGAAAATTCTTCGGTGAGGCCCTTGCGAACGCCCCACGTTGCGATTCGTGCGTCGCGAAAGCGATTGACGCCGCCGTCCGTACCGATCCAGATACTGCCATCGCTGTCCTCGAAAATATCGCGCACATTGTTGTTGGTGAATCCGTCGGGCGTGGCGAATCTTTCAAAGGCATTTCCCGTCAGCCGGTAAACACCTTCAAGACTGCCTACCCAGACGCCGCCATTACGGTCGACCAGCAAACGCGTCAGGGCATCCGTCGCCAATCCCTGCGTACGTCCAAAGCGGCGGATGTTGTGCGGGTGTCCCCCGTCACGCACGGCGATGCCCTGGCCGTTGGTCGCGATCCACAAGCGCTTGTCGCGATCTTCGACAATCGCGGCAATGCTTGCCGAATCAAGCCACGTTCCGGTGGGGTTTACAACAAATCTGCCGTCTCGAAATGCTGCGAGTCCGCTATCTGTACCGACCCAAAGCCCGCCGTCGGATGTAGCCGTCGCCGCCGCAACTGAATTTGACGGCAGTCCGTCGGCGACGGTAAAAACGCGCGCCTCGCCGTTGCTTATTTGTGCCAGGCCACTTGAACCAATCGCCGCCCAAAGCTTCCCCGCGCCATCCTCAGCCAGCAAATTGACCGTACCCGTAGGAAGGTTTCCTTTCGGACGAATCGCCTCAAACTTGCCCTGCGAATAGCGGACGAGGCCTGCGTCGCGCAGTCCCAGCACCAGACTGCCATTTTTGGTCACCAGAAGCGTCGCCACGCCGCTACCCCGCAAGGCAGGCGCGTTGAACTGATTGAAGACCGTGAAGGCGATTCCGTCGAACCGCGCCGCGCCCTCATGCGTGGCAAACCATAAATAGCCATCTGGCGTTTGCGCCACGCTGCGCACCGTACTGTGCGGCAGGCCGTCGTCCACCGACCAGGATTGGTGCGTCAAGTCACTGAGCGGTTTGAAGGTATCGAGCGCAATGGCCGGGCTCGATGCCGTGCAGACCCACAAATGAAATGTCAGCAAAAGCGCGGCGACAAAATGGCGCGTCAAAGACTGATTTGAATCACGCGGCAGGTGAGATTTAGGCCATGGCACGCAGGCATTATATGGGCTTGCGAGTATGCAATTGGAAACACACCAGTTGAATCAATCGCGTCTACCTGACGGAAGCCAGCCACGGTATGTAGCGTGACACGCCCTGCTCCACCGTGAGGAATTCTTCCGTGTAGCCGGCGGCGCGCAGCCGGGCGGGATCGGCCTGGGTGAAGCTCTGGTACTTTCCCTTGAGCGCCTCCGGAAACGGGATGTACTCGATAAAACCTTGTGCCTTCAATTCATCCAGCGAAAGCGCACCTTTGCCCTCGAGCGCGCGGCAGGCGTTCATGCTTGCGACCGCGACATCATTGAACGTCTGGCTGCGACCGGTACCCAGATTGAAAATTCCGGAGAGTTCCGGATGATCAAGGAAATGCAAGTTCACCTTGACAACATCTTCTATCGATACAAAATCGCGACGCTGCTCACCGTTGGCATAACCATCATTTCCCTCGAACAGCTTGATTTTGCCGCTGGCGCGGTATTGGTTGAAGAAGTGATACGCAACCGAGGCCATGCGGCCTTTGTGATTTTCACGCGGGCCATACACATTGAAATAGCGAAATCCGGCGATCTGCGCGGAGGCGTTGACCAACAGCGGACGCACCGCCTGGTCGAACAGAAACTTGGAATAGCCGTAGACGTTCAGCGGTGCTTCGCATTCGCGCGTTTCCGAGAACACCGTGCCGCCGCCGTACACCGACGCCGACGAAGCATAGAGGAAAGGCACTGCTTCCTCCTGGCACCATTCCATCAGCGACAACGAATAGCGGTAATTGTTCTCCATCATGTAGCGGCCATCTGTTTCCATGGTGTCCGAGCAGGCGCCCTGATGCAGGATGGCGTCGATGTCGCCGCCAAGTTCGCCCGATTCGACGACCTGGAGAAAATCGTTCTTGTCGACGTATTCGGCAATCTCGCAATCGACGAGATTTTTGAACTTGTCGGCCTTGGTCAGGTTATCGACGGCGACGATATCGGTAATGCCCCGATCATTCAGCGCCTTGACCAGGTTACTGCCGATTAGCCCGGCAGCGCCGGTCACGATGTAGGTCATGTTGTGTGGTTCCTATGTAATCTCAGGTGAGTTCGGCGAGCATTTCCTCGCGCGACACCGTGGCCGTACCGAGCTTGCCGACGACAATTCCCGCCGCCAGATTGGCGATGTGCATGGCGTCGATCATCGATGCACCTGCTGCCAGCATCAATCCCATCGTCGCGATGACCGTATCGCCCGCGCCGGAAACGTCGAATACTTCGCGCGCGCGGGTGGGTTCGTGTGCGGCACCTTCCGCGGTGAAAAGCGTCATGCCTTCTTCCGACCGCGTGACCAGCAATGCATCGATGTCGAGTTCTTGTCGCAACTTGTCTGCCTTTCCGGCAAGCTCCACTTCATTTTTCCAGCGCCCGGCATATTCGCGGAATTCGCCGCGGTTGGGCGTCAGCAAGGTAGCGCCGCGATATTTGGAATAGTCGTCGCCCTTGGGGTCGACCAGGATGCGTTTGCGATGGCGTCTCGCGGCATCGATCATCTTCGACACGTGGGTGAGCCCGCCTTTGCCGTAGTCGGACAGGATCACCGCATCCACGCCATCGACCAGCGACTCGAAATCGCCCAACTTGTCCTCGAGTACTTCGCGCGAAGGCGGTGTCTCGAAATCGATGCGCAAGAGTTGCTGCTGGCGGCCGATTACCCGCAGCTTCACGGTAGTCGGCAATTGTGCGTCCTTGTGAAACAGCGTGACGACGTGTTCTTTTTCCAGCAGCGCCGCCAGCGAGCGTCCCGCCTCGTCATCGCCGACCACTGACAGAAGTGTTGCCTTGCCTCCAAGTGAGACGATATTGCGCGCAACGTTGGCCGCGCCGCCGGGACGCTCTTCGGTGCGTTGAACATGCACCACCGGCACCGGCGCCTCCGGCGAAATGCGTGAGACATCGCCAAACCAGTAGCGGTCCAGCATCACGTCACCGACGACGAGGACATGGGCGTTGGAACAGTCCGGAAGTTTTAGCACGGCATTGAGACTAAATGACAAACACCAGAGTTGGCGCGCTTCTCAGGCACTTTTGTGCCCAAACACCGCGCCATTGCTGGTGTTTTGGTTTTTGATCGGCGCTTCCTGAAATGCATCTGCGGTTCAAATGCCCTGCGCCTGCGCGCGACCGATCGGGTAGTAGTCGAAACCAAGGTCGCGCATGCTGGACGGCTCGTAAAGATTTCGACCATCAAAAACCACCGGCGTCTTGAGTGCCGCTTTCATTGCAGCGAAATCGGGCGCACGAAAATTCTTCCACTCGGTGACGATGGCCAGCGCGTCCGCGCCGGCAAGCGCGTCGTTGGCACTCTCCGCCAATCGGACGTTTCCATTTCCCGCGAGGAGGTGTTTTGCTTCATCCATGGCGACGGGATCGAAGGCGACAATCTTCGCGCCGCGCTGCGTGAGATCGTCAATCAGCACCAGGCTCGGCGCCTCGCGCATGTCGTCGGTATTCGGTTTGAATGCCAGGCCCCACAGGGCGAAGGTCTTGCCGGCAAGATTTTCGCCATAGCGCTTGACGATTTTTTGCGTCAGTACGTGCTTCTGCGCATAGTTCACGCGCTCAACCGCGTCCAGCAACATGAGATTCATGCCGGCGGCGGTCGCCGTACGCTGCATGGCCTGGACGTCCTTGGGAAAACAAGAGCCGCCATAGCCGATTCCCGGATACAGAAACTGATAGCCAATGCGTGGGTCGGAGCCAATGCCTTTGCGCACCGACTCGATGTCCGCACCCAATCGTTCGGCCAGCAATGCAAGTTCGTTCATGAACGAAATGCGGGTCGCCAGCATCGCGTTGGCGGCGTACTTGGTCAACTCCGCCGAACGTACGTCCATCACCATCAGGCGATCATGGCTGCGCTGGAAAGGCGCATACATTTTACGCATGGTCTCGATTGTCTCCGCATCATCCGCGCCGATGACGATGCGATCCGGACGCATGAAATCTTCGACCGCCGCACCTTCCTTCAGAAACTCCGGATTCGAGACGACCGAGAATTTGATATCGACACCGCGTGCTTTCAATTCTTCCGCGATGGCCTCGCGAACACGATCTGCCGTGCCAACCGGGACCGTGGACTTGTCGATGACGATCTTCGGGCTCGTCATGTGCCGGCCAATGTTGCGCGCCGCCGCGACCACATATTGCAGATCGGCCGAACCATCTTCGCCGGGCGGCGTGCCGACGGCGATCATCTGGATGTCACCGTATGCGACACCTTCGGCGATATCAGTCGAGAACTTCAGACGACCGGCCGCGACATTGTTCGCGACGATCTCCTTCAGACCTGGCTCGAATATGGGAATGCCACCGGATTTCAACGTGTCAATCTTCTTCGGGTCGATATCGATGCATAGCACGCGATTGCCGACATCCGCGAGACATGCGCCTGTCACCAATCCGACGTAGCCGGTTCCTACAACGGTAAGTTTCATGATTATTTTTCGGGCGCCTTGTCGAGCGCCATCAGTTGGTTATTAATCTCGTTCAATCTGGCAATGGGATCCTTGGCGTGTGTAATGCTGCGGCCGATAACCAGATAGTCAGCACCCATTTTAATCGCATCCACCGGCGACACCACGCGTTGCTGATCGCCTTTTGCATCGTCCGCCAGACGAATGCCCGGCGTGACATTCAGGAAATTCCCGGTCGACGCTTTCGTCAAAGGAAAAGCCGACTTCAGCATTGGGGCTTCCTCGGCAGAACAAACGACGCCATCCAGTCCGGCATCGAAGCAAAGCTGTGCGAGTCGCAATACCTGAGCCTTGGCGTCTGGCGCGGTGCCGCCGATACCGCAAATACCGATATCGGCGAGGTCCGTCGAACTCAGGCTCGTCAGTACCGTGACACCGATAAGCAGGGGTTTATGCCCGGCCGCGGAATCAATGGCCTCCCGCGCGGCGGCCAGCATCGCCCGCCCGCCGCTGGCGTGAACATTGAGCATCCACACACCCAACTTTGCCGCCGCCCGGCAGGCACCGGCAACTGTATTGGGAATGTCGTGGAATTTGAGATCGAGAAATACATCGAAACGGCGCTTGACCAATTCTTCAATGATCGCAGGAC
The DNA here is from genome assembly GCA_016720925.1 of Betaproteobacteria bacterium. Taxonomy (NCBI): domain Bacteria; kingdom Pseudomonadati; phylum Pseudomonadota; class Betaproteobacteria; species Betaproteobacteria bacterium. The sequence goes on along the minus strand of JADKJR010000004.1, from coordinate 244,031 downwards.
CGGTCGCCGTAAAGAGTTCCTTGCCGACCTTTACGCGGCACAACGCGGGATCGAGTTGATCGACCAAGCGCATGGCACTTGCCGCGTCCGGAAAATCAAGCACGACAATGACCGGTTTTCTCCTGTGATCATTGTTACGCATGTTCATTCTCATACTGTCGCCCCCACGATTCATCATTGAGCGGTCTTTTCCACATGCGCCGCCTTCTCAGCCTGTGAACGGGACAGGTGCCGCTCCGCCGTGTCGTATTCCGCCGTCAGCCGTGGCGGAAATGTCTCCCATCCGCCGCAGGCGGGGCATTGCCAGTGAAATTGCCTGGCCTTGAATCCACAACTGCCGCAAAGATAAACTGCCAGCCGGCTCGAATGCGTATGGACAAGATTTTTCAATACCTGCAGGTCAGCTTTCTGGTCCTCAGGCGCCGCGAGTATTTGCGCCTCAAGCAGCCTGTCTAGGCCAACCAGCGTGGGATTGCGGCGCAGATCGTCTTTGACCAGTTCGTAAGCGCCCTCAGGCCCGTCCTCCTCAAGCGTGACATGAAACAAGGCATTGAGCAGATCCAGGGCCGGGTATTGTTGCTGCAGGGACCGCAACTCGGCTAACCCCTGCTGCATTTGGCCAAGGGCCTTGAAACTCGACAGAATCTTTTCGGCCATCAGGCCAAGATAGGCCGGATCCTGCTGCTTGATCTTGCGCCACGTGGCGATCGCGTCACCGTGGTGGCCCGCAGCAACCAGGCATTCGACACGGATCAGATGTGCGCGCACGCATTTCGCATTTGCGTTGAGCGCATCGTCGAGATGCCGCTTAGCGTCGTCAATGCGGCCTTGCTGCTGCGCCTGGAGCGCAAGCTCGCAATGGTAGTTCGCGATGGCGCGTCGCATCTGGGCACCGGCTCTTTTATTGTCATTGCCGCTTTCCGGACTGCTATCGACCTCGCTTTCACGATCGCCGGCAGATCGTGAGTTCGCGGATGCATCGCCGCCGGCCCGCAGGCGCTCCGCGACATCCACGGCTTTTGTCCAGTCGCGTTCCTGGACGTAGATGTCCAACAGGTGCTTGAGCGTTTGCGATTGTTGCTGCCTGTCGCCGGCGGGTTTCGCCGACAAATCCAGAAGTATGCGTTCAGCGTGATCCAGCAATCCCGCCTTCTGGTAATCCCGCGCCAACTCCAGCAATGCGTTGGTTCGGTGCTCGACGTCAAGATTCATCCGCTCGGAAAGCTCCTGATGCACCCTGACCGCGCGATCGATTTCGCCGCGACGGCGGAACAGGCTTCCCAGCGCAAACTGTAGCTCAACGGCTTCAGGATTGGCCTTGGTCACTTCGATAAGAGATTCGAGTGCCTTGTCTGGCTGCTCACTGAGAAGGAAATTAAGGCCCTTGAAATACGACTGCGGCATGGCGCGCGATTCCAGCAATAGCTGCTTGATGTCGATTCGCGCTACCAGCCAGCCCATTCCAAAGATGGCCATTGCACCGAGAAAAAGCCACGGCAACCACTCAAACATTATTGATATTCGCGGTCGTGGTCGCAGTCGTGGCCGCAGGAACAGTCGTAGCCAATGCGGGCAAGACCGCGTCTGCCTCGCGCGTCTTATGCTGGAGCGCGCGATTGAGCTTGCGAACCTCGCGCTTCAATCTGAAGATGCTCGGCAACGAAGCCAGCAAGCCCAATAGCAGGCCACCGCCAAAAAATGCGAGCAGAAACAGCGCGAGCGGCGCCTTCAGCGACGAATCGAGATATCCATGCAGTTCGACCGGATCTGCATTTTTAGCCGCAAACCAGACAAAAAGAAGGATGACGATGACGCGCACAATCCAGATCAGAATTTGCATGACTAACACCTGGTGGAGAGTTGCAATATTGTAAGCTTGGCAACGCCCCCGCAGCCGGCGAGTAACCAAAATGCCCGAAAAAAAAGCCAGATGCGTTTCCACATCTGGCTATTACATTGGAGGATCATCTAATCGCCGTGTGCAGCATCGACCGAGGCGGCGGAATAGGCCGCATCATCGATCAGATCGACGCGTTCACGCAACTCCTTGCCCGCCTTGAAATGCGGCACATACTTCTTCGGCACCTGCACTTTTTCGCCGGTCTTGGGATTGCGCCCGGTCCGGGGTGGCCGGTAATTCAGGCCGAAGCTGCCGAAACCGCGAATTTCAATTCGGTCGCCCTGCGCAAGTGTCTGCGACATCGCGTCGAGCATCGTCTTCACCGCCAGTTCGGCATCCTTGGGCGCAAGCTGACTATGGCGTGCACTCAGGATTTCAATCAATTCAGACTTGGTCATGGATTTCACGAGGCTATTCCTGAAATCGTTGTTACCGCAATGGGGCCATGCAGACAAAGGTGCCGCGCTTTCGCGCGGCACCCGTATCAACGTGCTCTTAGTTGTTTTCGCCCTGCTTCATCTTTGCCTTCAGCAACGCACCCAGGTTTGTGGTGCCCGCATTGTTCGGCGCGTCATCGACCATTTTCTTCATGGCGTCCTTTTCTTCAGCGGCATCTTTCGCCTTGATGGACAGGTTGATGTTGCGCGTCTTGCGGTCGACATTGACGATTACCGCTTCGATCTCGTCGCCTTCTTTCAGGTGCGTGCGGATGTCCTCAACCCGCTCGCGTGAAACTTCCGACGCGCGCAGATAGCCTTCGATATCACCCGTCAACGCAATTGTTGCGCCTTTGGCATCGATCGACTTGACGGTACCCCTTACCAGCGTGCCCTTGTCATTGATCGCGGTGTAGTTAGTGAAAGGATCGTCGTCCATTTGTTTGATGCCGAGCGAGATACGTTCACGCTCGACGTCGATGGCCAACACAACCGCTTCCAGCTCGTCGCCCTTCTTGAAGTTCTTGACAGCTTCTTCGCCGGCAACATTCCAGGAAAGATCGGAAAGGTGGACGAGACCGTCGATATTACCCGGCAGGCCGATGAACACACCGAAGTCGGTGATCGACTTGATGGTACCTTTGACTTTTTCGCCCTTCTTGTGGGACATCGAAAACTCATCCCACGGGTTTGCCATGCACTGCTTCATGCCAAGTGAAATACGACGACGCTCTTCGTCAATTTCGAGGATCATGACTTCGACTTCATCACCCAGCGAAACCACCTTGGCGGGGTGCACGTTCTTGTTGGTCCAGTCCATTTCGGAAACGTGTACCAGGCCTTCGATGCCGGCTTCGATCTCGATGAACGCGCCGTAGTCGGTGAGGTTGGTCACCTTGCCGAACAAACGCGTGCTTTGCGGATAGCGGCGCGACAGGCCCGTCCATGGATCATCGCCCAACTGCTTCATGCCGAGCGAGACACGGTTCTTTTCCTGATCGAACTTGAGGATCTTGGCTTCGACTTCATCGCCTACATTCAATACTTCCGACGGATGCTTCACGCGACGCCATGCGAGATCGGTGATATGCAACAGACCATCGATACCGCCCAGGTCCACAAACGCGCCGTAGTCGGTGATGTTCTTGACGATACCCTTGACGATGGCGCCTTCCTTCAGCGTCTCCAGCAGCGCCTGGCGCTCAACGCCGGCCGAGGCTTCCATCACTGCGCGACGCGAGACCACCACGTTATTGCGCTTGCGATCGAGCTTGATGACCTTGAATTCGAGTTCCTTGCCTTCAAACGCGGAGGTGTCTTTCATTGGACGGGTGTCAACCAATGAACCCGGCAGGAACGCGCGGATGCCGTTGACCATAACCGTCAGTCCGCCTTTGACCTTGCCGGAAACCATGCCGGTGATGATGGTGCCCTTGTCCAGCGCGACATCGAGTTCATGCCAGGCAGCGAGTTTCTTCGCGCGTTCGCGGGAAAGCTTGGTGGCGCCATAGCCGTCTTCGAGGGCTTCGATGGCAACCGTGACAAAGTCGCCTACTTTTACTTCGAGCTCGCCTTTGTCATTCTTGAATTCTTCAACGGGGATCACGCTCTCGGATTTCAATCCGGCGTTCACAACAACGATATTTTGATCGACCAGCACCACTTCGGCGGTGATCATTTCACCGATTCGCATTTCCTGGCGCGTGAGGCTTTCCTCAAACAACGCGGCGAAACTGTCGACCGGGTGGGGAATCTTGGGGGCTTTGGGAGGCTTGACTGCTTGGGCTGTTGCGGACATGGAGACTGCACCTTCGGTTAAGTCACAATCCAGGCGGAATGTGACGGTTAATAAACACCCGTTTTCTATGGGAAAGCGGGCACCTTGCTACAAAAAAACTCGCTGTCTGGGGAGGTATCGGCTTCATTCAAACGAATGCAGCGTGGAAAAAACGGCATTCGATCAAACACCTATCCGCAATTTCGATACAGACCAAGGACTTTTTCAACCGCATCATCGGCAGAAATGTCAGTCGTATCAATGAGATAGGCGTCAGGAAAGTGCTTCAGCGGCGCGACCGGACGACTCATATCTCTTTCATCCCGAATACGCAGTTCCTTCACAACGTCGCGCATTATCGCAGACATTCCTTTTTGTTTCAACTGCTTAGTGCGTCTTTCGGCGCGAGCCTCAACGCTTGCTGTCAAGAAAAACTTGATTGTCGCATCGGGAAACACTACGGAGCCCATATCCCGTCCGTCGCATACCAATCCCGGGGCAACTCGAAAATCACGTTGGCGCTTCAGCAGGGCTTCGCGAACATGAGGAAATGCCGCAACACACGACGCTTTCTGGCTGACGGCCTCGGTTCGGATTTCGTCGGTGACATCCTGCCCATTCAGCCATACCTTGTCGTCTCCGAAAGTGACGTCAAGTCTGCCCGCCAAATTCGCCACGCCAATCTCGTCAACAAGGTCGAGACCAGCGCGTTGCGCGGCCAACGCCGCCAACCGATAAAGCGACCCGCTGTCGAGATAGTGAAAGCCAAGACGATTGGCGACTTTCTGCGCAACCGTACCTTTGCCCGACGCCGTGGGGCCATCAATCGCAATCACCGGGATATTCAACGGCTGATTCAAGTCCGCGCGCCTTCAGTCAACGAAGCCAGCACCTTGAAATAATCAGGAAAAGTTTTTGCTACGCAGCCAGGCTCATTAATCACCACTGGCACCCCGCCCAGCGACACGAGCGAAAAACACATTGCCATGCGGTGATCGTCGTAGGTATCGATGGTTGCATTCGGCGTCAGGTGCTTGGGCGGCGTGATTCGTATGTAATCGGTGCCTTCATCCACGGTTGCGCCGACCTTGCGCAATTCGATGGCCATCGCGGCAATACGATCCGTTTCCTTCACGCGCCAGCTGCCGATGTTTCGAATCACAGTCGGCCCGGTGGCAAACAAGCCACACATCGCGATGGTCATGGCGGCATCTGGAATGTGGTTCAGGTCCGCATCAATCGCCTGAAGTTTTCCTGTCGCCGGCGCCCGGGCTTCGATCCAGTCATCTCCCATTTCGATACGCGCCCCCATCCGTGCAAGCGTTTCCGCAAAACGAACATCACCCTGGATGCTGGACTTGCCGACGCCATGCACGCGTACCGGTCCACCAGCAATGGCGCCCGCGGCGAGAAAATATGACGCGGACGATGCGTCGCCTTCAACGTGAATTGTCCCCGGGCTTTGAAAACGGCTTTCAGCGGGAACGACAAAGGCGCTCCACCCTTCGCGCACAACGTTCACACCAAATCGCGCGAGCAGATTCAACGTGATATCGACGTAAGGTTTGGAAATCAGCTCACCGACCACTTGCACGCGAACATCGCGGCTCAACAGCGGAAGCGCCATCAGCAACGCGGAAAGAAACTGGCTGGAAACATTGCCGCGAACGTTTGCCACGAACGAAATTGCCGGCCGGTACGGCAGTATTTCAAGCGGCGGATAACCTGCCGCTTTCAGATATCGAATCTGCCCCCCAAGTTCAGCAAGCCCATCAACCAGATCACCAATCGGTCGTTCGTACATGCGCGCCACGCCGCTCAACGTGTAATGTCCATCGCCAAAAGCCAACGCCGCGGTCAGGGGCCGAAATGCCGTACCGGCGTTGCCGAGGAACAGCTCGGCTTCCTTCACCGGAAAACTTCCTCCGCAACCGAACACCTGATAGTCGTCCCGCGCCAACGTGTCAATGCGCACACCGAGCTTTTGCAGTGCGGCCAGCATTACGTCCGTATCATCTGATTTCAGCAAGCCGCGCACAATCGTTTCGCCATCGCAAAGCGCAGCCAGCAACAGGGTGCGGTTGGAAATGCTTTTTGAGCCAGGCAAAGTGATGTCGCCTTCCACATGCATGCATGGCGCAAGCGCAAGCGACGACGGATACGTACTCATGCCGATTCATCGCGAAAATGATCGAGCTCGCCGGCCAGCCATTTGTCGCGGGCCTCCCGGGCACGCGCCATCAGCACTTCGATGGCCGCGCCATCTCCCGCGGCCAGCGCATCACGCAATTGTTTTGCGTGCGCGAGATAGCGGTCAAACTCCGCGACCACCGCATCGCGGTTGTTGAGCGCAATATCGCGCCACATTTCTGGCGACGAGCTGGCGATGCGGGTGAAATCGCGAAATCCCGAGGCCGCGAAGGAAAACAGGTTTTTCGCGTTCGGTCGCAAGGCAAATTCATCAACCAGAGCAAACGCCAGCAAATGCGGAAGGTGGCTCACCGCCGCGAATATTTCATCGTGCGTTTTCGCGGGCATTTCGACGACATTTGCGCCGCAGGCACGCCACAATGAACGAACTTGTTCGATCGCCGCCGGCACATTCTCCGCGAGCGGTGTCAGGACGACGTTCTTACCTTCAAAAAGTTCGGATGCCGCCGCCGCGAAACCGACATGCTCCCGGCCGGCAATCGGGTGCCCGGGAACGAATTGCGAGATTTTATTGCCGAGATGCACGCGGGCCGCAGTGATCACACTCTGCTTGGTGCTGCCGACATCCGTCACCACGGTATTCGCACGCAGATGCGGGAACATGGCGTCAAACACCACCGCCGTCTGCGCGACCGGTACCGACACAAAGACGATATCCGCCCCTTCAATTGCGGCGAAAGTCGATCCGCATGAATCAATGGCACCACTGCGCAGCGCCAGATCCAGTTGCGATTCATCGCGGTCAAAGGCTGTGATGTTGACTTCTGGCCATGCATTACGCAACGCAAGTGCGACGGAGCCACCAATCAATCCAAGGCCGACAATTGCAATATTCAGCATTTCCGGAGCCTAAGTGTCCGACTGGCGGGCGTTTCCAGCCATTTTTGGCCTGAAAGGTTCGCCAATGCTAGTGTTTCACTTTCGGTACCCACCTAGGCTGCCTTCCGCGTCGCCTGATCGAGCGCCGTGAGGAACCGATCATTTTGGGCACGGGTGCCAATGGTCACACGCAACCAGTCCGGCATGCCGTATCCGGCGATGGGGCGAACGATTACGCCCTGTTTCAGGAGCGCATGGAATACCGCATTCGCATTCGTATCCACTTCACCGCTTCCGACCCTGAAGGTGATGAAGTTTCCGTAGGGAGGAATAACCGCAATGCCCCGCCTCGAAAGTTCCGCGCCAAGGTATGCAATGCCGTCGGAATTGACCTGGCGGCTCCTCGCGATAAATTCATCATCGTCGAGCGCGGCGGTCGCGGCGACCATGGCGAGGTGATTGACATTGAACGGCTGACGCACACGATTCATTAGCGCAATGAGGTTTTCATTCGCAAGCCCGAAGCCGACCCGCAAGCCCGCCAATCCATAGGCTTTGGAAAGCGTGCGGGAGATAATGAGATTGGGAAATTCCTTGAGCCAGGGCACGCTGTTATACGCAAGCGTTGCGTCCAGGTACTCGGTATAGGCTTCGTCGAGTACCACCAGCACATTGGCAGGCACCCGCTTCAGGAATGCATGCAACTTGTCCGCGACCACAAACGTACCGGTCGGGTTGTTGGGATTGGCCAGAAACACAATGCGTGTGTCAGTTCGAATGGCGGCGAGCATGGCATCCAGATCATTGCCGAATTCCATCGCAGCAACTTCTATGCCGGTGGCGCCAACCGCCTGTGTCGCCAGCGGATAAACCGCGAACGCATGTTGGGAATACACCGCGGATGTACCCGGCGCCAGAAAGGTTCGTGCGGCGAGTTCAAGAACATCATTGGAGCCGTTGCCTAGAATTATCTGCTCGGGCCTCACGCCAAATTTACGGCAGATGACTTCTTTCAATGCGAAGCCGCTGCCATCGGGATACAGCGCCAGATCGTTCAGCGCTTTCTTGATGGCTTCAATTGCCTTTGGTGAAGGGCCAAGCGGATTTTCGTTGGATGCGAGTTTGATGATGTCCGCTTCCTCCATTCCCAGTTCCCGCGCCACGTCGGAAATCGGTTTTCCGGGTTGATACGGAGCGATGGAGCGGATGTATTCGGGAGCGAGATCGGTGAGGTTCATTTTGGAATGGAAAGATCAAAGACGGGCCACGGATTTCACGGATAAAGTCAGATCGACAGAAAAACTCGCACGGACAAACTTGCTTTTGTCCGACCTTATCCGTGTGATCCGTGGCAAATAGCTTTTATATGACCGCAACCGGATAAGAGCCAAGCACCTTCACGTAGCCCGCGATCTTGCGCAACTCGGCCAACGCGTCAGCGACATTGGCATCGTCCTGATGACCGTCGATATCGACGAAAAACAAGTAATCCCACACCGCCACTTTCGACGGACGCGACTCGAACCGGCTCATTGACACACCGCGCTGCGCAAATGGCGTCAGCATTTCATACACCGCACCTGCCCGATTGGCGGCTGAGAGTACCAGCGAGGTTTTGTCCTTTCCCGTGGGCTTGGGTTCGTAATTTCCGAGGATCAGAAAGCGGGTGGTGTTATTGGGCTCGTCTTCAATATTGGAAGCCAGGATGGTCAACTTGTAGTGCTCGGCCGCCATTTCACCGGCAACCGCCGCCGAGAAAGGCTCCAGCGATGCGCGGCGCGCGGCCTCCGCGTTAGAGGCAACGGCTACGCGCTCGGCATGCGGCAGGTAGGCGTTCAACCATTCGTGGCACTGGGCCAGCGATTGACCGTGCGAAAACACGCGCTGGATAGCCGGGTACTCGGCAATATCGGACGCCATCAGGTGGTGGTGAATGCGAATCAGCACCTCGCCACAGATTTTCAGCGGTGTTTGCGGCATCAGATCGAGCGATCGACCGACAGCACCTTCTGTCGAGTTTTCCACCGGCACGACACCAAAATCCGCCGCCGCCGATTCGACACTGCGATAGACATCGTCGATACTTGCGCACGGCACGGTGACGCCGCCTTCGCCAAAGTGCTTTACCGCCGCGCGTTCGCTGAAGGTGCCTTGCGGCCCCAGATACGCGACCGTGACCGGACGTTCAAGCGCCAGACACGCCGACATGATTTCGCGGAACAGTCGCGCGACGACTTCATCCGGAAGCGGACCTTCATTCAACTTCTGAATGCGGCGCAAGACTTCCGCTTCGCGCTCGGGACGATAGGCCTGCCCGACTTTGAGCGATCCCACCTTGCGCGCAAGTGCCGCGCGCGCATTCAGGCTGGCGAGGATTTGCTCGTCGAGGGCATCAATTTGGGCGCGAAGTTTGGAAAGATCGTCGGACATCGAATGGATATTTTCAACAGGGGCTAAACCGGGCAAAAAACTGCACGCAACATTACCGGTAATTTAACTGAAAACGATGCAATTGCCGCGATCAATATACGAAGTATTGGCAATACGGACGGTAGAGCAACCGCTCAATCAGCCATTGCGCGTGGCGAAGTCCTGCATGAACGCTACAAGCGCCGCAACCCCGGCCATGGGCATGGCGTTATAAAGCGATGCCCGCATGCCCCCGACCACTTTGTGGCCCTTCAAAGCAGCCAATCCGGCATTCGCTGATTGTTCCAGAAAGGCAGCGTTCAACGATTCATCCTTGAGAAAAAACGGCACGTTCATGCGCGAGCGATCATCAACCGCGACGTCGTTGCGATAAAAGCCACCCGATTGATCAATACAGCCATACAGCATGCCGGCTTTCTCGATATTCTGCCTTTCCATTCCAACAAGGCCGCCCTGCTTCCTGAGCCACTTGAAGGTGAGGCCCGCCAAATATACGGCAAAGGTTGGCGGCGTATTCAACATCCAGTCATTGGCGGCTTGCTGGGTATAGTCAAAAACCGAGGGCGTCATCGGGTGTGCGCCGCCAAGCAAATCCTCGCGGACGACGACAAAGGTGAGGCCTGAGGGGCCAATGTTTTTTTGCGCGCCGCCATACAGGCAACCGTATTTCGACACATCCATCGGCCGCGACATGATGTGTGAAGAGGTGTCGGCCACCAGCGGCACATCATCGTCAATTTCCGGCGTCCAGAAATATTCAACACCGTGAATGGTTTCATTGGTACAAATATGCCGGTAAGCCGCGTCCTTGTTCGATTTCCAGACACTTTGCTTCGGCACGTAGGTGAACTTCCGGTCCTCGCTTGAGGCGATGACGGCGACTTCACAATACTTACGTGCTTCCTTGATCGCACCCGCCGACCAGTGGCCGGTGTTCACATAGTCCGCCTTGTGCCTGCCGCGGAGCAGGTTCATCGGCACCAGCGAAAATTCACCCTTGCCGCCGCCCTGCAGGAACAGGATCTTGTAATTCGCCGGGATCGCGAGGAGTTCGCGGAAATCGCGCTCAACTTCAGCGGCCACCTCCATGAAAACTTTGCCGCGATGGCTCATCTCCATGACCGACATTCCGGTGCCGTGAAAATCCAGCAATTCGGCCTGCGCCTGTCGCAACACCTCTTCGGGAATCGCCGCAGGGCCTGCGGAAAAATTGAACACACGAGACATTACTTGCCCGCCCGTTTCACCGCGCCCATCGAAGTGAACGCGGAAATACCGGATCCCTCCCGGCACGGGTCGGCGCGGAACCGTTTCAGCGAGTTCACGCTTCGTCTTCCTCGTCCGATTCGACCACCTTCTGCAATCCGGAGAGCTTCTGGCCGTCATCGAGGTTAATTAATGTCACGCCCTGCGTGGAGCGACCCATTTCGCGGATCTGCTGCACCTTGGTACGTATCAGCACGCCACCGGTCGTGATCATCATGATCTCATCTTCGGGCCGCACCAGCACCGCGGCCACGACCTTGCCATTGCGTGCCGAGGTCTGGATCGCGATCATGCCTTGTGTGCCGCGGCCATGACGCGTGTATTCGGATATTGCAGTACGCTTGCCATAACCATGCTCGGTCGCGGTCAGTACCGAATCCTGTTCATTCTCGGCCACCAGCATCGAGATGACCTTGCCGCCCTTCGCCAGATTCATGCCGCGCACACCGCGGGTATCGCGTCCCATGGATCTGACGTCGCTTTCTTCAAAGCGTACGGCCTTGCCTTCATTTGAGAACAACATGACATCGTATTTTCCGTCTGTCAGCGCAACGCCAATCAGGTTGTCACCCTCGTCAAGCGCGATGGCGATGATGCCGGCTTTGCGCGGGTTGCCAAAGTCGGACAGGGCAGTTTTCTTGACCACGCCTTCGCTGGTTGCAAAGAACACAAACTTGTCTTCGGCGAATTCCTGCACGGGCAATACCGCGCTGATCTTTTCACCTTGCTGCATTTGCAGCATATTCACGATCGGCTTGCCACGCGATGCTCGCGAGCCCTGCGGAATTTCGTACACCTTTACCCAGTACACGCGCCCTTTATTCGAAAAACATAGTACGTAGTCGTGTGTCTTGGCGATAAACAACGTGTCGATAAAGTCATCTTCCTTCATCGCGGTTGCCTGTTTGCCACGGCCACCGCGCTTCTGTGCACGGTAGTCTGCCACCGCCTGATACTTGATGTAGCCGGCATGCGACATCGTTACGACCACTTCCTCGTTGGCAATCAAATCCTCAATGGACATTTCCTGGCCGTTGTTGACGATTTCCGACCGACGTTTGTCGCCGAACTGCTCCTTGATGACCCTGAGTTCCTCGGAAATCATGCCCGTCACGCGTTCCGGCTTGGACAGAATGTCCAGCAGGTCGGTGATGGTTTCCATGACCTCCTTGTACTCTGAAACGATTTTGTCCTGTTCCAGACCGGTCAAGCGCTGCAATCGCAATTCCAGAATGGCCTGTGCCTGTGCATCCGAGAGGCGATAGCCGTCATTCTGCAAGCCGAAATCCTTGTGCAATCCTTCCGGACGATATTGATCCGCCATCGCCCTTGTTAGCATTTCCTCGACGAGCTTTGAACGCCAGATGTTATTCATCAAGCCTTCCTTGGCAATCGCCGGGCTCGCCGATTTCTTGATCAGTTCGATAATCTCATCGACATTCGACAACGCAACCGCGAGACCTTCGAGCACATGCCCGCGTTCGCGGGCCTTGCGTAATTCGAACACAGTGCGGCGTGTGATGACTTCCCGGCGATGGCGAAGGAAAACCTCAATGAACTGTTTCAGGTTGAGCAGGCGCGGCTGGTTCGCGACCAGCGCAACCATGTTCATGCCGAACGATTCCTGCATTTGCGTCATCTTGTAGAGATTGTTCAGCACAATCTCCGGGACTTCACCGCGCTTCAATTCGATCACCGCGCGCATGCCGGATTTATCCGATTCATCGCGCAGGTCCGAAACTCCTTCAAGCTTTTTGTCGCGCACCAATTCGCCGATGCGAACCAGCAGGTTCGCCTTATTTACCTGGTATGGCAATTCGTCGATGATGATGGCTTGGCGGCCACCTTTCTCGAGATCCTCGAAATGACACCGGGCGCGCATGATGCAGCGTCCGCGCCCGGTGCGATAACCATCACGCACGCCATCGAGCCCGTAAATGATTCCGGCCGTCGGAAAATCCGGCGCCTTCACGATCTGAATCAAGTCCTCGATATCCACTGCGGGATTCGCCAGGACTACCTGGCATGCGTCGATGACATCAGACAAATTGTGTGGCGGAATGTTGGTCGCCATTCCCACAGCAATACCGGTTGAGCCATTCACCAGCAAATTGGGAAAGCGCGCCGGAAGCACCAGCGGTTCCTGTTCCTTGCCGTCGTAGTTGGGACCAAAGTCGACGGTTTCACTATCAATATCCGCCATCAGTTCCGAGGCAATCTTCTGCATCCGGCACTCGGTGTAGCGCATAGCTGCGGCATTGTCACCGTCGACCGAGCCAAAGTTTCCCTGACCATCGACCAGCATGTAGCGGAGCGAAAAATCCTGCGCCATCCGCACCATCGTGTCATAGATGGCCGTGTCACCGTGCGGGTGATACTTGCCCATAACGTCACCGACGATTCGCGCACATTTGACGTAAGGGCGGTTATGGACGTTGTTGACTTCCTGCATGGCAAACAGCACACGCCGGTGCACGGGCTTCAATCCATCGCGCGCGTCCGGCAGGGCGCGGCTAACAATTACGCTCATCGCATAATCGAGAAAACTCTTTCGCATCTCCTCTTCGATACTGACAGGAAGGGTTTCTTTGGCGAATTGCGGCAATAGCGGTTCAGTCACGAGGTTGCTCTTCTGTAAGAACTTGATTTATAATGGCTTTTTAGGCCGGATAACACTTAATTTTAGCATAACGTCCGTCAAAAGAACATTCCTTCGTGCAAAACCACAAGGCGTTTGGTCATGTCACCGCTAACGCACACCACAGGTTGTGTTTCCGCGTCAAATTGCACCAATGTCACTTTTCTTGTTGTTTATTTGCAACTTCGACACCATGCGCGTTGCAAATCCACCAACGTAAGGTTGTGTCTGGCAAATCGATTCGTGTATGATTTCGTCAGTAATTTATAAAGATTCGCCCCCAAATCCGCTTTTAACGACAATAATTCCTTCAATCCTCTTGGGAGTACGAAATGAAGAGTTCCCTGTTCGCCAAATTCCTCGCAGCCGCTTCGGTTGCTGTCGTTAGCGTCGCGTACGCAAACGACCTGCCGGTCGTGACTGATTCTTCGGGTGCCCCGATACGAGACGCCTCCGGAAATTGTGTATTGTCCAGTGGCATCAATCACCCGGATTGCACCACAAAGAAAGCGGAACCGGCAAAACCCGCTGTGCCAGCAAAGCCTGCTGAGCCGGCGAAACCCGCAGCCCCGGCCGCTCCCGCTACTCCGGCCGCACCGGCTGCTCCTGCTTCCGTCAAGAAGGCCATCACCATCCAGGCAGAAGCCCTGTTCGATTTCGACAAGTCCGTACTGAAGCCTGCTGGCAAGAAGTCGATCGACGACGCCGTGGCGAAGATGGCGGGAATTGACGTGGAAATCGTTATCGCAACAGGTCATACAGATTCAATCGGTACTGATTCGTACAACCAGAAACTTTCCGAGCGCCGTGCCACTTCCGTCAAGGAATATATGGTATCCAAGGGAGTTGCGGCAGCGAAGATCACGACGCTGGGCAAAGGTGAAACCCAACCGGTCGCCACCAACAAGACCGGCGAAGGTCGCGCCAAGAATCGCCGTGTGGACATAGAGTTCAAAGGCGTAACATCGAAGTAAGCTATTCAATGTTCGACAAGAGCCCCGCTTCGTGCGGGGCTTTTTGTTTGTAGACGGGATTATGGCAACTACGCGGTAACGACGCGGCAACCACATGGCAACACCATGACAAGCACACAGATCATCGCACCACGTTGGCTGGTTCCCGTCGAACCCCTGGGCAACCATTCTTACTGACCACGCGGTGGTCGTTGACAACGGTCGCATTTCCGCCCTGATGCCGGCCGCACAAGCCCGCAGCCAATTCCAGCATGCCGAAGAGATTTCGCTACCGCATCACGTGTTGATTCCCGGTCTCATCAACCTGCACACCCATGCGGCGATGACGCTGATGCGCGGCCTCGCCGACGACCTGCCACTGATGACATGGCTCAACGATCATATCTGGCCCGCTGAACTCAAGCACCTGTCCGAAGCTTATGTATTCGACGGCACAGAACTGGCTGCGGCTGAAATGATCCGCTCAGGTACGACCTGTTTTGCTGACATGTATTTCTATCACGACGTTGCTGCCCGCGCGGCGCGCAAAGCCGGCATGCGCGCCGCACTTGGCGGAGCGATCATCGACTTTCCGACGCCCTACGCCGGAGATGCTGAAGCGTATATCGCCAAGTGTCTTGCGCCGCGCGACGAATTCGCCAACGATGCGCGCCTGAAACTGATGCTGGCGCCGCATGCGCCCTATACCGTTGGAAACAGGACGCTCGAGCACATCCTGACCATCTCGCAGGAAGCCGATTTCCCGATCGTGATGCACATTCACGAAACGGCGGATGAATTGACACAGAGCGAACGGGACCACGGCTGCCGGCCGATCGCGCGCCTGGAACAACTGGGGATACTTGGGCCGAACCTGATCGCCGTGCATTGCGTTCACCTTACACCGCAAGAAATTGAGTTGTTCGCGCGACGCAGCGTTCACGTCGCCCATTGCCCGGCGTCCAATCTCAAACTCGGAAGCGGAATCGCGCCGATCAAGGCGTTGCTCGACGCCGGCGTAAACGTTGGCGTCGGCACCGATGGCGCCGCCAGTAACAATCGGCTGGACATGCTCGCCGAGACTTGCCTCGCGACCCTGCTGCAGAAAGGTGTTACCGGCGATGCCTCGGCGTTGCCGGTCCATCAGGCATTGGAAATGGCGACACTCAATGCCGCGGCCGCTCTCGGATGG
Source organism: Betaproteobacteria bacterium (assembly GCA_016720925.1). Lineage (NCBI taxonomy): Bacteria > Pseudomonadati > Pseudomonadota > Betaproteobacteria > Betaproteobacteria bacterium. The sequence continues at coordinate 228,408 of JADKJR010000004.1, read as the reverse complement.
GAAAGTGAAATTGGTTCGATCGTTCCCGGCAAAGCCGCAGACCTGACCGCCATCGATTTGTCATCGGTAGAAACGCAGCCGGTCTATGATCCGGTATCGCACCTGTTCCATGCCGCCAGCCGCGAACACGTTTCGCATGTCTGGGTTGCGGGGGAACTGTTGCTTGACAATCGCGTCCTTACTAAACTTGATCTCAACGAACTCAACGCCAAAGCCGCGATGTGGCAACAGCGGTTTGAAGAACACTGACGAAAAATACTTAAATTATCATGACAACACATACCCACCCACACGATAACGTCGACCCTGCAGAGCTTGCCAAGTTTGGCGCGTTGGCAACCCGCTGGTGGGACCCAAACAGCGAATTCAAACCGCTGCACGAAATCAATCCACTGCGATTGAATTACATCGATCGACTCGTGGGACTCGCCGGCAAGCGCGTCATCGACATCGGTTGCGGCGGCGGCATTCTTGCCGAAAGCATGGCCGCAAAGGGCGCGATCGTGACCGGCATCGACCTTTCTGAAAAACCCCTGAACGTTGCAAAACTGCATTTACTCGAAAGCGGACAAACGGTGGACTACCGATTGATCGCGGCCGAGGATATCGCGCGCGAACAACCGGGCAGCTACGACTGCGTCACGTGCATGGAATTGCTTGAGCATGTTCCGGATCCGGCATCAACGGTACTAGCCTGTGCCAAATTAGCCAAGCCAGGGGCGCAACTGTTCTTTTCTACCCTAAACCGGAATCCAAAATCATTCCTGTTCGCCATCGTCGGCGCTGAATATGTTTTGAACATGCTGCCAAAGGGTACGCACGAGTACCGGCGTTTCATCACACCCGCCGAGTTGGCCGGCATGGCGCGCGATGCCGGTCTGACCGTGAATGAGTTCACCGGAATGACCTACAATCCCATCACCAAACACTACGCGCTGGGCTGTGATGTGTCAGTAAACTACATCGTGGCCTGCCACAAACCCTTGTGAACATGAACCCCCGTCGCCGAAAATTTCTCTCGCTCGCCTCCGCGGCGCCGCTGCTGGGAATGCCGTGGCAGTTTGCGAGCGCAGCCACTCCTGCTACGCATGCCGAATCCCGCTTGCTGGTTTTGATCTATCTCAAAGGCGGCAACGATTCGTACAACACGTTCGTGCCATACACCAACGAGCGATACGCGAAGCTGCGACCAACACTCGCATTGAAGCGCGATCAGGTCATCAAGATCACTGACCGGCACGGTTTTCACCCTGGCATGAGCGCGATCATGCCGCTATGGGAATCGCGTGAACTGGCGCTTGTTCAGGGCATCGGTCAGCAGGAAGTCACCAACCAGCACTATCGGGACCTGGAAATGCAGTTCACCGTGGCAAGCATCGACCAGTACCTTACCGATGTCTGGCTGACCCGCGCGCTGACCGCGAATTCCACCGCCCGCCATATGCCGTTGGCAACGACCGGCACCTGACGCAATTGGCTTCGGTGACCTCGATATTCGCGAAGGCGATCCAATGGGCCCTTTCCGCGGCAACAAAGTCCGCGTTGTAAACATGCAGCATCCGTCAGAATGGCTCGCGCTTCAGAAGGTGGAAGGTACGCAGTATTTGACGTCCACACCTGCTCGCGAGGTGGCAAAATCATTCATGCAAAGCAAACGTGTTTCACTGAAAACGCCATTTCCGGTCGGCGAGTTCGGCGATGCATTAAGAGCCACGGTACAACTCGCTGCCGCCGGCATGGCGCCGCCCGTGGTCCATATCACGATCAATGCGGCAAACGGCGATCAACACGACGCCTTCGACACTCACTGGAACCAGCTCAAGTTTCATGGTGCAGCGCTTGAACGTCTCGCAACCGGTCTCGCCGCATTTCGACATGGCATGCAGGAAATCGGCCGATGGGACAGGACGTTGGTCGCCACCTATGATGAGTTTGGCCGCAGCCCGAAAGAAAACGCAGAAAGAGGAACGCACCACGGCTGGTCTTCCGTGCACATGGTTACAGGGGGCCGCGTCAACGGCGGGCTGTATGGCGAGGCGATACCGGTGATCGATGTCTTTTCCATCGATGGACCGGCACCGGTCATCGACTATCGCTCGCTTTACACGACCATGATCGAAAATTGGTGGGGCGGGTCGGCTCGCGGAATATTCGACCGCGATTTCAAACCGCTCAACCTGCTGCGCGCCTGATTTCACACCATGCAGTTGGCGTCCAGCGCGACGGTCCGCGCGGTTCTGTTTGACCTGGATGGCACTTTCGCGGACACCGCACCGGATTTGGCGCGGGCACTGAATGCCGTCCGCCACCAGCGCCGTCTTGAACCGCTACCGCTGTCGATACTACGGCCACATGTATCCAACGGTGCGCGCGGCATGCTTGAGGCGGGATTCAATATCAGACCCGCCGACGCTGATTTCCTTACCTTGCGCGATGCATTTCACGAAGAATACGCGCGCAATCTCTGCATCGACAGCCGATGGTTCGACGGTATCGCCGATGTCATCGATGACCTTGAGCAGCGCGACATTGCCTGGGGAATCGTTACTAACAAGGCGACGCGATTTACCGTTCCCCTGCTCGACGCACTGGGGATTTCGCCACGCGCTGCCTGCGTGGTTTGCGGTGACACCTGTGCGCGCGCCAAACCTCATCCTGACCCACTTTTGCACGCTGCCGGGCTGATCAAGATCGATCCCGCAAATTGCCTTTATGTTGGTGACGATGTACGCGATATCGATGCCGCGAATGCGGCCGGCATGCGTGGAATCGTTGCGTTGTATGGCTACCTGGGTGTAACGTCCGCGCCGCATAACTGGCCGGCCGCCGCGTGGATGAACTCACCCGCCGATATCACGGCATTTATCCAGGCGTCACGTGCCGGCTGATCCGGCGCTTGGCGATATTTGGCTACATAGCGCTACACACGCGCACTTTTCCCCACGTATCCTTGATAATTGCACAATCCTGTCGGAGACAGCCATGCTGCAAGGATACGCAATGCCATCCCCCACGACCCCCACTTCCCTTGCATCCTCCCCACGCCGCGAACACGATCCCGATAGCCTTCATACAGCTACCGGGCAAGCCTATCGCGTACTGGTCATTGAAGACGATGTCGAACTTGCGCGCCTTACTGCTGAATATCTCGGCAAGCGCAACATTCAGGTAACCATTGAGCATCGCGGCGACGCGGCCCTGGCGCGCATCGCCGCGGAACAGCCACATCTGATTGTGCTCGATGTGATGCTCCCGGGCATGGATGGTTTTGACATCTGCCGTGCGTTGCGAACCCAAGGGTCGGAAGTACCGATCATCATGCTTACCGCGCGCGACGAGGACATCGACCAGGTGCTTGGCCTTGAGATGGGCGCCGACGACTATCTCGCCAAGCCGGTTCAACCGCGGGTACTGCTGGCGCATATCAAGGCAATCCTGCGCCGTTCAGCCACGCAGGAAAAAATTGCCGCCAATGGCGACGTACTACAGTTTGGCCAGCTACGCATCAGCAAGAGTTCGCGCGACGTGAAGATCGGCGACAATAAAGTGGACCTCACCACGGCGGAGTTCGACTTGCTCTGGCTGCTGGCCTGTAACGCCGGACGCGTGTTGCCACGCAACGAGATCCTCAAATCGCTGCGCGGACTGGACTACGATGGAATCGATCGATCCATCGATTCGCGCGTCTCGCGCCTGCGCCGCAAGCTCGGCGACGATGCGATCGGCTCAGCGCACATCAAGACGGTTCGTCCACACGGGTATCTTTTCAGCCCGTCTGCCTGGTAAATATTGCGCGCCGTGGGTAAGCTATTTCTCAAGCTGTGGGTGTTCATCCTGCTCACGTCGCTGACGTCGTTCCTGATCCAGAAACAGGTATTCGACCACACCACTCGTGAAACCGCCGCGAACGCGAGCCAGGAGCGCGTGCGGCGGACGTTTGTCTTTCTCGAAGAAGCCCTGCGCCCATATCCACAAGCCGAGTGGTCCGCGCGCGTCGAAGTGCTGCAGAAACGTATCGGCGCCCCGGCGCACCTGCAAAAGCTGGATAGCCTCAGATCCAGCGGCGAACTCCCCAGCGGCGCCATTGAGCAGATTGCCAGTGGCAGCGTACATTTGCATACGCTCCCCGACAATGGCGGGCTCATCATGTACCGCACGCTTTTTGACACCGATTTTGTCGCGGTGCTGGTCGCACCCGCGCCGCCCATGCCACTCATCTTCGGCGTTTTCCGTCCCATTGTATTTACCTGGATGGTGGAATCGTCCCTTTATGCGATCGCCCTGCTTCTTTGGTTGAGGCTGTTCTGGCGCGACATGAAAAAACTGGAGTCCGCTGCCGAAAAAGTCGGCGAAGGCAACTTCGCAATCGACCTGCAAATGCGCGCAAGCTCTGCCCTGCGACCGATCGCAAACTCCTTCAACCGCATGACGGAACGCATCGGCCGCCTCGTCGATTCGCACCGAGATCTCACCAACGCCGTCTCGCACGAACTGAAAACGCCACTGGCGAGATTGCGTTTTGCCATCACGCTGGCCGAGGATGCACAGACCACGGGCGAGCGCGAACAACTTCTAAAGAAAATGCATCAGGACGTGGACGAACTGGATGCACTGGTCCAGGAAATGCTGCTGTACTCGCGCCTGGAACGCAACACCGCCGCACCCGACATGATCCTTGCACCCGTACCGGTCGAGAGTTGGTTGCCAAACGCAATTGAAGACGAAATCGAAGCTGCGCAGGCAAGCGACATCAGCATTCCCGTCGCGGTGGAGTCGCACGTGACCGATGCCGCGTGCGAGCCAAAGTTTATGGCACGGGCCGTACAGAATCTGGTGCGTAATGCGCTGCGGTTTGCGAAATCGCGCGTCGAAGTCCAGGTCGATGCACGCAACAACCGCTATTTCATTCATGTCGATGACGATGGCCCCGGGATTCCGGTAGCCGATCACGCGAAGCTGTTCGTCCCGTTTGCGCGCCTCGACGAAAGCCGCACCCGGAATACTACTGGCGGTGGCACCGGACTTGGGCTTGCCATCGTGCAACGCATCGCCGAATGGCACGGCGGAAAGGCGGTAATCTCCAAGTCCACTATGGGCGGTGCCCGAATTACGATCGAATGGCCCCAAGGCGCTATTGTGGCACCTGCCGCCGTGCCCGCTTGAAATCCCAGCCAAAGTCCCCATATCCACGTAGAATCACACCACATATCGAATTCGGGGCCGACCTGGTTTCGACGTGGGCTACAAAGCAGAACCGTGCATACCGAGGGGTGGTCACCTCGTAAATACAACCGCAAATCAATAGTCGCAAACGACGAAAACTACGCTCTAGCCGCTTAATACCGGCTGGACTCTGCACCGGTGGGCCTCAACGCCGGGTGTAGCAATACACAGCAGAGTCATTAACGAGGATCGCTACCGGTCGGGTCACTTGGCCGGCGGTTAAATCAAGGTGACCCGCTGCACATAAGCCCGCCCCTTGGCGTGTGTGTGGTCAGAATCAAATATGGGGATCTAAGTATGTAGAGCGGCCTGTAGAGGGCTTGCGGACGCGGGTTCGATTCCCGCCGGCTCCACCAGCAAAAGGAAATGCCACCCAGCTTTATCGGGTGGCATTTCTTTTTGATATTGCAGTTTGCGGGAATCGAATCCGCGTCCGGACCGGACGCGGGATGAGCGTGGACACTCGACATGCCCTGCGGCATGTCGAGTGCCTCGCGAATCCGAGGCGCCTGCAAGTGCCGAGGCGGCTTTTTCGGCTCCGCCGAAAAGGGATTCCCGCTTCCTACCTCTGACACAAAGTCAAAACTCAAGAACCCGCGCGCCTCTCCGGGCTATTTCGCCCGAAAATCCGCACCAGTGCTGGAGTTTTCGTCGCAATACTCTATGATCCGCCGTCTCAAAACTTCTCCCGCACCCGCCAATAACTCGCAAATCGCGGCACACCGGTTCGCGTGAGCCCGCGATAGGTGTAGGTAATCGTCGACCCCACCGGCGGCGGATCCCTGCGCACGGCATCCGTAAACCCCGTACCGATCGTGAAGCGTTTGCCATCGGGCGCCTCCACCCGCAATGCGCCAAGCATTCCCGCGTACTTGCCCTTGCCGGGAATGTGCTCGACGACGATCGCTTCGGTATCGTCGAGTGGTTTCAACTTGAGCAATACATCACTGCGCCCGGTCACATACAGCGCGTCGGCACGATGCAACATCAGGCCCTCTCCTCCTGCTTTCACCACCCCATCAAACTTGCGCTTCAGTTCTGCGCGGTCGCTCACTCGAAATTGGTGAACCGCCACCAACTGTGGCCAAGCGGCTTGTTTGACGATGGCCTGAATTCGCGCATAGCGTTCTTCAAATCGACCGGGCGCGCCAGGCAATTCGAAAATCTGGTACTTGATCTGGCGCCACTCCTCGTCGACCGGATCGGTCTTGCGCACGTAGCCGGATAGGACTTCAAATGTTTCGCGCGCGAGCCAAAGTTCGCCATCGAGCGATTGCTTTGGCAATTTGGCGATGAACCACGCCGGCGCATTGACTACATTGCCGCTGCGGAATCGCAGCACCTCGCCATCCCAGATGGCGCGCACGCCATCAAATTTTTCGCTGACGAAATAGTCCGCCGGGTCGACGGATGGGTCAAGGACCTTGGCGAGAACAATGGCGGGCGGCGAGGCGGCAGCCGCCGCAGTCTGCGCCGTTTCGATGCCATTGAGGCCCAGGCTGAACATCATTACGACGAATACCCTGAATATGTTTGCTCGCATGCGCTGCCTTCAAAACACCGATTTTGAGAGGGCCAGTATATCGATCACGCGCGACAGGACAAACTCCAGCACTGGTGCGGTGCTTCAGGCATTTTTGCCCTGAGAAGCCCGCCAGTGCTGGCGTTCATCCACAAATTGCGAGAGACGCGCGATCATCACGCGACAGCTTTAGAGTAAACTTCGTGCGACAACACTTGGGCGCTCACTCGATAAACCGCATTCGCGCTGGGAGGCACGGTTGATGCTGAAGAATCCAAAAGGTCGCATTTTTCATGCGGGATTTCACCTGCGCAATCGCGCGGCCCGATCTGCTGAATACCAAACTTTTCCATGAATAAACTCTCGGCGCTGTGGACCAAGTATTTTTCTTCGATCAACGCGATTATTCGCGCGAGTCTGGGTTTGGGAATTGTCGTGCTGTTTGTTTTCTATTACGTCCTGGATTTCAGCTACAAGTTTTACAGTACGCAAAGCAGCCCGATTACATTTCTTCAGCGCCTGGAAGAACAGGCCTACGACATTCGCCTCCGCGCCACGATGCCGGAAACAATCGATCCTCGCGTCGTCATCATCGATGTTGATGAACGTACGCTTGCCGCCGAGGGCCGCTGGCCGCTTTCGCGCGACCGCTGGGTGTTATTGCTTAAACAGCTCTTCGACACTTACAAGCTCAAGGTCGTGGGATTTGACGTTTTGTTTACGGAACCCGACAACAGCTCAGGCCTCGACACACTTGAAATGCTGGGCAAGACTGCATTCAAGTCGAACGCGGAATACCAGGCGAAGTTAAGCGATCTGCGACCTTCGCTGGACTATGACTCACAGTTTGCCGAGGCCATCAAGAAATATCCGGTCGTCCTCGCTTTCGCCGGCATGAATGAACGATCCGGAGAAGGCCTGGAAAAATTGCAGCTTGGAAGCCTCCCGGTACCTGTATTTCGCCTGGCCCCTGACAAGAAGCCAATCGCGAGCATGGAGATCGAGGGTTACAGCGGCAATTTGAAAATGTTGCAGGACGCAGCGTCGGCAACCGGGCACATCCTTCCCCAGATTGATTTTGATGGTGTTTTGCGACGTATCCCCATGCTGGTCAAGTTCAAGGACGGATACTACGAATCGCTTTCACTGGCGACATTCCGTACCTTTATCGACAACGAACCGCTGAAGGTGGTGTTTCGTGATGAAGAGGGTGATGGCATTCCAAAATTCAAGTTTGCGCAAGTTCGAGACATTGTTATCCCAATCGACAGTTCTGGCGCCGCATATATCCCTTATCGCGGTCGCAATCCGATGTTCCGGTACATCTCAGCAACCGACGTCATGCGCGGCAAGCTCACTCCCGGCGAACTCGAAGGCAAGATCGCGTTTGTCGGGTCTTCTGCGCAAGGACTCCTCGATCTTCGGAATACACCAGTCAACGAGGCGTATCCAGGCGTAGAAACACACGCCACCATGGTCTCCGCATATCTGGATGGGAGCCTGAAGCGCCGGCCACCCTATGAAGTGGCGATCAGCAGTTACATTATCCTGCTATTGGGCATTCCGTTGGCGTTGGCTCTCGTTAAATTAAGTCCACTCTGGGCGACGGTCACCGCCATTGCAACCGCATTGGCGTACACCGCATTTAATATGTATTGGTGGTCATCCTATTACGTCTTGCCGATCGCCATGCCGCTATTGATGATCGGCGTCCTTTACCTACTTAATATGACCTATGGCTTCTTCATTGAAGCGCGATCCAAACGCCAGATCACCGGCATCTTCGGCACCTATGTGCCAAAAGAACTGGTCGAGGAAATGGCCAAGGATCCGGGCACCTACACGACCAAAGGTGAAAGCCGCGACATGACGGTGCTGTTTTCCGACGTGCGTAACTTCACCACGATCTCCGAAGGACTGGCGCCAACCGAATTGACAGCGTTGATGAACGCCTACCTCACGGCGATGACCGAAGTCATTCAGCGTGACCGCGGTACCATCGACAAGTACATCGGCGACGCCATCATGGCATTCTGGGGTGCGCCATTGAAGGACGAAAAGCACGCCGAACATGCGCTGTTTTCGGCGATGGCGATGCAGAAGAAGGGCAAGGAGATCGGGCCGGATTTCATCAAGCGCGGCTGGCCCAAGCTGGAATTCGGCGTCGGCCTGAATTGCGGGATGATGAGCGTCGGCGACATGGGCTCGTCATTCCGCCGCGCGTACACGGTGATGGGTGATACGGTGAATCTGGCGGCACGCCTCGAGGGGCTCACCAAGGAATATGGCGTGGGCATTCTGGTGACGGAAAATATTGTCCAAGCTGTGACCAGCGTGGTCTACCGTGAACTCGACCGCGTGCGCGTCAAAGGCAAGCTCGAACCGATTTCAATTTATGAGCCGGTGGGAAAGAAAGGCGAAGTCGCCGACCAGATACTCGACGAGATCGACCGCTTCCACCGCGCGATAGAACGGTATCGCGCGCAACGCTGGGACGACGCAGAAACCGCGCTCGTCAAACTTGCCCAGGCAGACCCGCATCGCAAGGCGTATCAACTCTATATTGATCGCGTGGCCAATCTGCGCATGAAGCCCCCCGGTGCCAACTGGGATGGCGTGTTTACGTTCACGACCAAATAAACCGCGCCACTGACACACATTCGAATTGCCCGTGCCAATGAGCGGCAATTCTTCACTGCTTTCCCACTCCAATCACCCATGATCTCCTACCCACACGAAACACCGCCCGCTCCCGGCGAATCGATCCGCGTTGCCGACGGCATTTTCTGGATTCGCATGCCGCTGCCATTCGCGCTCGACCATATCAATCTTTGGCTGCTTGAAGATGACGATGAGTCAGGACCCGGCTGGACACTTGTCGACACCGGCTACGGCGTACCGGAGACGCATGCGCTGTGGGAACAGCATTTTCGGGAAACCATGCAGGGCAAGCCGGTCAAGCGCATCATTGTCACGCACTACCATCCTGACCATGTCGGTTGCGCCGCATGGTTGCACGAAAACACCGGCGCGCCGGTATGGATGACGGCTGCCGAGTATTTATCCGCCCACGCCGCCGCTGAAGATGTCGCCGGATTCGATCGCGAAAATTCCGCGCGCCTGTTCCTGGAACATGGCCTCGCCAAGGCACGTCCGGATTTTGCCGACGCGCAGAAAGCGCGAACCGGCGCCTACAAGCGTGGCGTGCCGACAGTACCCAAACAGTATTTCCGCATGATGGAAGGTGATGTCATCCGCATCGGCAAGCGCGACTGGCGCGTCATGACAGCGTTCGGCCATGCGCCCGAACACGCAACCCTGTTTTCATCGGACGCAGATATTCTGATCTCCGGTGATCAGGTACTGCCGCGCATCACCACCAATGTCGGCGTATGGGGCAATCAACCCGAGGCGAATCCGTTGAAACTGTTTCTCGATGGGATGGGCAAGTTCGAGGCGCTGCCGGACAATACGCTGGTGTTGCCTTCGCACGACCGGGTATTTTCCGGCCTGCACGCACGCATTGCCGAGCTTCGCGCGCATCACGCGACGCGCCTCGCGGAACTTGAAGCAGCGCTCGATACCCCGAAATGCGCGGCAGAAATTCTGCCGGTGTTGTTCCGCCGCCCGTTGAATGATCACCAGCTAATTTTCGCCATCGGCGAAGCCATTGCCCATTTGCACTATCTCTGGCGCGCCGGGCGCGCAGTGCGTTCACGCGGGGAGGATGGGATCTACCTGTTTCAGCGACGCTAATCGGCCGGCGCCACGACCGCGTCCAGGGTAAGCGTAAAGGTGGTGCCGTGCGTATCGCCATCCGAGGCAGCCACTTTGCTTTGCACACCGATTGCACCGCCGTGGCGTTCCACCACCGTCTTGACGAACACCAGCCCCAATCCGATGCCATCCTCTTCCGGCTGTGTGTTGTGCTTCAGACGAGTGAAGCGCGTAAACAGCTTGGGCAAATCCGTCTCGGCGATTCCGTAGCCCTGATCGGCGATGCGCACGCACCACGTCTGCAATCCAGCAGAAAGCGTGCAGCGAATCGTGGTTCGTGGCGGGCTATATTTGATTGCATTGGAAAGCAGATTCATCATTGCGCGTGTCAGCAGATCGCGATCGCCTGACACCCACGATTCTTCCTGCGCAATATCGAGCTCGATGCTGATTTCCTTGGCCGTTGCGGTCGACCAGGCCTCATCCACGGCGTCGCGCAGGAGTTCGCACAGGTTCAGCGGCTCAAAATCCCTGCTGTTGACGCGTTCCGCCTTGGCGAGCCTCAGGAAATCATCGGCGAGATTCAAGGTCCGCCGCGCATATTTACCAATCCGGTCGGTCAATTTGGGAATTGGCATGCCGGCGGGATCGTCGTGATACATGTCCAGCAAGGTGATAATCGACGCCTGTGGCGAGCGCATATCGTGCGACAGGAAACGCAGCGCTTCGTCGCGGCGGCGCTCGGTTTCCCGCAAGGGTGAAATGTCAGTCAATGTCACGATCGAGCCGGTTTGCGTGCCGCGCGCGGAAAACGCCGGCGCAATTTGCACCAGGTATTCGCGGTCGTCCGGCCCCTTGGCCTCGAGCGACATCATGCGCGTTTCATCGTGCACATCCATCCAGATGTCACGCCAGCTGCGCGCGGCCTCATGCCGGAATGCGGTCAATTGCTCAAACAGGTCGCGGCCCTCCAATGGGCGATCGACTGCCCGCTCGGTTGCTTTGCGGCGCGATTTGAAAATGCGATCTGCCGACGAGTTTGCCAGCAAGATGCGGCCTTCGGCATCGGTCACCAGTGCCGCGTCTGGCAGGCTTTCCAGACTATCGGCCACGAAGCGGTTCAGATTCCTGAACCTCTCGGTGGTGGCCTGCAAGGCAGCAATTCGGTTCTCAATTACGTCCGGAACAAATGTGTTCGCCATCGAGCGCGGCGAGATCGAACGGGCAGTTTCCTCCGGCACGATACTGGGTTCGCGCTCCAGCCGCGCCAATTCCGCATCGAAATAGCGCTGGGTCGCTTCGAGCTTCCGCCAACTCCACAACGGGTACGCCAGCAGCAGGCCAAGGAGTGGCACCGCCGGCGACAGCCACAGCAACTGATAGCGGAAAAGCAACGCCGGCCCGGCGAACACGGCAACACACATCAGGCCGGTCGCGGCCAATGCGCGACGAGGTGTCAGCCACAGGTAGCTGAACATCAACAACAGGATCAGTGCGCATGCCACGAGAACGGACGCGGTCATCGACACGAGCCGAATATCAATTCCTTCGCGCAGGCCCTGCAAAATATTGGCCTGCACCTCGATCCCCGACATCGCCCGCGTGCGCCCGGATACCGGTGTCGGGTATTCGTCCCGCAATCCGGAGGCCGTGACGCCCACCAGCACGATTTTGTCCTTGAAGGCGGCGGCGGGAACGTCCCCGCGCAATACATCGACATAGGCAATGGTTCTGAAATGTCCGGGCGGCCCGGCGAAGGGGACGTGGTACCAGTTATCGCGTACCCATGCTCGGCTGAATGCAGTCCGTCGGGGATTGGATTCGCCCGGCAAGACCACTGTTGCCGGCCATCTGGCCGGCTCCGCAATCCGCAATGCCGCCAGCGATGAAATATCATGCCGCGCCTCGCCGATGCCGCTACGCAGATAAACGGAGCGCAGCACGCCGTCAGGATCCAGTTCAAGACTGATGTGGGAGAGCCCCGCAGCGGCGGTGGCAAATTCCGGCGCCGGAGGCGCCTCGCCGGTGCTCACGCCATCCACCGCATCCGTGGCAATCGGCAGGATTACCCGGCCGTTGGCTTTTATCGCCGCGGCCAGAACGCGATCCCCCATTGGGTCAAGCCTGTCGGCTTCACTGAGGATCACGTCAAACATCACGACCTTGGCACCCGCCTCGGTCAGCCGATTCAGAATCGTCGCGTGAATGCCGCGCTTCCAGGGCCAGCGACCAATCTGCTTCAGGCTCTGTTCGTCCACGCCGACGATAACGATTTCGGACTGGGCGGGCCGCTGTATAAGACCGATGGACGAATCGTAGAGCGTTTGATCGACGCGCCAGAACCATTCGCCGCGTTGCGCAAAAAACGCCAGCAGGCACAGTGCAAGCAGAATGGCCAGCCATTCGCGAATGACCGGATGGCGCAACCGCGCGACAATTTTCAATTGACCCCTCACGCAACCCCGGTCACACCGCCAGAGGCCTTATCCTGCGGCGGCAAAAGTCACACGCCGGGTCACTACTGCGTGACCTTTTCGAGGCGATATCCGAAGTTGTAGACTGGCGTCAATCGCAGCCCGCGCTCGGGACCGAAATCGAGCTTCTTGCGTACGCGACTGACGTGCGTGTCCACGGTCCTCGACTGGATATCGGCGGAGCGCCCCCAGACACTTTCGGACATATGGCCTCGCGACAAAAGCCGGCCGAGGTTGTTAAACAGGAAAAGTGTCAGTTCGTATTCCTTGTCGGTCATCTCAATGGCCGCGTTGTCCATCTTGACGACGCGGTTGACAAGATCAATGTGATACGGCGGCAGGTCAATGGCCTCGGCTTCCGGCTGGCGGGGGCGCACGCGGCGCACCAGCGCCTCGACGCGGGCCAACAGCTCCATACGCCGCACCGGCTTGATCATGTAGTCGTCCGCGCCCGCAGTCAGTGCCGCGACGATGTCTTGCTCCGAATCGCGGCTGGTGGCGAACAACACTGGCACCGTTGATTGCTGCTTTTCGCGCAGAAATTTCAGTACCTCCGCGCCCGACAAGTCCGGCACGTGCCAATCGAGAAGGAACAGATCAAAACTCTCCCGCGCCGCTTCGCGAACAATAGCCTTGCCCGACGCGAAATTGTGCACGGTATGTCCACCTGCCTCAAGCCATTGCTGCATGGCCGCGCCCACATCCAGATCATCTTCCAGCATGGCTATTCGCACTCTTACCTCCGATTGTTTACTATTTTGTCGTCATTGTAATCGAACGATTCGATCCGACTGGGCATTGCTCGAAGTTGCGTCGCGCGCTCTGCTGCTGGTTCGAAAACGCAGATCGCCATTGGGCGCGGTTTCCCGGGCAATAATGCCCTGCGAGGCTCGCCAATGCTGGTGTTTTTGCTTCCTGCCGAATGAAGTTAACCACCGAGACCACGGAGAACACGGAGGAAAGGCAGAACAAATTAAGGGTTTCTCCGTGGTCTCGGTGGTCTCGGTGGTTCAAGTTTTTTTTGTTTGATGCGACGCGGACTTTTCAGCAAAGCTCGCGCATCGCCTTTTCCAGCCCAGCGACCGTCATTGGGAACATACGGTCCTCCATGAGTTCGCGTGCAATCTTGATCGATTGCGTCCACGGCCAGTGCGCTTCCGGCGTGGGATTGACCCATACCGAGTGGCGATAAAAGTCCGTCATGCGTTTAAGCCAGACGACACCGGTTTCTTCGTTCCAGTGCTCAACACTGCCACCCGGCTGCAAGATTTCGTAGGGGCTCATGGTGGCATCGCCAACGATAATCAACTTGTAGTCCGGCCCGTACTTGTGGAGCACGTCAAAGGTCGATAATTTTTCGGCGTGCCGCAGGCGGTTATTGCGCCACACGCCTTCATAGATGAAGTTGTGAAAATAGAAGTACTCAAGATGCTTGAATTCGGTCTTGCACGCCGAGAACAATTCCTCGCAACGATGCACATAATCATCCATTGAGCCGCCGACATCCAGAAACAGCAATACCTTGACTTTGTTGTGGCGCTCGGCGACCAGTTTCAGGTCGAGATAACCTGCGTTGTTGGCGGTCGCGCGGATGGTGCCGTCCATATCAAGTTCTTCCTCGGCGCCCTCACGCGCGAACTTTCGCAGCCGCCGAAGCGCCAGCTGGATATTGCGGATGCCCAGTTCGACATTGTCATCGTAATCGCGAAAGGCGCGCTGGTCCCAGACTTTCACCGCGCTGCGATTGCGGGAACCTTCCTGGCCGATGCGGATGCCTTCCGGGTTGTAACCGTACGCGCCGAACGGCGACGTGCCTGCCGTGCCGATCCATTTCGAGCCGCCCTGATGTCGGCCCTTCTGCTCTTCCAGGCGTTTCTTCAGCGTCTCCATCAACTTGTCCCAACCGCCGAGCGCCTCGACTTGCGCTTTCTCTTCCTCGCTCAGTAATTTTTCGGCGAGTTTTCGCAGCCACTCCTCAGGAATATCGGCCGGCAGAACCGCGTCCAGCGCCTCAACGCCCTTGAAGTAGGCCGCGAAGGCGCGGTCGAAGCGATCGAAGTTGGCTTCGTCCTTGACCAGGCAGGTGCGCGAAAGGTAGTAGAAGTCGTCGACACTGCCGTGAATCACGCCCTTGTCCATCGCTTCGCAAAGCGTCAGGTACTCGGTCACCGAAACCGGCAAGCCGCCCTGCTTCAACGCAAGGAAAAGTCGATCAGCATGTCTGAAAACTAGCGGTTCCGCTTCGACAGGAAGACCAATTTCTCGAACAAATGCACATCCTGCTCATTCTTCAGCAGCGCGCCGTATAGCGGTGGAATCAACTTCGCGCTGTCGCCGGACTTGAGCGCCTCCGGCGGAATATCTTCCGCGACAAGCAACTTGATCCAGTCAAGTAATTCGGACGTCGAGGGTTTCTTTTTCAAACCCGGCATCTGGCGAATGTCGAAGAACACTTCCAGTGCTTGCCGCAACAGGTTTTTTTTCAACTCCGGGAAGTGTACATCGACGATACGCTGCATCGTGTCCGCATCCGGAAAGCGGATGTAATGAAAGAAACACCGCCGCAGGAACGCGTCCGGCAACTCTTTCTCATTGTTGCTGGTGATGAAGATAATCGGCCGGTGCCGGGCGACAATCGTTTCGCGTGTCTCGTAGCAATAAAATTCCATGCGATCGAGTTCGCGCAAAAGGTCGTTGGGAAATTCAATGTCGGCCTTGTCAATCTCGTCGATGAGCAACACCACTTGTTCATCGGAATCAAAAGCCTGCCAGAGCGTTCCCTTGGAAATGTAGTTCCTGATGTCCTTGACCTTCTCCTCGCCCAACTGCGAATCGCGCAGGCGCGAAACCGCGTCATACTCGTACAGGCCCTGTTGCGCTTTGGTGGTCGATTTGATGTGCCATTGCAGAAGCCGCTTGCCGAGCGCGGTGGCGACTTCCTCGGCCAGCATGGTTTTGCCGGTACCCGGTTCGCCTTTGATCAACAACGGCCGCTGCAAGGTAACGGCGGCGTTAACCGCCAGCATCAGGTCGTCGGTCGCAATATAGTTTTGACTGCCGGTAAACTTCATGATTAACCCGAATTGAGAATTGAAACGTTAAAGCAATTATACGTTCCCACCAAAGGAGTCATTCATGCCCTACCGCCCCTCCCCCGTCACTGCAATTGCCCTCGTTGTCGTCGGCCTGTTTGCACCGCTTGCTACCGGCCAGACCAGCGTCACCATATACTCCAGCGCTCAGCCGGGGACCTTGTCGACCGCGACCTTTCAGACGGGCGGCGAAGGAATGGCCGTGCCCGGATACGCCATGGTCAAGCAGCAGCGCGATGTCATGCTCGGCAAGGGCCGCACGGTCATTCGTGTCTCGGATGTTCCGGCACTGATCGATCCGACCACGGTCGCGTTCGAGTCCCTGCTCGACCCGGCCGGGACGCGCGTGGTCGAACAGAGTTTTGAGTTCGACCTTACCAACACCAATAAATTGCTGCAGAAGTATCTCGATCGCGAAGTCACCGTGGAGCAGGTCCGCGGCCAGAGCATGGAATCGATCACCGGCACTCTGATTGGCACGCAAGGCGGGTTGATCCTGCGTGCAGCCGATGGCTCGATACGCACCATCAGCAACTACGTCGGCGTGCGGTTGAGCAGCCTGCCCGGCGGCCTGATCAGCAAACCGACGCTCGTCTGGGATATCGCCGCCGAACGCGCTGGCACACACCCCTCACGCATGAGTTTCCAGACCGGCGGAATCACCTGGTGGACCGATTACAACCTGACCTTGAGCGACGCAACTGGCCTGGGCGCCAATGCGTGCAAGCTGGATGTAGGCGCGTGGGTGACGATCATCAATCAGAGCGGCGCGACATTCGATGATGCCAAACTGAAACTGGTGGCCGGCGATGTGCAACGCGCCAAACCCCAGCCACAGTACGCACCGGCGATGCTTCAGCGCAGTGTCGGGGCGATGGCAGAAAAGGTGGAAGGTTTTGCCGAGAAGGCGTTCTTCGAATACCACCTCTACACGCTTGGCAGACCCACGACATTGCGAAATAACGCCACCAAACAAATTGAGCTATTCCCGGTGGCACGCGGCGTGGTGCGAAAAAAACCTTGCTGTACTACGGCCAGGCCGGCCAGTACTTCGGCAACTACGGTAGCCCGATGACCGATCGCAATTTCGGCAACCAGTCGAACAAAAAGGTGGATGTATATCTGCGCTTCAAGAATCGTGAAGACAATCGGCTGGGCATTCCACTTCCCGCGGGCAAGGTACGCGTGGCCAAGCTCGACACCGCCGATCAATCGCTGGAGTTTATCGGCGAGGACCTTATCGACCACACCGCGAAAAACGAAACCATCCAGATCAAGCTCGGCAGCGCATTCGATGTCGTCGGCGAGCGCCGCCAAGTGGATTTTCGCTACGACAGCACCGGCAAGGTGATGGAAGAGGAAATTGAAATCAAGTTGCGTAACCAGAAAGACGAAGCGGTCACCGTTATTGCGAAAGAAAATCCCTATCGCTGGACGACCTGGGCAGTCACGAAGAAATCACAGGATTTCGAGAAGGTCGATGCACGGACCATTCACTTTCCGGTGCGGTTGGCCAAGGGCGCCGAGGCGGTAATACGCTATACCGTCCGGTACACCTGGTAGCCCGCGTAGGTAAGGCAAACACTAGCACTGGTGCGCATTTCCGGCAATAAATGCCTGGAAAGGCGCGCCAGCGCTTGTGTTTATATGTCGCGAAGCGTGTCCTGTCCCATCATTTTCGCGCGGGCGGGAATGACGGATTCAGCATCATTATTTCGGCTTTACGGGCTGTACCGCGACCGGCTTGATCTCGCCCATTTCCACAATCGGCAGCGCCTCACCGACACCGCGCGCCACGGATTTTTCGACGAAAGTAGTGAAAATCTGTGCAAGTTTTGCGACCGGTATGCTATTGGCCACATTCAGCGCGGTCGACTCCTGGTCAAAGATTTTCTGAAACTCATACCGCGCGCTTGTCTCCAGCACCTTCAGCGTCTTGGCATCGAATACCCAAGTTTGCGTGTAATTGTAAGGCGCGACAAACGTACTGGATCGCCTGCCTGGCTTTCCATCCGGCGTGATGGTTTCTTCGCCCTCGTCACCGAGAAAGTCGACGCCGGCATCGTCGGTCAGTTTTCCGCTCTCAAGCGGTTGAACATAGACGCCGATGCCTTCCAGCTTGCTGCCCATTCCCTTGCGCTCGGAAAACTGGAATTTTGGCGTCACAACGATGATCGTGTCCCATTCCTGACGCTGCGGAAATCTCTCGAGCGTTGCAATCAACTTGCCCATCGCGATCTTTTCGCGATCAGCCGGGCGCACGCCGTCCATTTCCAGCGGATTCAACCGGGCCAGAATTCGCGTGCTGCCGGGATCGCGCTGCGCAATGGCGTTGTCCAGGCCCTTCAACACCGACGCGTTGATCGCGTCATTCGGAATCTTAATGACCTTGCGATCATAGTGATCAAGAACATTTGAGCCCACCGATTGTTTTTGCGTGACGTAGGTGAATTGATCGCCGACCGCGGAAATCAGGGCATAGACCTTTTGCTTTGGTACCGCGGCGGCATCGCTTGGGGTCTGAGCGAATGCGCCCGCGCCCGACAACGTCAGGCAAGTGACCACCAGAATTTTCATGCCAATTTTCATGGGGAAGTCCTTTTCATTTTTGGAAACGATTCTCCTGCTATGGATCGCGCAGTCGCCTGGTTCCATCGCGACACTCGACAATCTGCCAACTGAAACCGGATATCGCGGTTATGGCCTTGCGGCAACTTTTCCGGCGTCCGTACTGCGAATTCTCGGCAGGCCGTCCTGCCGGCGCCAGCGGATTGCGACCAATCGCAGGAAAAGCGTCGTGAATCGACAGTCACCATTGACCGCCATCTGGAAAGCCGAATGGGAAAAACTGTGCAACACCGCTCAACGCCACGTAACCGCATTCTCCAGGGTTTCCTGTGTAAATAGCTGTAGCAGTTTGTCACCGCCAATACTCTCTTGGTCAATCTGTAAAGGGGCGATGTGGACAACTGATGTCGGTAGCTGCGGAGTACCGCGATTCTCGCGTCTCGCAACGTCAGGCGCGCACCGCAGGTTCGAGCAGGGTCAGCGTTTGCTCGGCCGTATTCAGCCGGGCGCGGACTCCGATCGGGAGCGTGATTTGATGTGCGACGTGGCCAAACGAGTATCCATACACCGTCGGGATCGGCAGATTTCCCAATTGTTCATCGATCACTTCGCCGAGCGTCAGGGATGCATCACCATCCCGTGCGCGGACCTTGCTGAACACGCCCAGCATCACGCCTGCTGCAAGCCGGAGGCCATCCGGCTGGCCTAATTCCCCCACGCTTTGCTGCAATTGCGTGAGCATGCGATCAATACGATAAGGGGGCTCACTGACGTCTTCCAGAAAAAGGAGACTGTTCCTGATCGGCGCGGCGAACGGCGTACCGATCAAGGCGCTCATGACGCTGAGATTACCACCGATCAACCTGCCTTCAGCAATGCCGTGGCGCAAGGTGCGCAGCGCAAATTCTGACTGCGCAATCGCCTTCCTGCTGTTCTCGACGGACATGTTGATCTCGGTTTCCGGCCGGGGCGACATTAAAACCGCCATCATCTGGCTGACCGAGTAATCTGAAAATGTCGACCACGCCGGTCCATGAAACGTGACCAGCCCCGCTTTGCGGTATAGCGCGAGATGCAGCGCGGTGATGTCCGAATATCCGACGAGAATTTTCGGATGCGCACGAATGAGCGGATATCGAACATGAGGCAATAGCGCAGTGCAGCCCGAACCACCACGCGCGGTCCAGATGGCTTTGACTTCATTGTCGAGAAACATGTCGTGCAGGTCAGCAAGGCGCTGTGCCACGGAGCCTGCATAGCCACCGTGCGCGGCGCGGATATTTTTCCCGAGCTTGACGGCAAACCCCACCGATTCGAGGTTGCGCACGGATTTCTCGATGATAGCATCGTCGACGACGCCGCCAGGGGCGATCAAACCGACGACCGCGCCGCTGCCCAGCGCATGCGGCTTGATGAGCGGGAGCGCTTTGACGCGAACCGAAAGATCATGCTCACGCGACACCATATCGGGCGCCTGCGCCTTTGCCTGTGTATCGCCGGGCACACCCATTGCCGTAGCCGCAAGTGCGCCCAATACCATGCCAAATTCACGGCGATTGCCATTGATGTTCATGCGTCAATCCGAAAATATTCGAAATATCACGACGAACGGTCCGAAGCCAGTCACGTTGGTGATATGACAAAAAAGGCCCCTGATTTCAGGGGCCTTGATTGTTGTGGCGTAAACAGAAACTCAAGAATTCACGTTTTACAGATTAAAAGAAAGTGTATTTGACCAGCAGAGTAAACGAACGGCCGCGCGGATCGGCAACACGTGGCTCCCACGAACTACCGGCGCCGGTATTGGTGTCATATGCCGCGCTGAATGGTGGATCCTGGTCAAACAAATTCTTGATACCACCGGTGAGGCTCAGGTTCTTGATTCCGGTGTAGGTCACACTGGCGTGATACGTCGTGTAACTCTTGACGTTCGGATCCCAGTTCGGGGGCACCACACTACCGTTGGCGACGCCAGGCAATACCGCATCCTTATAGCCAGAACGGTAGAACTGATAAAGCGAACCGCTCCAGTCCCCTTCCGTGTAAGTGAAGGAAGCGGCATGCTTCCAGCGCAGCCCCAAATCGCCGGCGCGCGTGAAATTGGCAATTTCGCTGGCGCCAAACGCAGCGCTCGCCACCAGTTTCGACTTCTTCTCGAGAAGGTAGGTGCCATCGATCGTTGCCGAGTATTTTCCAGTCAGAATCTTACCGTTGAGCTTCGCGCCAACGTCCACACCTTTGGTAATGGTCTCACCGGCGTTTACCCAACGGGTGTCAATAAAGGCAATATTTCCTGCTGCATCACGAATGAAGTTCGACGTGAACAGTTCGTAATTCGCAATCAAAGTTGCCACAGGGAGAGCCTGAATCGTGCCCGTCTTGCGAATCTGCCACCAATCGATATTGGCACTTAAGTCGCGCGTCGGCGCCAATACTATCCCCAGCCGCCTTGCTTGGATTCCTCCGGCCCCAGATCTGGCCTCCCGCCAACAGCGTATTCGGCAAGATTGATTCGCAGCCTGGCGTTGCACTGACAAGCTTTGCCGGACACTTGACGGGATCAACAATCGTCGCGCCGGATGTTGGCGACTCCGTGATTCCGTTGAACAACTGGTTGAATGTTGGCACGCGGAAGCCGGTACTGTAAGAACCTCGGACCAGCACTTCGTCCATTGGGACGTAGCGCATCGAAATCTTTGGATTAAAGGTGTTGCCAAAACCCGTGTAGTTATCCTGGCGCCCGGCGACCGTGATATCCAGCGATTTGAATACCGGCACCAGCACCTCTGCATAAACCGCCTTGATATCCCGTTTCACGCCGCTCAGCGCATTGCCATTGTCGAATGGGACATTGAAGATGGCGCGCTGGTTGGCGAGGTCGCGCTCGTCACCCTGGAACGTCCACTTTTCCGACCGGAAGTCTGCGCCGACGGCCGCCATGACATCGCCGGCCGGCAGTTTGTAGACTGATCCTGATGCAGACGCATCCACTTGGTCAAGTGTGAATTTGCCGCCATAGAGCGTCACGCCGCGAGCCGATGCGGCTTCCAACGCCGCCAAGGCTGCCGGTGTTTGCGATTGGCCGGGTAGCAGGAACGGGTTGAGCGTTCCGGACCTGAGCAGAGGGAAAAACAAGTCATTGTAGTAATAACCCCCGCCAATCTTCGACCGCGTATCGCTGTAAGCTTGCGACGCACCGACTCGATAGTCCCATGAACCAATACTACCTTCCGCACCAATCAAAAGGCGTGCCGTCTCCGAAGTCGTCGTCAACTCACGGCGACCGCATTCCATACAGCGCCAGCGAAATGCGATGCCCTGACCGCGGTTTTCTTCGATTGAGGGAAACACGGCCACGAGTTTGTTGAACACATAGTCGTAGCTTGAGCCTGTGCTGGGATAGGTCAGATTGAATAGCGCGCTCGTTGAAGCGGTGCTGCTCGAGATTTGGTTATTTGAAAACGACTTGGCGGAGTCTGCTTTCGAACCAGTGAATTCGCCATACACCACGTGATTGCCGACGTTAAAGGTCGCTTTGGCAACCACGTTGGTATTCTTGATTGGTTGTTGCAATGCAGCGGCGCGTCCGGTGTCCCATGCGCAGGCATATTTTGCCGCTGGAGTCGCCCACAGGACTTCGTCGTAAGCACCCATGCCATCAATTGAGTTGCAGCCTGTCCCGCCTGGCAAGTCCAGTATGTTAATACCACCATTGATTCGCAAGGTGGTCCCCGGCTGAATTGGCGAAAGGGTGTTGTTGATCGGACCGGTCGGTGTCGCCCGCGAACTCAGAACGGTCCGAACAACTGCCGCATTGGTCGAGGAAAGTGGAAAAATTGTCGCGAATGGCGTCCCTCGCGTATCCACCGATAAGCCGCGATCGGGCTGGAAGGTATTGACGAAATCACGTTCATCGCCACGCAGAATTTTGCTGTCGCTGTGCGCCAGCGAAACCATCACGTTGTAACCATCCTTTGCAAGATCGCCCATGCCGCCGACCATCGCAAAGCGGTTAATATCGCCACCACCCGCCTGCGTCTTGTCCGTTGACGCCTGCATGGTAAGGCCAGTGAAGTCCTTGCGCAGAATGAAGTTAATAACGCCGCCAATGGCGTCCGTACCGTAGATCGCGGACGCGCCGTCCTTGAGAATTTCGACGCGATCAACTGCCGCGAGCGGGATGGAACTCAGGTCGACTATTCCGCCGTTCAATCCGTGCGACGCAACACGCCGTCCGTTCAGCAATATCAGGTGGCAGCAGATCCCTGTCCGCGCAGGTTTGCGGAGCTTGCGCCATTGTTGCCGCGCGACGCGCCATCGACGACGTCCGAATTGCTGGCCAGATTATCTAGACCGTTGCCGTTGCTATTCAGAGTCGCAATGAGTTGCTCGGTAGTGGCAATGCCCTGGCGGTCAATATCGGCGCGCGTGATGATCTGGATTGGCAGTGCGCCCTCGGTCTCAACGCGTTTGATACTACTTCCTGTGATGACCACGCGCTCAACTGACTGCGGCTTCCTGGGCTCATCAGTGGTCTGGGCGGCTGCCTGTTGTGAAACAACCGGTCCAGCAACGCAAATGAGTGAGATAACCTGAGCTAGCTTCTTTATTTTCACGGCGAGTTCTCCCTGTCTTGACGTTAAGTGATTCTCACAACAAAGGGAGCGCAGACCAAGCTGCATCGTCAACCTCGCCGACTCATGCGGCGCGGAAACGTTGCAAAGGTACTCTCCCCAAAAAAAACGCTTGTCCGAATATTGGCCAAGCGGCTTTAATACCCATAAACTATTATTGATGTGCCCTACTGTGCTACCGGTTTGGGATAAATGCAATATCCCAGCGCAATTTTTGGCATGTTTACAACAGAAAAGGCACTGCAGAAGGTAGCCGTCCACTGACGTGCGCTTGTTGCTGCGCCATCTTTCCGTCATTTTCCCAAGGCTTCGACATGCTCCGATGCAGCATCATCGCCAGTTCAGCCCTGTTGTTTTTAGGCGCCTGCGTTTCGCCCACGACCGTGCAGCGAGCAGAACACGCGCCACTTGGCTTGCCCACTGAGGTGGTTAACATGCTGAACACCGCCAACATTCCAGTCAATGCCATGGGCGCGCTGGTCGTCCGTGTGTCAGACGGAGCTACGCTCCTTTCGCACCAGTCTGGCATTCCCCTGCAACCGGCCTCAACACTGAAATTGCTCACCGCAATCGTCAGTCTGGAGCGCTTGGGGCCGACCTATCGTGGTCGAACCGAGTTGCGTACCGACGCCGTGCTCGTAGATGGCGTTCTGGCAGGAAACCTGGTCCTTCGTGGCCTTGGCGACCCTGACCTCGACTGGGAGGCCTTTCAGGCGATGCTGCAAATGCTTCGGAATAAAGGAATCCGCGACATTCAAGGAGATCTTATCGTTGATCGTCTTGCGTTTAACCCTCCGCGCATGGACATTGGCGTTCCTCCTTTCGACGAGGCACCGGAATTTCACTACAACGTCATCCCCGACGCGTTGTTGCTTAATACCAATCTGCTGAAATTCGACTTTGAATCCAGTGACAACATCATTGCCATGAGAATGACACCGGCACTCGACGGCATAACTGTTGATTCGAAAATGACAATGATTGATCGCTCGTGCGACCAATGGGAGGATGGCTGGAAAATACCCACCACCATCAGAAATGGAGATGGTTCGATCGGCATTCAACTGACGGGAGAGTTTCCAAGAAATTGTTCGATTTCAACCAGGCTTAACGTGATTGACCGAGCCGATTTCACCGATCGAATGTTCCGCACCTTGTGGCGCAGCCTCGGCGGCACGATCCGCGGCGTCACGCGTGATGGCGCGATGCCTGCCGATGCGCGACTGCTGGCTGAGCACAAGTCGCGAACATTGGCAGAAGTTGTGCGCGACATCAACAAGCGGTCGGATAATCCGATAACGCGATTGGTATACCTTACGCTGGGAAGATTGGGAACACAGAATACCGATGTCCCCGTCGCGGCGCTCGCGAACGAACATACCGCGATGCGTTCGGAAAAAGAAGTGCGCGCCTGGCTACAGATGCGCGGAATCGATGATGCCGGACTGATACTGGAAAATGGCTCTGGCCTGTCAAGAAAGGAACGTATTCGTCCACAGCAACTTGCGGCCGTCCTGAGGGCGGCAGCCAGTAGCGATTGGGCACCCGAGTTCATGGCCAGCCTTCCGATTGTCGGCGTCGATGGCGCGATGAAAACCCGTTTGCGGGACAGCCCTGGCGCGCAACATGCGCGGATCAAGACAGGCACGCTCAACAATACCGCGGCGGTGGCGGGCTATGTGACCAATGCGGCGAAGGAGCCCTGTATCGTCGTGGCGATGATCAATCACGCGTCTCCCAATGGGCCGGTTAGCCCGATCGCCAAGCCGATACTGGATGCAATGATCGACTGGGCGGCACGCTCCGGTACCGCACTTTATTAGCGCGGAAACATTTCCGCGTTAGTAAATTGTTACATGACACGGGGATATGTCGCGCGAACCAGATTGCGATCGCCGCAATCGAAATGCCACCACTCTGTGTTAATGCCGGCAAAGCCTCCGTGTTTCATTGCATCGCGAAGTAAACGGCGATTGTCGACTTGCTGCATGGTCAATCTACCACTCGTCAGGAACTCACTTTCACTGGCGGGATGCGACAACCCGCTAAGGTCATCAAACGGCGTACCCATATCAAGCTCGCGTCCTTGGTGATCAACAAGCGTAACATCGACAGCCATCCCAAATGAATGGATCGAGCCACGCGCGGGGCTCGCCAAATACATCTGCAAATCGGTGCCTTGCAACGCGGCCCAAAGCTGTTCCTGTACTCGCTGGGGACGAAGCGCATCGAGCACCAACAGACTCAAGTCGGCGCGTTGCGAGAAAAGCCACGCGAGCGATTTTTCCAGCCCTTGCGCCGCGTCTCGATGCAGCCAGGCACAGTCAAGCGGCGAATACAGATCCCGGCCAATGAAATTTTTCGGACTTGCGTAACGCAAATCAACCTGAATGCGCGCAATGCTGCCAAGGCACCGAAAATCCGGATTGCCTGGCACAGTTTCACATGGGATGGCCGTGATCATGATTCAACATATTAAATCAATCCGATCCGACTTTTGATCCGCGAAGGCACTGATCGCGTCACTTTGCTTCAGTCAATTGGCTGCACCTGCCGTGACCACATAGTCTGGTCGTACAACGTCGGTAACTTTGGTATCGGTCGTAGCGCATTACAATGAAAAAAGCCTCGCAAAACCGCGAGGCTTCTTGTATTGGCGGAGTGGACGGGACTCGAACCCGCGACCCCCGGCGTGACAGGCCGGTATTCTAACCAACTGAACTACCACTCCATGAACCGGTCTGCACTTAAAGCAAAACCAACTTACTGCTTGAAACTATCTGGTGGGTGCTGAGGGGCTCGAACCCCGACATTCGCCTTGTAAGGGCGACGCTCTACCAGCTGAGCTAAGCACCCGAAGCCGACTAGTTTAGCGCATCTTTCAGCGCTTTACCAGCTCTGAACTTCGGGACTTTTGCCGCGGAAATCTTGATCGCGTCACCAGTACGTGGATTGCGTCCGGCGCGGGCTTTGCGCTTGCCTACATAGAACGTGCCGAATCCCACCAAGGTCACCATTTGTCCGCGTTTCAGGGAAACCCTGATTGCGGTGACCATTGAATCCAACGCTCGCTGTGCTGCGGCTTTCGAAATATCGGCGGATTTTGCTACTGATTCAATTAATTCGGATTTGTTCACGTGAAGGACCCTTCCTCAAAGATTTTCTTGATGACGCCTGTTCAAAACACGCACAGACGGATTGACGCTTGAAACTGATTGCAATGGCAAGATTCTAATCCATAGAGACCGCAAATGAATGCTTGGGCTGATTTGTTTTTATAGCAATTTGCAAATCAATGTGTCAAGCACGGAAATCAAGACCCAACGCGATTGGCCCGATCAGGAGCGATGATTGACAACACACCCGCCTACCATCACCGAAAAGGCGCGCTCAATGTTTGGTAACCGCCGCTGCATCTTTCACCGGTGCGACTGATGCACCAGGCACCTCGACAGATTCAACAAGCGGAACCGGCAGGCGTTCGAGCGCCATTTCGAGTACTTTGTCAATCCAGCGTACCGGCACAATCGTAAGGTCCTTGGTGATTTCGTTCGGTATTTCCACCAGGTCTTTCTGATTTTCTTCCGGAATCAGAACTGTCTTGATGCCCCCACGTGCAGCTGCCAGCAATTTTTCCTTCAGGCCGCCAATTGGCAATACCTCTCCCCGCAAGGTGATCTCGCCCGTCATCGCCACATCGCATCGAACCGGTATGCCCGTCAATACGGATACCAGCGCTGTCGTGATGGCGACGCCCGCGCTCGGACCATCCTTCGGGGTCGCGCCCTCCGGCAGGTGGATGTGAAGATCATTTTTTTCGTAAAAATCTTCCGCAATACCCAACCCCTTGGCACGCGAGCGTACGACCGAGATCGCGGCCTTGATGGATTCCTGCATAACTTCGCCGAGTTTGCCTGTCGTATCCACTTTGCCTTTCCCCGGCAATTTGGCCGCTTCCACGGTCAACAATTCGCCACCTACTTCAGTCCATGCGAGTCCTGTTACCTGTCCGATCTGATTGGCCTTCTCAGCGATGCCATATGAATAGCGACGCACACCAAGATATTTGTCGAGATTCTTGATCGTGACCTGCACCTTGCCTTCTTTTTTCTTGGTGAGTTGCGATTTCACCACTTTGCGGCAAATTCTTGCAATTTCCCGATCCATTCCACGCACACCTGCCTCGCGGGTGTAATAGCGGGTGATGTCGCGAAGCGCGTGATCGGCAATATTCAGCTCTTCTTCTTTGACGCCATTGGCCTTCATTTGCTTTGGCAGCAAATACTGGCGGGAAATATGCACCTTTTCGTCTTCCGTATATCCGGAAAGGCGGATGACTTCCATGCGATCAAGCAAAGCCGGCGGAATATTGAAAGAATTCGACGTAGCCACGAACATTACGTCAGATAAATCAAAATCCACTTCGACATAATGATCCTGAAACGTATGATTTTGTTCCGGATCGAGCACTTCGAGCAACGCGCTCGCGGGGTCGCCGCGGAAGTCCATTCCCATCTTGTCCACTTCATCAAGTAGAAATAACGGGTTTCTGACCCCCACCTTGCTCATGTTCTGCAAAATCTTCCCCGGCATTGAGCCGATGTAGGTGCGTCGGTGACCGCGAATCTCGGCTTCATCACGCACACCACCCAACGACATGCGTACAAACTTTCGATTGGTGGCTTTGGCGATTGACTGACCGAGCGAGGTTTTGCCGACGCCGGGCGGCCCGACAAGGCAGAGGATTGGGGCCTTCAGCTTTTCAACGCGGCTCTGCACTGCAAGATACTCAACGATCCTCTCCTTCACCTTTTCAAGCCCATAGTGATCGGCATCGAGGACTTTCTCGGCGTTTGCCAGATCCGAACTCACTTTCGTTTTTTTCTTCCACGGCAACGCAACGACAGTATCGATGTAGTTCCGCACGACGGTCGCTTCCGCAGACATCGGCGACATCAACTTGAGTTTTTTCAATTCCGCCTCGGCCTTGGCACGTGCCTCCTTGGGCATGTGCGCCGCCTTTATCTTCTTTTCCAACTCATCGATGTCGGCACCTTCCTCGGTTTCGCCAAGCTCCTTCTGGATGGCCTTCACCTGTTCGTTCAGGTAGTACTCACGTTGCGACTTCTCCATTTGGCGCTTGACGCGACCGCGGATGCGCTTTTCGACCTGCAGAATGTCGATTTCCGTTTCAAGCAGGCCAAGCAGTTGTTCCAGACGCGAAGGCACATCGAAATTCTCCAGGATCTGTTGCTTCTGTTCGAGCTTCAACGGAAGATGCGCGGCGATAGTATCGGACAGGCGGCTCGCGCTCTCAATTCCAGACAGGGAGGTCAATACTTCCGGTGGAATCTTCTTATTGAGCTTGACGTACTGATCGAATTGGGCAAACAAACTGCGTCGCATCGCCTCGACTTCGTTGTTGTCGCCATCTCCCTGCAGTATCGGCGTAACCTCGGCCTCGTAGTTCTCCTTCACATTCAACACCTGCTTGATGCGGGCGCGATGGACGCCCTCCACCAGCACCTTGACCGTACCATCCGGCAGCTTCAGCATTTGAAGGATGCTTGCGACTGAACCTACATCGTATAAATCCTCTGGCGTCGGGTCGTCGTTTGCCGCCGACTTCTGGGCAATCAGAACGACGTTTTTCCCCTCCTCCATTGCGGCTTCAAGCGCCTTGATTGACTTTGGGCGCCCGACAAACAGCGGAATTACCATATGCGGAAACACGACGACATCTCGCAATGGCAATAGCGGCAGGATTATGGATGCGTCGGATTCAGGGATAGGGCTCATGATTGCGTCCTTGGAAAAACAAAGTGAAAGACAATAATCCGGTAGATGGAGGCGACGCGACAATTCACAAGGGTTTTGCCCGAGGCAGGGAGAATCCGGATCTGCTGCGCCATGGATGGCTGCTCCGCGAGGCTTGGCGCGCAATCGCCCTGCAGTGGAAATTCGCACTTTGATGACTGGGGCGCGAACAATCCATCGCGCATTTGCGTGAAGTGCGCTCGGCTAGGACTGCGCACCCGCCACCTTGTGCTTGTCCGAATAGATGAGCAGCGGCTGTTGCTCGCCCTTGATGGTTCCCTCGTCGACAACAACTTTTTCGACGTTACTCAAGGAGGGCAATTCAAACATCACATCCAGCAAAGCGTGTTCAATGATAGAGCGCAGGCCACGTGCACCAGTTTTGCGCTCAAGCGCGCGCTTGGCGATGGCGCCCAAAGCCCCCTCACGGAACTCCAGATTGACATTTTCCATCGCAAACAGCTTTTCATATTGTTTGGTCAGCGCATTTTTCGGCTCAGTCAGGATTCGCACCAGCGCCTTGATATCCAACTCTTCAAGCGTCGCCACAACCGGCAGGCGGCCCACAAATTCAGGAATCAGACCGTACTTGATCAGGTCTTCCGGTTCAACATCGCGAAGCAACTGGTTGCGGGCCTCGCGGTCTTTTCCGCTGCGAACATCCGCGCCAAAACCGATCCCGACTTTGTCCGTGCGGTTCTGAATCACCTTTTCCAGACCACCGAACGCCCCACCACAGATAAACAAAATGTTGGTGGTGTCAATCTGCACAAATTCCTGATTGGGGTGCTTCCGCCCACCCTGAGGGGGAACCGATGCGATCGTGCCCTCGATCAACTTCAATAATGCTTGTTGCACGCCCTCGCCACTCACATCCCGCGTAATAGAAGGGTTATCTGACTTACGTGAGATTTTGTCGATTTCATCGATATATACAATGCCCCGTTGCGCTTTATCGACGTCGTAATCGCACTTTTGCAGCAGCTTCTGAATGATGTTTTCGACATCTTCGCCGACGTAACCGGCTTCGGTCAGCGTCGTCGCATCGGCGATAACGAACGGTACATTCAGCAAACGCGCCAATGTCTGCGCGAGCAAGGTTTTGCCTGAACCAGTGGGTCCGATCAGCAAAATATTTGATTTCGCCAGCTCCACTTCACCATCTTTGGCGCCGGTTTTCAGTCGTTTGTAGTGGTTGTATAC
Organism: Betaproteobacteria bacterium; assembly: GCA_016720925.1. NCBI lineage: Bacteria > Pseudomonadati > Pseudomonadota > Betaproteobacteria > Betaproteobacteria bacterium. The sequence continues at coordinate 198,158 of JADKJR010000004.1, read as the reverse complement.
CGCTACCGACAATATTTTCTTGGCCTGAACCTGATCGATTACGTATTGATCGAGGATATCGCAAATTTCCAGCGGTGTCGGCAGATCGCTCTTGGTGGATTTCGTGTTCGGATCGCTTTGTGCTTCCTCGCGAATGATGTCATTGCACAGGTCGATGCATTCGTCGCATATGAATACAGATGGACCGGCAATCAGCTTCCTGACCTCGTGCTGGCTCTTGCCGCAAAAGGAACAATAAAGCAGTTTTTCGCCAACTTTTTCCGTCATTGATGCGCCCGTTTCAACCCATGCCAATCTATTGCCACGCTGTTCGCTCTGTCCGTTCGATTACATCTCAACGAGAAAGCAAAAAACGCGCTTGTTTCACGACTGGAACCCGTCACAACTGGTGGCGACTTTCCAGGATTTTATCGATGATACCGTATTTCAACGAATCCTCCGCGGACAGGAAATTGTCTCGATCTGTATCCCGTTCCACCACCTCAATCGACTGGCCCGTATGCTTGGCCATGATCTCATTGAGGCGATTCTTCAGGAACAGAGTCTCCTTGGCATGAATCGCAATATCCGACGCCTGCCCACGAAAGCCACCCGAGACCTGATGAATCATTACACGCGAATTCGGCAGGCAATAGCGTTTGCCCTTTGTACCGGCTGCCAGCAAGAACGCACCCATGCTTGCTGCAAATCCTGTACAAAGCGTTGCGACGTCGGGCTTGATGAACTGCATGGTGTCGTAGATCGCCAAGCCTGCGGTGACAGAGCCACCCGGGGAATTGATGTAGAGCGAAATTTCCTTGTCCGGGTTGTCGGATTCCAGGAAAAGCATTTGCGCAACAATCAAGTTGGCCGTGGCGTCATTGACTTCGCCCACCAAAAAAACCACGCGCTCCTTCAGGAGGCGCGAATAAATATCAAACGCCCGCTCGCCCCGTCCCGACTGCTCAATGACCATCGGGATGTAACCAAGTCCACGTGTCTCGGCAAAATCACCGTCACCCGGTGCCATCCCGGTCAAGTCATAGGCGTGAGACTGGAAGTCGCTGAATCCTCTGTTGCGCTTCATGTGCGGATGATCTCCATGATTTCGTCGAACGATTGCGTAACCGTTGCCACATCCATGGATTGCGCGGCCCACTCCACGACATTGTCTTCAAGCACCATCGCCTCAACCTCAGCCAATCGCGATTGGTCGCTGTAATACCAGCGAACCATCTGCTTCGGATCCTCAAAACTTTCAGCGTGCTCTTCGACAATCGCCCGGATTTGTTCCGGCTTGGCTTTGAGATCATTCTGCTTGACCACTTCACTCAGCACCAACCCCAGCTTTACGCGCTTTTCAGCCCGCTCGACAAACAATTCCGGAGGCAACTGCAAATCCTTGGTGGTCATGCCGCGAGATTCAAGATCCTTGACCGCCTGCTCTTGCAGACGCCCGACTTCCATGTCCACCAATGAACGCGGCAACTCCAATTCGGAAACAGATGCCAAGGCCTCCATCACCTGGTCCTTAGTTTTGGACTGAATACGTTTTTTCAACTCGCGTTCGAGATTTGCCTTGATTTCGGCGCGCATCGTCGCGATATTGCCATCCGTCACGCCAAGCGTTTTCGCGAAATCCGCATCCACCGGGGGGAGTTTTGGTGCATTGACCACTTTCACCGTCACCGAAAACTGCACGGTTTTGCCGGCGAGTTCTTCCTGGTAATCAGCGGGAAAAGTCAGGTCAAATGTTTTCGCATCATCACCCTTCATGCCGAGCAAGGCGGCTTCAAAATCGGGCAACATCCGGCCTTCACCCAATACCACACCGAAATTCTCAGCCTCGCCGCCCTTGAACGGTTCGTCATTCAGGGTGCCGCGAAAATCGACCACCAGGAAGTCGCCTTTTTCGGCAGCGCGATCGGTCTTGTCGTAACTCGCTCGCTGTTTACGCAGCGTTTCAAGCGTGTTGTCGACGTCCTTGTCCATCACCTCGGCCACCGGGCGATTGAGCTTCAAGCCGGAAAGCGACCCCAGTTTCACATCGGGATAGACTTCAAACGTCGCCGTGAATTCAAACTTGTCCGCGGAGTCCCCGGAATTGGCAGGTGCAAAGCGCGGATAACCAGCGACCCGAAGATTTTGTCCCCTGACTGCATCAGCAAAGCACTTCTGCACCGCATCCGACATGACTTCCTGCCTGACCTGGAAACCGTATTGGTTGGCGACAATATTGAATGGGACCTTGCCGGGACGAAAGCCTGACATCTTGGCGGTACGCGCAATCTGCCTGAGCCGCGTCGTGATCTGTGATTCGATCTCAACCGCCGGCAACGATAGGATCAGATTCCGCTCAAGGCGACTCGCTGTTGTGGCGATGGGGGTATTGGCTTGTGCTTGCATGAAATTCCTTAGTACATTGGCACCTTGCGCGGTGGCAGGAATTGCAGGCCTTATCGACCGCAATCGTGATATGCGCTGAGAGGTGAAAGATTGTTCGTGGTGCGAAAGAAGGGACTCGAACCCCCACGCCGTAAGGCGCTGGAACCTAAATCCAGTGCGTCTACCAATTCCGCCACTTTCGCCCAGATTTACGAATTGCTTTTTACCGCTTTTTTGCAGCATTAACGCGCGCATTTTACCGCAAACCACCCCCGTTCGCGTATAAGAGCCGCCTTTTTTGTTCCCAATTGCGGCGCGAAAGTGCTTGTTTTGCAAATATAATTCGCCAACTCATCCAACTCTGCCCGCAAGTGCCTGTCGACCATTACGAGAACTTCCCGGTAGCGTCCTGGCTCCTGCCTCGGCATCTACGGCCTTCTGTCGAGATCATTTATGCGTTTGCGCGCTCCGCGGATGATTTTGCAGACGAGGGATCGTTGACAATTCCTGAGCGCCAGGCAATGCTCAATGATTACCACCGCGAGCTGGATCTGATCGCCACAGGTGTTGAGTCCTCGAATTCGCTGTTTGTGCAACTTGCGGAGATCATCCGCGAGCATGCATTGCCGATTCAACTATTTCGCGATCTCATTGATGCATTTCTTCAGGACGTTACCAAGACGCGATACGCCGATTTTGCGGAGTTGATGGACTACTGCCGCCGGTCTGCGAATCCGATTGGCCGGCTATTACTGCACCTGTATCGACTGGCGGCCCCGCAAAACCTGATTTGGAGCGATTCAATTTGTTCCGCGCTGCAACTCATCAATCATTGGCAGGATGTGGGCATCGACTGGAAAAAAAATGCCGGTGGTCGCGTCTATTTGCCACAGGAAGACCTGGCCCGGTTTGGATTGAGCGACCACGACATTGCGGCGCAATGCAGCAGTGAGTCATGGCAACGCATGATGGCATTTCAATGTGAACGGGCACGCGGCATGATGGACGACGGTCGCCCGCTTGGCCGAACTCTTCCGGGTCGCATGGGCGCAGAATTGCGAATGATCATCGCCGGCGGCAGGACGATTCTCGACAAGATTGACGAGGCACACGGGGACGTATTCAGACACCGACCACAACTCACCAAGTGGGACTGGCTAAAAATTGCGCCACGCGCACTGGTTTTACAGTGACAACCGACGAGTACCGCCGAATATCAGAATATTCGCGAAGCAGCGCGCGTTTCGAGCGCGCGCAAAGTTTTGGCGGAAGCACCGCGCCATGACGCCACACGAATACTGCCGTGCAAACGAAAGATCACAAAGCCATGCGCGTGGCGCGCAAGAGCCTTTTTTTGGCGGACGAACCAAACCATGACGCCAGACGAGTACTGCCAAAACAAAGCCGCCAAAAGCGGCTCCAGCTTCTACTACAGCTTTCGTTTTCTGACGGCGGATCGAAGACGAGCGATCACGGCGCTTTATGCGTTTTGCCGCGAGGTCGACGATATTGCCGATGAAGTCGCCGACATCGACGTGGCACGCGCGAAGCTTGGCTGGTGGCGCGCCGAAGTGGCCAATTTATTCGCGGGTCATCCGCAACATCCCGTTACCCAGGCGCTCGAGTCGGCAACCCGACTATTTGGCGTTGATCAGAATCGCCTGAACGAGATCATCGATGGCATGGAAATGGACTTGACCTGGCATCGATACAACGATTACGAATCACTAAAGCTGTATTGTCATCGCGTTGCCGGCGTCGTTGGGCAACTTTCGGCAAGTATTTTCGGATATTCAAATCCACAGACTTTGGACTACGCAGAGAACCTGGGCCTCGCATTTCAATTGACCAATATCATCCGCGATGTCGGCGAAGATGCACGCCGCGATCGAATTTATTTGCCTGCCGAAGAACTACACCGGTTCGGCGTCACAGTGGAAGACATCCTTCGCGCACGCCACTCGGCGAACTTTGAGCAATTGATGGCATTTCAGGCCGAGCGGGCAAAGTCCTTGTACGACGAGGCTTTCCGGGTACTTTTGCCTGAAGAACGGCGTCCACAGCGGCCCGGACTAATAATGGCCGCGATTTACAGAACATTGCTAAACGAAATTGAACGCGATGGTTTTAAGGTTCTCACTCAGCGCACATCACTCACCCCACTTCGCAAATTCTGGATCGCATGGCGCACCTGGATGACGCCGTGACGGCAGTTGCGTCGTCAAGGGTAGCGATCATTGGTGGCGGATACGCGGGAATCGCGGCCGCTGTTTCACTCGCCGAACGCGGCGTCCGGGCAACTCTGTTTGAAGCCGGAAAAGAGTTGGGTGGCCGAGCCAGGCGCATCGAGTACCGCGGCGAGACTATCGATAACGGGCAGCATATCCTGTCCGGTGCGTACACGGAGTTGCTGCGCATGATGGCGCTGGTCGGTGTGCCGGATACCGCAAAATCGCGAATTCCGCTGACGCTTGTCATGCCCCCGGATTTTTCCTTGCAGGCTCCGAGGTGGGTCGCGCCGTTCCACCTGGCCTGGGCGCTGCTGTCCGCAAAAGGGCTTGGCCTCGCAGACCGGCTTGCGGCCATTCGTTTCATGCAAACACTGAAGCGGTTGAAATTTCAGGTCAACGCCGCTGACACGGTAGCAACGTTGCTTGCGGCACACACCCAACCGGAAAAACTCGTCCGATATTTGTGGCAGCCGCTGACCATTTCCGCGCTGAACACACCCATCGCCACGGCATCCGGGCAAGTGTTCGCCAATGTGCTGAGGGACGCGCTCGCATCCTCGCGCGAAGCGAGCGATTTGATACTGCCACGCATCGACCTTTCGGCGCTCTTTCCGGATATCGCCGCCAACTGGCTTGTCGCCCGCGGTAGCGTGGTCAATCGCGGCCTGCGCGTCGACAGCGCGATGGTAACGCAGGGCACGTTTCAACTCGCCACGAATGAGGGTCAGGCGACTTTCGCCGCGATGATTGTTGCGGTCGGCCCCCACCAGTTCCACGCGATCTCGCTGCCCGCGGGTTGCAACCCTGTCGTGCCCTTCACCTATGAGCCAATAGTGACGATTTATCTGAAGTTCGACCAGCGCGTGCGCTTGCCACGGCCGATGCTCGGGCAGGTTGACGGCATGGTGCAATGGTTTTTTGACCGGCGCCCGCCTGGCGTAAGCGCTGCCGGCAGCACTCCTGACGATGGCCTGATTGCAGCGGTCATCTCCGCATCCGGCCCGCACGATTGTTTGTCACACGAAGAACTGGCGGCACACGCGTTGGCAGAATTGGGCAGACACACCGGCCCATTGCCAGTGCCAGCGTGGTACAAGGTCATTGCCGAAAAATTTGCAACGTTTGCCTGTACTTCCTCCATCCAGGCGAGACGGCCTTCGTGCCTGACGACCACGCCGGGCCTCTTCCTGGCAGGGGACTACACGTCCGGTCCCTATCCGGCCACTTTGGAAGGCGCGGTGCGTAGTGGTATTTGTGCCGCCGATCAAGTCCTGCACTACGTATCCAGGCCGAAACCATGAACCAAACCACCATCAACTTACCGATTGATTACCAGCCTGCAACGGACTTGCTCAAAGATCGCGTCATCCTCGTCACCGGGGCAGGACAAGGCTTGGGCAGGGTCGCCGCACTCGCGTACGCGCGGCGCGGCGCCACGGTCATTCTTCATGGCCGCAATATCCCGAAGCTTGAGGCGGTCTACGACAAGATCGAGGTAGAGGGGTTGCCGCAACCGGCGATTCTGCCGCTGGATTTCGCCAAGGCCACGCAGACGGATCTTGATGGTTTTGCGCAGGCGATACATAGCAGCATGCCGCGGCTGGACGGGATCTTTCACGGTGCCAGCCATTTCGTCTCGCCGATGCCGATGGGGCTTCACGATCTTGACGTGTGGATGCAGCACGCCAGAGTGAATTTGGTCGTGCCGGCAGCGCTTACCAAGACATGCACGCCGATGCTGAAGCGCTCCGATGATGCCTCTGTGATCTTCCTCACCGAAACCCATGCATTGCAACCCAAGGCATATTGGGGGCCTTTCGCCGTCGTGAAAGGCGCGCTGACAGTTTTGACGGCAATTTTGGCCGACGAATCCGACGCTGTCCCCAATCCGCGCTTCAATCTCTGCCTTCCCGGACCGGTCGCCAGCCCAATGCGCGGGCAGAGTCATCCAGGGGAATTGGCTTCCAGCTTGCCTCTGCCGGAGTCGCTGGCGGCGAGTTTCCTGTACCTGATGGGCCCGGACAGCGCCGGGATTACCGGACAATTACTCGATTGCCAACCGCGCGCTGCCGGACTTTGAAAAGATTGAATTCCTTGATCCTGTTTCTCGCCATAGACCGGCAGGACGCAATATGTTCCGAATCTCCCTCAGTTTTCGGTAACATATGGAAAAAGATCAATAACATCCGAGACAAACCTCCAATCGTACGCAAGAGAATCGGCAATCATTCATCGTGAGCACCATGCTTGATCAGGGAAATCGAACTTTTATCGGCAGCGTCGTATTTGTCGATATCGTCGGTTATTCAAAGAAATCGGTGTCAGAGCAGATCGCTTTCAAGGATCGTTTTACCGAGCTGCTTTCTGACTCCCTAACTGATATTCCACCCGAACAACGGCTGATCCTCGATACGGGCGACGGTGCCGCGTTAAGCTTCCTTGGCGATCCTGAAGATGCTTTGTTTGTCAGCATGAATCTGCGGGACATGGTCAATCGCGCCGATGCGGCAGCGGGTAACCCTCAACCTTCCGGCATCGAAGCCGTAGATGCAATCAGCGCCGATACATCAGGCGCATCAGGTGGATTGCCCCTGCGAATTGGCATCAATCTCGGGCCAGTCAAACTGGTGCGCGATATCAATGGACACCCGAATATCGTCGGCGACGGAATCAATGTTGCGCAGCGCATCATGAGTTTTGCGCGCCCCGGGCAGATTGTCGTGTCGCGATCGTTTTTCGATGTCGTGTCGGTGATCTCGGAAGAGTATTCAAAGCTCTTCAAGTACGAGGGCTCCCGCACCGACAAACATGTCCGCGAACACGAAATCTATATCGTGGGCGACTCGGATGAAGCGTTCAAGACCGCCAAGGCAGGGACGGTCGATCGGGCAGCGGCGACAAACCCGAACGCGCGCGCACAACGGCAGGCAGGCATTGACACCGGCACTTACGGCGCCAGACAGCTCGGCGAAACGGGCTCGGTCCCATTTTTGCAGGATCGAAGGAAGCTGACGATTGCCAGCGGCGCACTCGCGGCGGTCGTCCTCGCGCTAGCGCTGACATTGATTCTGAAGCAGCCCGCCGTAAAGCCGACGGGCGCGAACCTTGCCGCAAAGATCAGTGCGCCTACACAATCGGTCACGACCGCGCTGCCACCTGACACGCCGGCTCGCGCGCCTGCCGATTCATCCAAATTCGCCGATGGGCCGGCCTCTGTCGCCGCCGTGCCGGCAGCCGCTTCCTCTTCAGCGCCGATCAGCCCGCCTTTCATCAGTGCCGCCACGGGTAAGCCGGACACCACCAAGGCGGACACGGCGAAGCTTGCATTGTCCGAGGGACGCCTGAATCTGAGTATCCAGCCGTGGGGAGATGTATTCGTCAATGGCAAGTCGATCGGTGTCTCACCCCCCTTGAAGCAGCATAAACTGCCAACGGGAAAATATCGCATTGAAGTAAAAAACACTTCGTTCACTCCATTTGTCCAGAACGTAGAGGTCAAGCCGAAGGAAGATGTCAGCATCAAACACAAGTTCCAGTAATTTTCGCGGCAGACCTGCGCGATTATGCATAAAACTTTCCCGCTATTGCCGCAATCAGGGTCAATTCATGTCGTTCTTCTGTTCTCGGGCAATCATTCGGCATCTCTGCGCGTATATCCGCAACAGCGTGACGCTTGGGCTCATCGCAATATTGGCCGGCTGCGCGGTCAACCCGCCCGCACCTGCCGTATCCGCACCGGTCGTCTCTGCACCGGAAGAACTGGTGAGGGTGCATCGTATCGCGCGCATCCAGGCCAACCTCAATGAGGGATTGAAGCAATATGAAGCGGGCAGCTACGAAGAGGCCTTCAAGAATCTGCTCATCGCGCTCGACAGCGGGATATTGACGGTGCCCGAACAGTTGCGTGCCCGCAAGCATGTGGCATTCATACAATGCGTCAACAACCGGGAACTGGTCTGCAAGGAAGAGTTTGAAAAGGCCTTCGTCCTCGATCCCGCATTCGACTTGACGCCAGCCGAAGCCGGACACCCGACATGGGGTCCGATTTTTCGGCTCGTCAAAACGGAAATTGAATCACGAAAATCGGGCAAACCGCTGCCGGCTCCGGTTGTTCGCCTCCCGCTGCCAGGCGAAAAACTGTTCACGGAGGCAATGAAATCGTACGACGACGCCGACTATCCCAAAGCCGTCAGACTCTTTCAGGAGAGTTTGAAAGTGACGCACGCACCTGCGGAACAAATACTTATCCACAAATTTACGGCATTCAGCTATTGCCTGACAAACCGCCAGACCTTGTGCCGCGCCGAGTTTGAAAAAATCCTGCAGCTGAATCCGGCATTCGAACTCGATGCCGCCGAGGCGGGCCATCCTTCCTGGGGCCCGCCGTTCCGCACGGTCAAGGCCAAACAAAAACCGGCGTCCGCAAAGAAATAACATGATCGAAACACTCGGCCGCTACAAGATTCTCTCCATCATTGGCCAGGGCGCAATGGGCGTGGTCTATAAAGCCGTCGACCCGATGATTGACCGCACAGTCGCCATCAAAACGGTCAATTTGCATCTCAACAAGGACGAACTGGCCGAATACGAACTACGCTTCCGCCAGGAGATCAAGGCGGCTGGCCGTCTAAACCACCCCAACATCGTGACGATTTATGACGTCGGCCGCAACGACGACATGGCGTATATGGCGATGGAGTTCCTTGAAGGCAAGGAACTCAAAGACATCCTTGCCGATGATGGACGCCCCGCCGTGGCGATGTCGGTTGACTGGATCGCGCAAATTGCGCAAGGGCTATCGTTTGCACATGATAACGACGTCGTTCATCGCGACGTGAAGCCTTCAAATATCATGATTGTGCGCGGCGGGCTGGCAAAAATTACCGATTTCGGCATTGCCCGCATGCCCGCCTCGGCCGTCAAGACCATGACGGGATTGATCCTCGGCAGTCCTCGCTACATGTCGCCGGAGCAGGTGATCGGGCGCAATCTCGATCACCGCACCGATATTTTTTCGCTCGGCGTTGTCCTTTACGAATCACTTACCGGCCTGCCGCCTTTTGATGGCGACAACGTAAACGCCATCATGTATGCGACGGTAAATACCATTCCACCCGCGCCCTCGAATGCCAACGCCGGCATACCCACCATGCTCGACCTGGTCGTCGCCAAGGCGCTGGCAAAAACGGTTGACGAGCGCTATCAGACGATGCGCGAATTTGCCGATGATCTTGCGCAGGTCAAGCGCCTGCTGCATGCAAAACAGCCGGCTGGCGACGTGCTGGCCAAGCAGGCGCCTCCGTCGGCAAAACCACCGGTGCTGGATGCGCTGGGCATTGGCCGGTTTCAAAAAGCGGGCGGCGCGGAAGAAGAGTCCAAGCCACTCAAGCTCTCCAAGGCATTTGACTCCTTCGATGCCACCGTGAAACTCGCCGCGATGACCAACCAGATCAGCGATTTCGGCGATTACATTTCCGAAACCCAGAAAATGCGTGCCTACCAAGGCAGCATTACCGGCGCGCTGGCGGATCAGACAATGCAGTCGAACGCTGGTAACAATCGAGGTGGCACCTCAACGCCTGGCATGTCCCCGGAAGATTCCGGCACTTCAGGCACGTCCATTACCCTCGGCCAAATGCGCAGGATGGAAGCAGAGAGGGTCGCCGAGGAAAACCTGCCCAGCAATCTGTTGCCAATCGTAATCATCGTGCTACTGGCTGCGCTCGCGGTGGGCCTCTCGGTGGCGCTAATCATTCGCTAGCCTTTCCACTCGGCCAGAAATACAAAAACAAGCACTGGCGCGGATCTTCAGGCATTATTGGCCTGAAAGGCGCGCCGGTGCTATGGTTTTCCTGAAAAACAATCAACTTTTCCGTGCCGCGCGCGGAGTCAATGGATTGCCGCAATACCCAAATGAACCGCACACGTTTTTTTCGCGTCGCCAGCATCGCCGTCCTCATTGCCGTCTGGGCGCTTTCGTTGCTGCCCGGTCCCGACGTACCGGCTGTACCCGGCGGTGACAAATTGCACCACGCACTCGCCTATTTCGCGTGCATGTTCTGCTGGGGCCAGTTATACCGGCGTCCGGTGCAGCGGCTGAAACTCGCTATTGGATTTGTCGCCATGGGCGCGCTGATCGAATGCATCCAGTATTTGACGCCGACACGATCCTTCGAATTTCTCGATATGTTGGCCGACGCACTCGGTGTCATTGCCGGGTGGTTTGTTGTGACCGTGCAACTGTCGGTTGAACGGCGGTTGGCCAGTCGGGCGCTGTCCTCTCATCCGGCGGATTGATTTGCGTTGGTGACGACACTCGATCACCTGGTCCTTGGCACCTCCGACCTTGTCAAGGGCGGCGCCTGGCTGGAGCGATTCCTGGGTGTCAAGCTGTCGCCTCGAGGCACGCACCCGCGTATGGGGACACACAACCGCCTGCTATCGCTTGGTCCGCAAAGCTACCTCGAGCTGATTGCCATCGATATCGACGCGGAACCTCCATTCAAGCCGCGCTGGTTCGGGCTTGACACCCGAGACGTGCAGGAACGTATCGCCGCGCGTCCGCGCTTGATCGGCTGGGTGGCCCGAACCGGCGACGTCGATCAGCTAATGCAGAAAACCGGTGGCCTGCTGGGCGGCATATATTCGATGGAACGCGGCAACGAACCGGAAAAGTACCGATGGCGCATTACGATTCCGGAAGACGGTCATCCGGTCGAAGGCGGTTTGGTGCCGCATCTGATTCAATGGGACGTGCCGTTTCACCCATGCGATCGGCTCCCTGACCAGCAATGCCGCTTCGAGTGGATGGAGGCAGCGCACCCTAACCCAGCCAAGGTGAACTATCTGCTCGCGGAACTGGGACTGCAAAACACGCTAACCTTGACATCGACTCCACCTTATTCCGGCATGACCCTGTGCGCATATATCCGCACGCCACAGGGCGTGAAAACATTGATGAGCTAAACTGAAAGCCAAACATGAAGATACTTGCGTTGCGCATTTTCTACATCTTGCTTGTGCTCATTGCCTTGGTGGCGGCGATCGTCGGCATTGAATACCTTGGAGGACAACCCATGGGTCTGTTTTCTGGTTCGCGTCCAGCCAACCTCGGCTTCTCGGCGGGGAAATTCGCGCCTCTGTCCTGGAAACCAAATAGCGTCTCGTCGACCGTGGAAAATAGCGACGCCCACTTCATCGCCCCACTCGCGTTCAGTGCCCCGTCCGCTGACGCATGGAAGAAGCTTCAAGTCATCGTCAAGAGTTCGCCAGGGATCAATGTGGTCACAAACAGCGCCAATTACCTGTACGCCGAATTCAAGAGTGCCGGCATGGGTTTTGTCGATGACGTGGAATTCGCGCTGGACGAAAGCGCGAGCACGATCCACGTGCGATCGGCGTCGCGCCTGGGTGTGCGCGACTTCGGCGTGAACCGCGCACGTATCGAATCCCTTCGCGCACAATTCGCAAAATAGCGGGGAGTATCGACGTGAAGTGGCTTGCCTGGCTGTGGGCTGCGCCGGTCAGCATGTTCGGCCTGATGTTCGCGGCAGTCATTCGCGCCACCGGAGGTCAACTGTGCCGCCACGGTAACGCCTGCGAAGCCACGGGCGGTTGTGCGCCCCGGCTACTTTGGCTGATGAATCCGTGGATGCACATCGAGGCCATCACATTCGGTCACGTCATCATTGCCGGCGATGCAATGATTGCCCGGCGCCTGCGCGCGCATGAGCAAATTCACGTGCGACAGTACGAGCGCTGGGGAATGTTGTTTCCGGTCGCGTATCTTGCCGCCAGCGCCATGGCAATTCTGCGCGGCGAATGCCCATATCGCGGAAACCGGTTCGAGCAGGAAGCCTTTTCAGGGAAGAACGGCAGGGGCCACTAGCGCCATCGCCACGATCACTGCCTGCCGATCCGCATTGAAAAAGCTGGTGGGCGAGGCCTCCGCATCGATTATGCCCAAGAGTTTTCCATCCGCATCCAGAATCGGCACGCAGAACTCCGATTGCACCATATCGTCGCACGTATAAAAACCACCGCCCTGCGCGGTGTACGCAGCTACATCGTCGATCAGTTTTGCTTGCCCCGACAATCCGACAGTGCTGTTGGTACTGCCCTTGGCGAACTCTGCATTGAGCGGAAACTCCGCCCGACTGGGACGGCCGCGATAGGCAAGCTTGACCAGCACATCGGAACCCGCCGCGTTTGTGCGGCGCTGATATATGCCGACCCAGTCCGCTCCGGTCACCATCGTGGCACGTGTGACAAGAATGTTGAGCAGCTTGAGTTTTCGCGTCACGGGATCGCTTTCACCGCCCAGCACCGGCGCAAGATCAAACAGGACCGGATCCATTTCATCGTTAAGTGAACAAGCACCACCCTCCGCCGTGACCGGCACCTGATAGCGATACAACGCGTCGTTCGACACCTCCATCGGCGTGGCCAATTGCGCGATGAAATCATGAATCGCCTTTTCGACGACCGGCGCGTGGTCAGCCAATGCATCCAGACCGGCGCCGAACAGATAACTGCGAATTTTCTCCGGTGTGCTCATCCATGGCCCCGAATCAATGCCTGATCGAGATCGTCGATCAGATCATCGACGTTTTCGATTCCGGCCGACAACCGCAACAAATCGCCCGGCACCGGAGATCCCGCACCTTCAACACTGGCACGATGCTCAATCAGGCTTTCCACCCCACCCAGCGAAGTCGCACGCTTCCAGACCTCCACGTTGGCTGCGGTTGCAATCGCTGCAGCTTCGCCACCCGCATTGCCACCTTTAACGCGGATCGACAACATGCCGCCAAAGCCGCCCAGCATTTGCCTTGCGGCAATGTCGTGACCCGGGAAACTCTTGAGCCCGGGATAAAGCACTTCCGAAACCAATGAGTGGTTGCAGAAGAAATCGGCAATGCGCTGCGCCGAGCGGCACGCCGCATCTACCCGCAAAAACAGGGTACGCATTCCGCGCAATAACAGCCACGCCTCGAACGAACCGAGCGTGCCGCCCATTTGCGCGCGCACCGCCTTCACTCGCGTCCAGTAATCCGAATCCGCGCGCGCCACCAGTGCTCCGGCGATCAGATCCGAATGTCCATTCAGATACTTGGTTGCGGAGTGCATGACGATATCAGCACCGAGAGTGAGCGGGCGGGTGAGGACGGGCGAGGCAGTCGTGGAATCCACCGCCAGCATCGCGCCACCGGCGCGCGTGATTTCCGCCGCGGCGGCAATATCGGTGATGGTCCACAACGGATTGGCGGGGGTTTCAATCCACACCAGCTTGGTCTTGCCGAAACGCAGGCTGCGTTTCAGTTCATCGAGATTTGACATGTCGATAAACTCGACCTGCAGTCCCCATTGCGTCGCAAAACCTGCCAGCCAGTTGCGAAGCGACCAATACATGACCTTGGGCACGATGACGTGATTGCCCGGCTTTAACGCCAAAAATGCCGCGGTCGCCGCTGCCATGCCGGACGCAAACAGGGCCGCATGTGCCCCTTTTTCCAGCGCGCAGAGAACCGCTTCTGCCTGATCGAAGGCGGGATTGTGATCCCGCGCATAGACGCGACCGCTACGATACTGATTGTCCGGGTCACGCACGAAAGTTGTTGCCGTGTGAATCGGCGGGGAAATCGCCTTGGTCGCCTCGTCTACCCAGCCCAGTGCCTGCGCGGCGACGGTTTCCGGCATTACTCTCTTGGCATCCATATCAACCCTTCCGGTCAGGCGAGGCGGCTACATTGATGGGCGGCAGATCCCGGAAGATCACTTCCAGCCCGCGAGATTTCATCCAGTCCGCCACGGCGAATCCCGTGGCGCGCGGCCAGGGCCGTAGTTCGTGCGGCTGGTAGCGCCGGTAATCGACCAGTTCCGGGCTCAAGCGGATTTCGCCGGTTGCGATCACGTGGTAGCACAGCATGATCTCGTTCTTGCGCTCAAAGATGTAATTGCCGATGAGATTCGTTTCAACGACATCGAGATTGAGTTCTTCCTTGACCTCACGCGCAACCCCGAGCTTCGGATCCTCATGTTTCTCAAGATAGCCCGTCACCAGCGCATAGGCGCCCTCTGGCCAACCCGCGCCGCGCGCGAGAACAATGGCGCCGTCATGCTCAACCAGTGCGCCGACCGCGGGCGTCGGGTTTTGCCATTGCACAAAACCACAGGCTTCGACAGGGCAAGCGCGACGTATTCGCGTTCCGCCGTCATCCGCGATTTCGCGGTCAATCAGCTCAGTTGCGCAACGCGGACAATGTTTGAAAATTTCGAACATGTGTACCGGGGCGCCCTACTTGCTGGCGACCCAGTCCTTGACGCTGGCCAGCGCCGACGGCAAGGCCGCCGCATTGGTTCCCCCCGCCATCGCCATGTCCGGCTTGCCGCCGCCTTTTCCGCCGACCTGTTGTGCAACATGGTTGACCAACTCACCCGCCTTGTATTTGGCGATCAGATCATTCGTTACGCCCGCAGCCAGGCTGACCTTTTCGCCATCGGCGACGGCGAGCACGATGATGCCGGACTTGAGCTTGTTCTTCAATTGATCCATCGTCTCGCGCAAGGTCTTGGCATCCGCGCCGTCGAGTTTGGCCGCCAGCACTTTGACGCCGTTGACTTCAGTGGCCAGATTCACAAGGTCATCTCCCTGCGACGCGGCGAGTTTGGACTTCCACTGCGCCAACTGCTTTTCCAGCACCTTGACGTGGTCCATCAACTGCTCAATTTTCGTCTCCACGTCTTGCGGCTGTGCTTTCAGCAAGGCCGCCGCATGATTGAGCTGTGATTCCATGTTCCGGACATAGTCGAACGCGACCGAACCAGCCACCGCTTCGACGCGACGCACACCGGCGGCAACACCACCCTCGGCAGTGATCTTGAAAAAACCGATATCGCCGGTGCGAGTTACGTGGGTACCCCCACAGAATTCGCGCGATGTGCCGATATCGAGCACACGCACGATGTCGCCATACTTCTCGCCAAACAGCATCGCCGCGCCCGTTTTCTGCGCGTCTTCAATCGGCATCACGCGCGATTGCGCGGCCTCATTCTTCAATATCTCCGCGTTGACGATTCGTTCCACCCTGGCGATTTCTTCCGTCGTCATCGGCGCATTGTGCGCGAAGTCAAAGCGCGTCTTGTCGGCGTCGACGAGCGAACCTTTTTGCTGTACGTGTGAGCCGAGGACGTCGCGCAAGGCCTTGTGCATGATATGCGTCACTGAATGGTGGCGCATCGTGCGATTGCGTTTGTGAATGTCGACATTGGCGGCGACGGTGTCACCCACCGCAAGTTCGCCGGTCGTGAGCGTGCCGTAATGACCGAACACGTCGGACTGGATTTTTTGCGTATCCTGCACCTGGAACAATGTGAGGCAGGTTCCACCTTTGGTCAGCTCACCCGAGTCGCCCACCTGTCCGCCCGACTCCGCATAGAACGGCGTCTTGTCGAGCACCACGATGCCCTCGTCACCGGCGCCGAGCCGTTCGACCGGCGACCCACCACGATACAAGGCCACCACACGGCCCTCTTCCGAAAGTGTGTCGTAGCCACGAAATTGCGTCTTGGGCCCGTTGTATTCAAGTGTGGCACCGGCCTTGAACCGGGAGCCCGCACGTGAACGTTCCTGCTGCTCGGCCATCGCCTTGTCGAAACCCGCCATATCGACGTCAAATCCGCGTTCGCGACCGATGTCGGCGGTCAGGTCAATCGGGAATCCGTAGGTGTCGGAAAGTTTGAACGCGGTCACGCCATCGAGCCGCTTGGGATTGGCTTTCAACGCTGTTTCGAGGATTTCCATGCCCTTTTCCAGCGTCTCGCCAAAGCGTTCCTCTTCCTGTTTCAACACGGCCTTCACGCGATCTTTCGATTGCGCGATTTCCGGGAATGCATCACCCATCACGTTGGAAAGTTCGTCCACAAGCTTGTAGAAAAATGGCTTCTTCTGGCCAAGCTTGTAACCGTGCCGCATGGCGCGACGCGCAATGCGGCGCAGTACATAGCCACGACCGGCATTTTCGGGAATCACCCCGTCGCATACCAGAAACGCGCAGGCGCGAATGTGGTCGGCAATCACACGCAAACTTGGCAATGTCAGATCTTTCACGCCCGTCTCGCGCGCGGCCGCCTTGATCAGCGCCTGGAATAAATCAATCTCGTAATTGGCATGCACATGCTGCAATACCGCCGACAGTCGCTCCAACCCCATGCCGGTATCCACTGACGGTTTAGGCAGCGGAATCATCGGGCCATCCGCCACTTCGCGGTTGTACTGCATGAATACGAGATTCCAGATCTCGATGAAACGGTCACCGTCTTCTTCCGGTGAGCCGGGTGGTCCGCCCGGAATATGCACGCCGTGATCGTAGAAAATCTCGCTGCATGGCCCGCAGGGGCCGGTGTCGCCCATCATCCAGAAGTTATCGGACGCAAATTTGCTTCCCTTGTTGTCGCCGATACGCACGATGCGTTCCCTGGGCACGCCGATTTCGTTGGCCCATATGTCGTAGGCCTCGTCGTCGTCCGCATAGACCGTTACCAGCAGCTTTTCCTTCGGCAGCTTGTAGACCTCGGTCAGCAATTCCCAGGCGTACTGGATGGCCTCGTGCTTGAAGTAATCACCGAAGCTGAAGTTACCCAGCATTTCGAAAAAAGTGTGATGACGCGCGGTGTAGCCGACATTTTCAAGGTCGTTGTGCTTACCGCCGGCGCGCACGCAACGCTGGGACGTCACCGCGCGGACGTAGGCTCGCTTTTCCTTGCCGAGGAAGCATTCCTTGAACTGATTCATCCCGGCGTTGGTGAACAACAGCGTTGGATCGTCCCCCGGCACCAGTGAACTGGAGGCCACATGAGTGTGACCTTTGGAGACAAAATAATCGATAAAAGCCTGGCGAATGCCGGTTACGGTGGTGAGATTCATGGTGTCTTTTGCGGAGTGGCCCGACGATGGGGCATGTGTGGCGGCGGAGAACCGGCATTTTACCTCAGACACCCACTCAACACGAGCGCCAATGTCCCGCCAATGACGCAGCAAGGGTCAAGCTGGAGGTTCGATCGAGGAACCCGACTAACCGGTTTCAAACCCAAGCATTTGCTTGACCACTTGATACTTGTCTAGCAGGTTTTCGTCGGATTGCCCGCCCATATTCAGCGTCGCATAGCGATGGCTCCCAAGCCATTTCATCTCGCGCTTCAGTCCGCCACCGGTCTTGATGAACAGCGCCAGAAATGCGTCCGGGTCGAATTCCCTAAGCCAACTGAGCTTTTCATGCGTGGGCGGGTTGGCAAGCGGCGTGCCATCGAACTTGCGGAACACAAAGCTGGTGGCCAACTTGTACTTGCCATGCCCGCGCGTCAGGTCCGGCTCGTCGCCAACAGCAATTTTCAGCGCGATATCGTGCAAATTGATGCCATCGACCTTTTCATAAAGGTCCGAAAATTGCGCGGCCATGCGCGGGTTGACTTCAATCATGCGGCATTCGCCTGTCGCCGGGCAGACACGCATTTCAACATTGAACATTCCATGATCGAGCCCTAACGCCTCGATGATCTTGCCCGCTGTTGTGCGTGCCCGCTCGGCATGCGCCTGTGGCAGGCGGGTCGGATATTCAAAGCGCATGAACTGGTCGGTTCCCGGATACATCACCGCATCGACAATGCCCAGCACATGGATTTCGCCATCGATCACCACGCCATCGACGTTGATCTGCTTCCCGTCGATCAGTTCCTCCGCAATCATCCAGTGCGCATCGACATCAAAGTCGGTGAGCTTGCACACGACGTCGTTGAATGGACGCACCAGGCGCTTGATGATGTATTGCTCCCACGGATGGAACGTCATGTGCTGCTGAAGTTCTTCAAAGTTATCGACCCGTCGCGCCAGCACGGAATAGGCCGCCTTGACCGGCTTCACGTAAAACGGAAATCTGAGCGGAATTTCATCCGCCGACTTAAACGTATAGGGAAAGGCATGAAACGCCACATTTGCTTCCGGCAATGCCTTTTCCAGAATTCGCCGCGCAATGTATTTGTGCTGCGACGCGATCAGCGCCTTGGGATTGGCGCCCGGCAAGTCAAGCCGTTCCGCGAGCAATGCCGCGACCAGCGCGCCAAATTGTTCATTGCTGGAGGTGATTCCATGCAGCGGCAGTGAGCCGTACGTTTTCGCCAGCTTGTCGACGAACTTGAAGATATCAAAAGTGAGCAGCCGGGCATTGCTGGGGAAACTGAAGAGATCAAACCCGTCATAGAAAAACCGGTAGCCCTTTGCGCCATTGAGATCAGCAGCTTTTTGCAGTTGCAAGCGGTCCCAGTCGGCGTCAAACAGCACGAGAATGTTTTTCAACAGTGAAATACCCTATTGTTGTTTTGTCCCGGAATATACGCGCACGCCGGATGACTGGATTCTAGCAGCCGATCAACGAAGGATTCCGAATGGATCCAACTGCGAGCACGCCGCGCACACGACCTTGTATAACGGGCCAAGTTTACTTACCAGTATGAAACCACCATTTTCGTCGCCAGCAAAACCATCAAAACGGCAAAGATCCTCTTCAAGGTCGACACCGGCAAGCGATGCGCCGCGCGCGCGCCCATAGGCGCCGTGATGATGCTGCCGGCCACCAATGCGATGAGTGCGGGTAGAAAAACAAAACCCAGGTGATATTCCGGCAGATCGCGGACACGCCATCCAGCCGCGATGTAACCGAGCGTCCCGATGAGAGTTACCGGAATGCCGATCGCGGCACCGGTACCGATAGCGCGATGCATGGCGATACCGCAATAAAGCATCACCGGCATGACGAGAAATGTGCCGCCCGCCGATACCAGTCCGGATAGAACGCCAATGAACATACCGACCAGAAACAGCGGCCCGGCGGAGGGTAAGGACCGCGAGGCGTGCGGTCTCTTGCCGAGCAGCATCTGGATGGCGGCGAGAAATACGATGAGCGAAAACGCCATCGCCAGCGTGCGCTGCGAAATCCATCCGGACGCAAAGGTCGAGAGCAACGAGCCGGCCATCATGCCGGGTACCATGCGCTTGACCACGTCCCAGTCAACCGCGCCATGCCGGTGATGTTCGCGTACGCTCGCGCTCGAGGTAAAAGCTGCGGATGCCATCGCGGTGGCCAGCGCCATGTGCACGTTATGGTCAGTCGTGAGGCCCTGCGCGGTGAACAGTGCCGCCAGAATCGGCACCAGCGTCATGCCGCCGCCGATTCCAAGCAGGCCCGCAAGGAACCCGACCAGTGCGCCAGTCAGCACGTAAGTGGCGAGCCAGATCATGACACCATGAATCTCCGTATTAAGAACAATTAGCGCATCTTTCAAATGCCCTTCAATGTACCGCAATTCAGCCGGGAGGCACGTTCACTTTTCCGGCTTCGGCATTGTGTCCATCATGAAGGCGCGACGTGTTTCAGGCTTCAGATCCTTGGACTCTTCCATGGCCTGCTGACGCTCTTTGCAGCCGGCTTTCATTTTTTTCGCTGCAAGACCGAATTTGTAACAAAATTGTTGCCTCTGTCATGCCCCATAAGATCGTCAACATGTATCGAGACAAAATAAAATCCCTTATCCGTACGATTCCCGACTTCCCCAGGCCAGGAATCCAGTTCCGCGATATCACGACGCTATTGAAGGATGCTGAAGGCCTGCGCCTGACCATCGATGCGTTCGCGGCCCGCTGCCGCGGCAAAACGATCGATGTCGTCGCCGGCATCGAATCGCGCGGCTTCATCGTCGGCGCACCCCTGGCGCTCAAGCTCGGCGTGGGATTTGTGCCCATTCGAAAACCGGGCAAATTGCCAGCCGGCAAGGTCGGCATCGACTACCAACTGGAGTACGGCAGCGACCGCGTCGAGTTGCACGTGGACGCCATCGCGTCGGGAAGCAACGTCCTGTTGGTCGATGATCTCGTCGCAACGGGCGGGACGGCACTGGCCTCGGCGGCGCTCATTGAGAAAGTCGGCAGCCGGATAGCGGAATGTCTGTTCGTGATCGATCTGCCTGACCTGGGGGGACGCAAACGACTGGAAACCCAGGGCTATCGCACGTTTGCGCTCTGCGAATTTGAGGGCGACTGAAAATCAAGGCCGCTGACTGCGTTTGCCGATTGCCTCGGGATTAAGCACGTTGACTGGCGTGCCCGCGGCGAATCCCAGGATGCTTTCAATCGCCCCGCCATAAAAACTTTCCAGCGCCTGCGTCTCAACATAGCCCAGATGCGGCGTGCACACTACATTCGGCATGGCGAGCAGAGGATGACCACCACCCAGCACTGGCTCGTCTTCAAACACATCAATTGCTGCCGAGCCGGGCCGGCCCTGCCGAAGTGCCGCGACCAGCGCGCCATCTTCGATCAATTGTGCGCGGCTGGTGTTGACGATCAAGGCGGTCGATTTCATGCACGCCAGATCGGCGCCGGTGACGATTCCGCGCGTGTCCTTGTTCAGCGGAATATGCAGCGAGATTACATCGCAAGACTCAAAAAATTCCTCGCGCGAATCGGCCACTGCAAAACCCGCCCCGCGCGCCTTCGCGAGCGACCCTTCGCGCCCCCAGCACAGCACTTGCATGCCAAACGCGCGGCCAATACCGGCCACCAGACTGCCGATGCGGCCGAACGCATAGACACCCAAGGTCTTGCCATGGAGCCCGGTGCCCACGGTGGTTTGCCACTTGCCCGCCTTCAGCGCCGCTACCTCCCGCGGAATATGGCGAACGCTGGAGAGTATCAATCCCCACGCCAGTTCTGCCGTGGCATGCGGACTGCCGCTTCCCGCCGCCGCGACGACAATGCCGTGTTCAGTGCAGGCCACCACGTCAATATGCGCAGTATGCCGGCCCGTCTGGCTGACCAGTTTCAGGCGGGGCAGCCGCTCAATGACGGCGCGTGGAAAGTGCGAACGTTGCTGGGTCAGTATCACCGCATCGGCATCGTGCAAACGCTCCGCCAACTCCACCGGGTCTTTCTCGGTATCGCGAAAAACCGTGACGCGATGTTCCTTCAGCCGGGTAAAGCAGTCCAGCGACCACAGCGCATCCGGGTAATCGTCAATGGCGATGATATGCATGAGTTTCGACGAAGCCTTTCAACAATTCAGTCATTCATTTTGCATCTGTAAACGATGGCGACGTAAGCATTTTGGCGCATTTTGGTGCATCTTGGCCCGGCGGTCATGAAACCCTTTTTTTATCGCGTGCGCCCGGATGCCGTGGATTTCAGGGGTGCCATTCTGATGTGCACCACCTGAATCCGAACGCCGCCCGTCACAACTTGCCGCTGACCTGAAGATAGGCCCGGTCGATGCCGGGAATCGCGACATAGCTGTTGAAGAGCATGCTTCGCATTGCGCTCCCGCCCGAAAATGCGTTGCGGAATTCGCCCAGGTTCACGCTCTTGCGCGCCTGTTCGGCAGTCTCGCCACGCGCAAACGCGGCACGCGTTTGCGATTCGATCGACTTCAGCAGCGCCAGCATTTGTCTGACGTAGGCATCATCCCGCATGACCGGCCCGTGGCCCGGCACCAGAACTGCGGGCTTCATCGCCAGCAATTTTTCCAGCGTGGCAATGTAATCGATCGGAAATGACGTACTGCCAAACAACGGAATCGGCCACACGACCACATCGCCCGCGATGACGATATTCTCTTTCGGCAAATGAACAACGATATCCGCCGCCGTGTGTGCCCGGCCAAGATAGCGGATATCGATGACTCGATCGCCGCGCACCAGTGTCAACTGTTCTTCAAAAGTTATCGTTGGCGCAATCAGTGAAAAGCCGGGCGCCTCGGCGAAATAGCGCTCGGCCCATGCAAGATCGCTCCGGTAGGCGAGGCGCTCCTCATGTGAAATCGGTTTGCCGGCAAGATTTTCGTTCTTTGCGATGGCATCTCGAATCTGCCGGGCAAATGCCGGCCCCTGATCGAGAAGCTGCTTGCGATTGACGATACCCGTGGACATCATCCCGGCGCTGGATTGCGCATGACCAATGAATTCCACCCCCGGGAAAGCGGCACGATAGGACGCGTTGCCCATCACGTGATCATCGTGCCAGTGTGTATTGATCACGAACTTGACCGGTTTGGCGGTCAATTTCCGCAGCGCGGCAATCGTCGCGCGCGCCGTCGACGGACCGACGCCTGTATCGACCACCACCACGTCCTCGTCGTTGACGATGAATACCGTGTTCGACACAAAGGTGAGGCCCGGTGGCTCGCCGCGTATGCCCACGTAAACA
Organism: Betaproteobacteria bacterium; assembly: GCA_016720925.1. NCBI lineage: Bacteria > Pseudomonadati > Pseudomonadota > Betaproteobacteria > Betaproteobacteria bacterium. The sequence goes on along the minus strand of JADKJR010000004.1, from coordinate 175,316 downwards.
CCATCGGCCACCCTGGAAAGGCCAAATTCCGCCTCCTGCGCCGGCACTGTCAGGGAAATCGACACCAGCATGCTCAGAAGGGTTTGGACGCAGTATCGCAACATGACGCGACCTCAATGGGAATAACCTGGAAGACGTTAACCCACGCACGGGAAACCATGTGTAACCAAAGGTACCTGCGCGGCATCACGTTAACGCGCAATTGCAAACTCAAGCACTGGCGCGGCTAAACTGGCAATATCGCCTGTAACACCGCGCCAGTGCTAGAGTTTGCATGTATGATCGATACCACTTACGCAACTCACTCCGCAACCCGCTCCATAACACGCTCCAGAACCGGCACGCAGTTTGCGCAAGGTCAACAATTGCGCCATTGCCATTGCTAGACTGATCCTGTCACCCGGAGATGAACGCCCATGAATCACCCAAATACTTTTACCTCCATCGACGCCGCCATCGACGCACTGATCGCGCATGTTGGCAGCCGGATCGTGATCGCCATTCCGCTCGCCATTGGCAAGCCCAATCCCTTCGTCAATGCACTGTACCGGCGAGTGAAAGAGTCGCCGGTGCTGCATTTGAAAATTCTGACCGCGCTGTCGTTTGAAAGACCGCGCGGCCACAGCGATCTCGAGCAGCGCTTTCTTGGTCCATTCGTCGAGCGCGTGTTCGGCGACTACCCCGATCTCGACTACGTGGCCGATTCGCGCCACGGTCGGCTGCCGCCAAACATCGAGATCTACGAATTTTTCATGAAGACCGGCGACTATCTCGGCAACGCGGTCGCGCAACAACACTATATCTACTCCAATTATTCGCACGTTGCCCGCGACATGGTGGTACACGGCGTGAACGTACTGGCACAGGCCATTGCCGTCGATGAAACCGGGCCGGAGAGACGTTACTCGCTGTCCAGCAATCCGGATGTGACGATCGATTTACTCGAGCTGTACCGCAGCCAGCCGGAGCGGGGCGCCATTTCCGTCGGCGTGATCAATCGCAAGATGCCGTTCATGCCAAACGACGCCGAGGTCGCCGCGGATCTGTTCGACATCATGATCGACGACCCCGCCAGCACCCACGACCCGTTCGCGCCGCCGAACATGAAGGTCGACCTCCAGGACTATGCGATCGCCTTGTGGGCGAGCACCATGGTTCCGGATGGCGGCACGTTGCAGATCGGAATTGGCTCCCTGGGCGATGGTGTCGCGCACGCGCTGATTGTGCGCGAGCGCCACAACGCTGAATTTCGCCGCATCATCTCCGGCCTGGCGAGGGCGGATCAACCCACGCTGCCCGCGTTCTGCCATGTCGACACCTTCCGCAAGGGGCTGTATGGCTGTTCGGAGATGTTCGTCAACGGTTTTCTCTGGCTCATCGACGCGGGCATAGTGCGGCGCGATGTCTACCCTGACATCGCTCTGCAGCGACTGCTCAATCTGGGGACAATCACCAAGGAAATCACGCCGGCGACACTTACTGCGTTGCATGCGGCCGGCCGGATTTCCGATCCGCTGACAACCAATGATGTCGCCTTCCTCCAGCGCTTCGGCATTCTGCGGGCCGACGTGAAATGGCAGGCGGGCATGCTCGCCAGGGACGGCCTCACCTTCAGTGCGACACTGGCGCCGGGCGCCATGTTCGATACGATGTGCGCGAACTGCCTGGGAACCACGCTTGCCGGAGGCGTTTTTTTGCACGGCGGATTCTTCCTCGGGCCTCGACGCTTCTACCAGGCCCTGCGCGACATGCCGCCGGAACGCCTGGCCCACATCAATATGAGCCGCATCCGCTACATCAACGAACTGCTGGGCCACGAAGAAATTGCCGCGCTTCAGCGCACCGATGCGCGCTTCATCAACACCACCATGATGGTCACGCTGCTGGGGGCCGCCGTGTCCGACGGCCTCGACTCGGGCCAATTGGTCAGTGGCGTCGGCGGGCAATACAACTTCGTCGCCATGGGGCACGCCCTGCCCGACGCGCGCTCGATTCTGCTGATGCGCGCCTGGCGCACCAAGAAGGACAAGGTTCATTCCAACATTGTCTGGAGCTATGGCCACACCACCATTCCGCGGCATCTGCGCGACATCGTCATCACCGAATACGGCATCGCCGACCTGCGCGGACACGCCGACGAGGAAGTGATCAAGCGCCTGCTGGCGATTACCGATTCACGATTCCAGGCGGAACTTGCCGCCCTGGCGAAAGCCAATGGAAAGCTCAACGCCAGCTATGAAATCCCCGACGCGCAGCGCCACAATCTTCCCGAGCGCATCGAGAAATCCCTTACGCCCTGGCACGATGAGGGCCTGCTGCCGGACTTTCCGCTCGGCACCGATTTCACCGACGACGAGCTGGTCATTGTCCGCGCGCTCGCCCGCCTCAAGCGTTCATCCGAGCATCCGTTGGAACTGGTGAAAATGCTCATTGAAAGCACGGTGGAACAAGTATTCGATCAGAAAGACGTGCCCGATCGCTATCTGGATCGCATGGGCTTTCATGAAGCGCATGGGTTGAAAGACAAACTGATGCGGACGTTGTTTGTGGGGAATATTTAGGCCGTCAGCCTCTTTCGGTTCTCAAACCATCGAAACCACAATGGGCGCTGAACAGTCCAAATTGCATCGGCAACTCCCGCGTAGCTTAAGACTTTTGTGGTTCACTCGGCGGGACGAAGCCGCGCACGATATATAGGCCATTGACATCGCGAATCGTGTAATGGCGTCCCGGTTTGCGAATCGATAAGGGTCATGCCCGTGCGAGCGCACGCATAACCCGGCAATCGGTACGATCTGTGTACTTACTTGCATTCGCATCTTTCCATTGGCCATGCGCGCAAGGTCGCGCGCATGCGCGTACCTCGTTCCTGAAAGGGATTTCCAGACAAGACTCCTTGACAACATCTTTCGTCGCGCTCACAATATAGTTCTAATGCGAACTATCTTCATCCCATGACAACCCGACACAAGCAATTCATGCCGCTGGTGCGAGAGCTGATCGAATGCGCACGCGCGTTCGAGCTTTGCTCCAATGCCCACATTCGCGAACTTGATATCACGCCGGCGCAATTCGACATCATTGCCACGCTCGGCAATACCCGCGGCATGACCTGCAAGGAGTTGGGCGAGAAGACCTTGATTACCAAAGGCACCATGACCGGCGTGCTGGACCGGCTGGAACAAAAAGGCCTGCTTGTGCGCAAACCGTCGACCGAAGATGGCCGCAGCTGGATCACGCAACTGACGGGCAAGGGGCAGGCGCTGTTTGAAGAAATTTTCCCCGCGCACCTTGAACATCTTGATCCGCTCTTCGACAGCATCAGCAATGCCGAGCTGAACACCATGCGCACGCAGCTCCGGCGCCTGCGCGAGGCCTTTGAACTTCATGCCGAGCAGGATCACGCGAGCGCCGCATGAAAACCGAGCGCTTTACCTCGACCGCGATTACCCTGCATTGGCTGGTTGCCGCGATGATGGTGATTTCTGTTGCGATCGGTTTGTACATGACCGGGCTGAAGTTGTCACCCGACAAGCTGAAACTCTACAGCTGGCACAAATGGGTAGGCGTGACAATTTTCATGCTGGTTGCGATTCGCGCCGCTTGGCGACTTTCTCATGCGTCTCCTCCAATGCCCGCATCAATGCCCGCCTGGCAGCGGCACACCGCCAACGCTGCACACATCCTGCTCTATGTTTTGATGTTCGCCATTCCCCTGAGTGGCTGGCTGATGAGCTCGGCGAAAGGATTCCAGACCGTCTATTTCGGCGTGATTCCGCTCCCGGATCTGCTCGGCAAGAACGAGGCTCTCGGCGAATTACTGCAGGAAGTTCACCGCTTGCTCAACTACACGTTTATCGCGATCGTCGCCGTACATGTCGCGGCGGCACTCAAACACCACTTCATTGACAAAGATGATGTGATGCAGCGCATGTTGCCGCACAAGGCTCCACAAAAGGAAACACACAAGCGCGCCTGATTTCTGGTCCGCCCTGCTTACAAATACTTTTGAACATATGAAAACATTGCCTTCCTCTCTGATTGCTGCACTGATTGCCTTCGTCGCATTCGTGTCGACAAACGCAAGCGCCACCGAGTATTCAGCCGTGCAGGCCGAAAAATCCAGCCTGACCTTCATCGGCAAACAGATGGGTGTCGCGGTCACCGGGCGCTTTCCAAAGTTCACCGCGCAGGTGGCGTTCGATCCCGCCCGGCCCGAGTCCGGCAAGGTCAGCATCAGCATTGACCTCGCCAGCATCGACGCCGGCTCCAAGGACGCCAACGATGAAGTCGTCGGCAAGGAGTGGTTCAACGCGCGCATGTTTCCGACAGCGACGTTTGTTTCGTCGAGCCTGAGATCGCTGGGCGGCGGCAAGTATGAAGTCGCCGGGCCACTGACCATCAAGGGCAAATCGCAGCCGGTCGCCGCCACATTCGCGTTCAAGGCTGAAGGCAACAGCGGAATATTTGACGGCGGCTTTATCGTGAAGCGCATCGATTTTTCCGTCGGCGAAGGCGCATGGACCGATGTATCGATGGTCGCCAACGATGTCCAGATCAATTTTCACGTCGTGGCGGCGGCATCCGCCACACCCGCGAGCACGAAAGCGGTCGCAGCACCGAAGTCGAAGTAATTTTTCCCCAATCCAAGCAACCAAGGAGCACCATCAACATGAAACGTATCGCCATCCTCGCCGTTACTGCCCTCACCGCCGGCCTCAGCATTCCGGCATTTGCCGCCCCGGACACTTACGTGATCGATGGCGGACACACCTTTCCGAAATTCGAGTACAGCCACTTTGGCTATTCGCTGCAGCAAAGCCGCTTCGACAAGACCAGCGGCAAGATCACGCTAGACCGTGCGGCCAAAACCGGTTCCGTCGATATCACCATCGACACCAAGTCGGTCAACACTGGCTATGACGTATTCAACGGCCACTTGAAGGGCGATGGCTTCTTTGATGTCGAGAAATTCCCGACCATTACCTACAAATCGACGGGTGTCAAATTCGTCGGTGACAAACCAGTCGCCATCGACGGCAACCTGACCGTCAAAGGCATCACCAAGCCGGTAACGCTGACGGTGACCGCATTCAATTGCATGCCGCATCCCATGCTGAAAAAAGATGCGTGCGGCGCCAACGCAAGCGCCAAGGTCAAGCGTTCGGAATTCGATCTCGCCAAATACGTGCCGAATGTCGGCGATGAAGTCACGCTCAGCATCGCGGTTGAGGCGATCCGCGAATAAGCATTCGCGGCAACTCAAGGTAGTAAACTCCAGCACTGGCGCGGCGGTCCGGGCCTTTTCGCCTGGTGATGCCCGTCAATGCTGGGGTTTTATTCGCGAAATTGGACACTCGCGGCTACGGCAAAGCACACGGCGCCCCTTATCCCAGCCCTTTTCCCGAGGGACAAGTGTAGTAGGCCTATAAACCTGCGCATGGGACTATTTTCGTTCGAACTTGAAACTCGCCGAAATCGGCACCTCGGTATTGTCAAGACAGCTTCCGTTCTTGCCCACGCTCACCAACGAATTCTTGCCGAGCCGGATCGTGTACGACGGATCCTTCGCCGTTGCCAACGGACGAAAGGTGAACAACACCAGCACCTGATTCGCAGACGGCTTTAGCGGGTTGTCGCGCGTGCCGCCGAAATCATTTGGCGAGGGCGGCTGGGTGATGGCAATCGGCGCCGGGAATTTATCCAGCGTCGGATCCGGATAGTGCTCGCCCATCTTGTGCGTAACGACCAGGATTTGACCGCTGGCCGCGACTGATTCCGCCTCGAGCTGGATGGAGTGTCCGCAAATGGATTCCTCGGTGGCGCTCATGCACAAGGTCACATTTGCGTCCGGCCCACCCGCGCTGAACGAGGCGACCGGTTTACCCGCGCAGGTTTTCCCGGCCGCGAAATGGGCGGTGACCGCGGCGCTCGCGGGTGCGCAAGCAAGCATGGCGCACCCGGCAAATGCCATCATTGGCAACAGGCGGCGAAATCTCATGCAAATCTCCCTGTGGTTGTTTCCATCGGTTGCTTCCAACGGTTGCAGTGAGATGATGATATACGCGCCGCTGCGAAAAAACACTGTTCACATCTGAACGCAATAGATCAAAACTCCAGCTTGTCGCCAGGATTGATGGGAAACACTTTGGTCGCCGTTTTGCCCAGCGCGTCCATGTATTCCGCTGGCGTGCCCTTCAGCAGGGGAAACGTGCCGTAGTGAATCGGAATCGCGAACTTCGGCTTCAGAAATTCGCGCGTCGCGAACGCGGCATCTTTCGGGTCCATGGTGAAATTGCCACCGATCGGAATCAGGATGAGATCGGGTTTGTAGTATTCGCCGATCAGCTTCATGTCACCGAACAGGCCGGTGTCGCCCATGTGATAAATCTTGAATCCGTTCTCCAGCTCGATGATGAATCCCAGCGGCTCGCCGCCGACATGCATTTCATCCTTGCCGGTGGCCGGGTTTTTCCACGACAGTTCGGAAGAGTGCTCGGCGCGCACGGCGATCACTTTCACGCCGGGGCCAACGGGCGTCAGCGTGCCGCTCTTGTTGAAGCCCGGCATCGCATCACCGGGCACGATGCCCAAACGCGTCGCGGATGCGCCCAATCCCGCCGGGCCATAAATCTTCGCGCCGGTCTTTGCCGCCAGCGCCGGCGCATCGGCCCAATGATCGAAATGCGCATGCGTCACGAGGATGGCATCGGCCTTGCCGAGTGCATCGAGATCCTTGTACGCCGCCGGTGTTTTCGGATTGCTCGTCACCCACGGATCAATGACGATAATTTTTCCGCCGGGCGTGGTAATTTTGACCGTCGCCTGACCGAGCCACTGCACTTCAACTTTCTTGGCGGGCGCGGTCTGCGCGATTGCGCCGGTCAGCAGGCACGCGAACGCGGCGCAGGCAATTCTTGAAATCAGTTTCATGGTTGGGCTCCTCTTGGTTGATGTTGAAACGATGTCGGGTCGGAACAACAAGCCATCGCGTGTGGCTGGCGCGAGTATGACATTGCCACGAAAAGTGATCCAAGCACTTGGATGAAGAATGGTTTTCGATCTTTATGGGGCGGCGTATGTCGGCCGTTTGATGCGGCGGGCAGTATCGGCAACCGACCTCCTGCCGCCTTGCCATACCCTTACCCTAACCCTTTCCCTTACCCTTACCCTTACCCTGCACGCCTCAACAAATTGATGGCCAATCCCCCATGACCAGCGCCATGGCGATGAACTTCCATGCCGGCATCGATTCGCCCAGCCACCAGCTCGACGCCGCCATGCCGAACACGGGCACGAGTAACGCCATCGGCGTCACCGTCGCCGCCGGATAGCGGCCCAGCAACCAACCCCAGACCGCATAACCGAACAGCGAATTTCCGATCGTTTGCCAAAGCACGGCGGCCCACGTACCGAGGTCGGCTTCCTGCAATCCGGCGGAAATGGCCGGCCAGCCCTCAAACATCAACGACAGCGCAAATAAAGGTGGCGCGGCAAACAGGCTGGACCACGCCACATAAGCCACCATGTTCACCCTGCCCGCCTGCTTGTTGACCATGTTCCCGCCCGCCCAACTGGCGGCCGCGATCAGGATCAGGGCCAGCCCGGCAATGGTGGTGGTGCCGTCGGTGTGTGCTCCGATGACACCGATTCCCGTCATCGCCAATGCCAGCGCCACCCACTGCATCGGTTTCACGTGCTCATGAGAAATGCGCATCGACAGGAAAATGGTGAACAACACTTGCGTCTGGATTACCAGCGAGGCGAGTCCCGGAGAAATACGGCCGTTCATGGCGATAAATAACAGGCCAAATTGGCCAACGCCGATCAAGAGTCCGTATGCCGCCAGATTGCGCCACGACGCCGCCGGTCGCGGCAGAAAAAATACGATCGGCAATGCGGCAAGCGTGAATCGCAATGCACCAAACAGCAGCGGCGGCAGGTGGCCAAGCGCCAGTTTGATGACGACAAAATTGGTGCCCCAGATGGCGACCACCGCAAGCGCCAGCAGGAAATGACGCAGTGGGAGGACGTGGGCAGGCATCGGCAAATTATAAGGCGTGGACGTGAGTGCGACGGTTGCCGCGCTTTCCCATCGCCGCGAAAAAGTCGAAAAAACTATCAGCCCCGCCCGAAAAACTCGCGGATCAGAAACGCTTCCAGGCCCGCCGTATCTTCCATGCGCGCCGACAACACGATGACGCGGCCGAGCCGGTGAGACTCCCAGTTGAAATTGCCCTGGTAATGCTGGCGGATCAATTCAATCATCTTGCGCACGATGGCTAACTCGATATCCCCCTGCGGGCCGGCGTCAACCTCGATGACCTCTTTCCAGTCGCCGCGCGCACCGGTCGTCCATCCACGAAACGCGAATTGACCGGAGCGATGACCTTTCTGCAGGATCTGGAAGACACCGCTGGTGCCGCCCTTTCCGGACAGCGATTGCAGGTTGCGACTGATATTCGCAATCGCCGCATCGCCACTCGAAGGATTTTCGCGTCCGCGCATTTCCGAAGTGTACTGACGCAGGGCTTCTTCTTCGGCGCGACGCCGTGCGCGCGCCGCCTCCACCATCGCCATCATGCTGGGTGGCTCAACCTTGTCAGGTGGAACCTGCGCTTCCTCGCGTGGCGGCTGCAGCGGCACCACGGGATTCTGCGGGACCGGTTTGGGTACTGCCATCATGGTCGGGGCAGCGGGTGGGCGCCGGGGCGGCGAGCGTGCAGGCTCCTTGAGGGCGTCTTGCACGGTCGGCAACGATTTGGACGCGGCCGCCGGGGGCGTGAGGCGCACGACCATTGGCCCTTTTACCGTCGACGCCACTTCGTCAGGCGGGTTTCCTGTCTCCAGCTTTCTCGGCATGAACACAAACAGCAGCGTATGACAAAGTACCGATAGAACGATTCCGACATAAAACCGCCGCATTGAGCGAGCACGCTTCTCCTCGACATCAGAGGTCTTCCACAGAATCGGAATTGGCGTGTTGGAGATAGTTATGTCTTGCATCGAGTAAAGGTGAAATGGCGTGTCCGACCGTGGCGCTTGCCGGATTCAAGCGCCAAGGTGTCGCCGCTACGGCCACAAGCGGTGAGCGTGACGTTCACCACGCTGTAAATACTTTGACCTTCGTCCGGCCCAAACGTTACATTTTACGCGAGCGATCTTGTGCACGTACCTCGTTCCGACGCAGGCTTCAAATTTCATCACCAACATTTTCAGTTCGTCGCATTGCCGCTATACTCCTTTGATCTCATTGCTTATTTTTCGTCATGTCCGAACAATCCTCGGCAAACCTCGTCCGCTCGCCCTTAGCCTGGCTCACTTTGCTCGCCGTTATAGTGATTTCTGTGGGACTTTTTTGGCAGAACGAACGCGAATTGGCGAAGCAGCGGTTTGAGCAGGCGCGTGTGGCCAGCGAGCAGGCGGAACTTCGCCGGGTCAAGGAGTCCGAGGAACGACGCGAGAAAGAACGTCTGCAGGTGTTACAAGACATCCGCGCGCAAAAAGAAGCGGAAGATACGCAGCGTGAAAAAGCGATCGCCATCCGCCAATCAGAAGTGCAAAACAAGAAATTTGTCGCGGACGAGCGGTACGTTTCGCCACAACAGACGGCCTACCAGAGTTATCAAATGCTGGTGGATCAGCGGCGGCGTGATTACGATGACCGCAGGCAGCGCTTTGAGGACGAATACAACCTGCAGAAAGCCCGCCAGGAAGTTGAACGGCAAAAGCGATATCTCCAGGAACGGGAACGCGAAGAACAGGTGGCGCGCTTGCGTCGCGATGAAACGGCAAGGTATGGCCGCTAGGCGTTTTCCGGCAGCCCGTATATCCGGCGCCTGGCGGGCATCATAACTTCAGCTTGTCCCAGCCTGCCTTTCCCAAGCCGCGCATCGTCAGAATATTTTTCTCGAAAATATCCTCCGCCTCCGGAAAAGCCGCAACCGCGCGGTCCACGCTTGCCTCGCGCAACAAGTGCAACGTTGGGAATGGCGAACGATTGGTGAAATTAGTGATGTCTTCCGCGTCCGTATTGGCAAACTGATACCGCGGATGCAGACTGGCGATCTGCAATTCGCCTTCCAGACCCAGTTCACCTATCACCGCGTCGAAAACGTCCAGATAATCGTTGTACTCGAGAAAATCCGCGAACACGAAAGGATGTATGAGCAACGTGGTGTCGATCAGCGCAGGATCGGCGTCCGCCAGAAACTGAAGTTCGCGGACCAGGGTCTCCAGCAATTCATCGGGTGTTTCGGCGCGGCAGACGGCATAGCGAATCTGCTTTTTTACATGCACGGCCTTGGCGAATGGGCAGAGGTTGAGACCGATCACGGCGCGCTCCAGCCAGGCGGTCGTGGCGGCAATGATGCTCGTGTTGTTCAACGTATCGGGTTGCATCGGGATTCCGGACTTGCAATGCAGGTAAATCGCATCTGATTTGTCGCGACGCTAACAGCCGTGACGCGAAATCGTGAACCTGTGACTTGTGATACGCCAAACTATTCGACGACCTTGATGCCGACAATCAGAGGCACCGTTTCGGTTTTCTTGCACTTGGGATCGCCGTAGCATGACGCCGCCTGGATGGTCTCGACGCTGTACGCCAATGCCACCTTCTTGCCTTTCAGGGGTGGCTTCAGGCTGCAGAGTTCAAACCTGCCGAGTTCAATGAATTCAGCACCCTTTTCATCCTTGAACGTGACGTAGCAGCCATTGTCACCCTTGTCGGTATCCGTCAAAACGCCCAATGATTGTTTCATCTCGGTACCGACCTTGATGACCCCTTCTTTGTAGACAATTGCGGGCGGCGCCGGTGGCACCGCGGCTGCTCCCGGTACACCGGGCGCGGGAACTGCATTCGGCACGGTGGCGGCGGCGGGGGCAGCAGGCGCGGGCGGAGTCGCCGGCGTTTGCGCGACGACTTGCAATGCCGCGGTCAACGTTGAAAGAGCGCATGCAAACAGCAACGGGCGGATTTTCATGGTGAGTTCCTCACACGTTTTTTTGATTTGATTATATTTACGCGCTTAGTGCGAGCGTGACCATTTTCAGCTCATTTCAGAAACGTTCTTTGATTTACCTCAAACCCTCAACTACTCAGGCGCCAAACCCTCACGCCCAGTTGAGAATGACCTTTCCCGATTGCCCGGAAAGCATGGCGGCAAAGCCCTTTTCGAAGTCTTCGACCGCAAATTCGTGGGTGAGAATCGGGGCGAGATTGAGTCCGCTCTGTAACATCGCCACCATCTTGTACCAGGTCTCAAACATTTCACGGCCATACACGCCCTTGATCTCGAGTCCCTTGAAAATGACCTGGTTCCAGTCGATGGGCGTATTCGACGGCGGAATGCCGAGCAGCGCGACCTTGCCCCCGTGGTTCATATTCTCGAGCAGGCTCTGAAACGCCGATGGCACGCCGGACATCTCCATGCCAACGTCGAATCCCTCGACCATGCCCAGTTCGGCCATCACATCCTTCAGCGGCGTCTTGGTGACGTTCACAGCGCGCGTCGCGCCCATCCTTGTTGCCAAACCCAGACGATAATCGTTGACATCCGTGATCACCACATGGCGCGCACCGACATGACGGGCAATGGCCGCGGCCATTATGCCGATTGGTCCTGCACCCGTGATCAGCACATCCTCGCCGACGAGATTGAAAGACAACGCGGTATGGGTGGCATTGCCATAGGGATCGAAAATTGCGGCAAGATCGTCGCTGATGCCCTCGGGAATCTTGAAAGCGTTGAAGGCGGGGATCACCAGAAAGTCGGCGAAGCACCCCTCGCGATTGACGCCCACACCAGTCGTGTTGCGGCAAAGATGCCGGCGACCCGCGCGACAATTACGGCAATGGCCGCAGGTGATGTGACCTTCTCCGGATACCCTGTCGCCAATCTCGAAGCCGCGAACCTCCTGTCCCATCTCGACGATCTCACCGACGTATTCGTGGCCGACGTGCATCGGCACCGGAATCGTCTTCTGCGCCCACTCATCCCATTTCCAGATGTGAATGTCAGTGCCGCAGATGGCGGTTTTCCGGATACGGATCATGACGTCGTTGTGGCCGACGGTCGGCTTTTTTACCTTGGTCATCGTGAGGCCGGGACCGCGTTCGAGTTTCGCAAGTGCTCTCATTTCATGTTCCTCTAGATTGCACCAAGTGATTTGCCCACCTTGGCAAAGGCTGCCACCGCGCGATCAATCTGCTCCGACGTATGCGCAGCCGACATTTGCGTGCGGATGCGTGCCTTGCCTTTTGGCACCACGGGAAAGCTGAAACCGATGACATAGATTCCTTCCTCCAGCAGCGCGTCCGCCATTCGACTCGCGAGTTGCGCATCACCGAGCATGACCGGCACGATGGGATGTTGCCCGGGCACCAGCTTAAAGCCCAGCCGCGACATCTCGCGGCGAAAATGAGCGCCGTTGGCATTGACGCGCGTTCGCAGTTCAGCGCCTTCATCGGATCGCAACAACTTCAGCACCGCGAGCGACGCCGCCACAATCGATGGCGCCAGTGAATTGGAAAACAGGTACGGTCGTGAGCGCTGCCGCAGCAAGTCAATGGCCGGCTGCCGGCCGGCAATGTAGCCGCCCGATGCGCCGCCCAGCGCCTTGCCGAGCGTACCGGTATAGATATCGATGCGATCCGCCACGCCACAGAACTCCGGCGTGCCACGTCCGTGCGCACCGATGAAGCCGACCGCATGAGAATCATCGACCATCACCCGCGCGTCGTATTTGTCTGCGAGATCGCAAATGCCTTTCACGTTGGCGATGATGCCGTCCATGGAAAAGACGCCATCGGTGGCGATAAGCTTGAAGCGCGCGCCAGCGGCATCGGCCGCCTGTAACTGCGTTTCGAGATCGGCCATGTCGTTGTTGCGATAGCGGAAGCGCTTGGCTTTGCACAGACGCACGCCATCGATGATGCTGGCGTGATTGAGTTCATCACTGATCACGGCATCTTCTTCACCGAGCAGCGTCTCGAACAGGCCGGCGTTGGCATCGAAGCAGGATGAATACAGAATCCCATCCTCGGTTCCCAGGAACGCCGCGATGGCGCCTTCCAGCTCGCGATGACTGGTCTGCGTGCCGCAAATGAAACGAACCGACGCCATCCCGAAACCGTATTCGTCAAGCCCCCGCTTCGCGGCGGCAATCAGGCGCGCGTCATCTGCCAGGCCCAGGTAATTGTTGGCGCAGAAATTGATGACCTCGGCTCCCGATGCCAGTTTGATGGTCGAGTTTTGAGGCGTGGCGATCTGGCGCTCATTTTTGAAAAATCCGTCACTGCGAATTTGTTCAAGCGTTGCGGCCAGATGCTGATAAAACAAGTCGCTCATGCGTGCACCTTTTGGAGGCGTTATATGGAGGCGCTATGTGGAAACGTATTGTGAAGACGTAATGTGAAGGCCGGATGGGACCCGCAATGGGAAAGTGCGCAGCCAAGCGGCATGCGATTACACATTTTAGGCGCAATCACATCGTCCGGGCACTGCTGCTAGCGTGGAATTTCAGTGCCGCCATTCGTATGCTTCGCAAATGGGACGGCCCTGCAGCGGCAATATATCGGTGGTTTCGGCGCCATTGCCTAATTCCACTTTTGACAACGCCAACAGCTCGATTGCCTCGGGGTGCTGACGCGCCGGCTATCGCCCCATTGCCGCGCGGATTTGCGCTGTTGTAATTAACGCTGAGCCGAAAGGGATCCCGGGCCCGCCACGGAAATCCCACCGGCTGCACATTTGGAACGACGTTGGTTGGCGTTGGGCAATCGATACAGACGATTTCAAACCGGAACATCGGGCGCGGTACCTGCCATCGATGGGCGCTGGCTTGCCGCGTCAAACCACGATGCCATTGCCGGCCAACTCGCACGCCAGGCGATGGCCGGATGGCGAAAATCCAGGTACCCGAGCAGGCACGCGAGACTCACATCGCCGAGGTCGAACCGATTCGCCGGCCGCGGCCATGCGGCAACGACGTCCAGCCCGCGCTCGACCGCGCGCTGCTGGCGTGCAATCAAGTCGGCCGACTGTTGCGAAGCCGGGCGGCGTAATTCAATGACCGCATCGAACGCGGAATCGATCATGCCTTGCATCAGCCCCATGCGCGAAACGACCTCGGTGCGTTCGGCGAAATCCTGGGGCAGCATTAGTGGCGCGGGGAATCGCTCGTCGAGATAGCGGCTGATGGCGTCGCTCTCGGTGAGCACCTGGCTCTCGTCTGTCACCAGCACCGGCACCCTCGACAGCGGTGAAATCTCGCGCAGCGCCGCCGGCGCCTTCCATGGATCGACATCAAATAGCTTGACGCGGGTATCGAGTCGCTTTTCTTTTACCACCACCCGCACTTTTCGCGCATAGGGAGAAGTCTGATTGATGTATAGCTTCATGGCCAAATTTCCACTCCTGTAAACAACAATACTCCAGCACTGGTGCGCTTTTCCGGGCATAACTGCTCCAAACGCCGCGCCAGTGCTTGATTGTCATTCGCCTGTCGTCGCATTGACAGCGGTTTTGTCAACAAGTGTGTCACAGGGCCATTTTGTGCAGCAAGTCACAGCTTATGGCCGGCTGGAGGAAGAAGATGAAGTCGTTGCAGAACACGCGACAAATGAGAAAAAGCAGCGAAAGCAACATGGCATTTTCAAACACTAGGCGCACTCCTAGGATCTCTGGCTTGGGATAGTTTTCACCCGAGAGGAAAGTCGAGACTGAACCGACGCAGGTCAGACCTGCTCCTCGATGCCAGAAAATCAAAAGGGCACCATTCGGTGCCCTTTTTTTTTGCGCATGCGGCGCGCAGGAACGGCACATAGCCGCTTACATGAAGCCGGTGAATGGCATGCCCGTCGAAACACGCTGGTGCGATTGGCCGATTCCTCAAAGTAGGCGTATTTGTGGTGGCGATTGTCACGACTGGAAAACGCCGTGCGGGAAGCCGCGCGCGCATGCTCGGCGACCAATTCCAGCGCTCTCTGTTTCAACAGGACGCATTCCGCCGCCGGCACAAAATCTTCGCGCACAATCACCCCGTCGCGGTCAAAGGCTTCGCGAACCTCGATGGCAAGGCTGTTTACGGCGTCAAATCTGGAGCGATGTACCATGTATTTTCCCGATGAGATCGGGCCGGTAGCTAACGCCGTGTTGCAAGGTTCGCGCTAACCCGCTGCTGGAAGTAGCCATTTTCCAGATAGCGATACAGATTCTTTCCCGGACAGACGGTTTGAGTCGAAAAATCCTTGTGGCCCTTGATGGCGTCGACGGGAATGGCATATTTTGCCGCAAGCAAGGTCATTAGTTCGACGATCGCATCAAGCTGAAATTGACTCGGCTCCGCCTCCTCATAATTGCCGACCAATTCGATGAGGGCATGACCGGTCGGGTCATATTCGGTGTTGGTGTCACCCGCAAACCGGATGTCGCGGCCCGCGTAAATATTGCCGTCGAGATCGATGACGTAATGGTACGGAATGTCCAGCCATTTCTGCGTGTTGCGGGACCACAACTGCAAATTTCGCAAATACTGCGCGGCGTCACGTCCGCGCGGGAACGCCTCACCCTGATGATGCAGCGTGATACGGGTAACGGAATGTTTGCGCGCCACCGATTCATCCGCCGGTGTTCCGCCCCACTGGCTAACCGTGATTATTCTGTTTTCAACCTTGGCCGCGTGGAATTCCGCGCGCGCAGCACAACCCGCCAACGCACACACAGAGATGAACAGCACGAGCCGCGCACGCAATGCATTTGATCGGCTCATTGCAGGGGTGAGCATTCGGTCTCGGCATTCAATTTACGATCCCGCCCACCCGATTTTGAAATCATCCACAAACCCGCAAAGGTGATTGCGCCATTGATGATCAGCAATTCAAGCCCGACCCGATAGTTGCCGAAGAGTGCTGCCTGCCATGTATCGATGCCCAAACAGATTAGCGGTGCCGCCAGCGCAACCCCCGGCGCCAGCCGGTCATTGATCGTGCGGCGGGTGAGGATGCCGAACGCAAACAAACCAAGTAGCGGGCCATAGGTGTAGCTGGCGAGTTTCAGGATGAGCCCGATCATGCTTGGATTGTCGGCCCACTTGAAGACCATGATCAGCAGCAGGAACAGCGCCGCAAAGGTGAGATGGACGCGCTGACGCAATGTCTTCTTTTGCGCTTCGTTCATGTCCTCACGGCGCTTCATGCCGAGTATGTCGATACAAAAACTCGAGGTAAGCGCGGTGATGGCGCCATCCGCGCTGGGAAACAGGGCCGAGATCAACGCGATGATGAAAATCACCTGCACAAACGCGGGAAGGTGACCAAGCACGATGGCCGGGAAGATTTTGTCGCCTGTCGCGGCGACGCCCACCGCCGGGGCGTACAGATAAAGCAATCCGCCCAGAAACAGGAACAGCAACACCACGCCGAGCATGATGATGGAAAGCGTGATGATGTTCTTCTGCGAATCCCCAAGGGTTTTCACGGAAATATTCTTCTGCATCATCTCCTGATCCATCCCGGTCATGGCGATCGCGATAAACATGCCGGCAAGAATCTGCTTCAGCCAGAACTGTTTGCTGTTGATGTCGGTGACGAAAACGGTTGAAAGGCCGCGGCTGTCCATCTGCGCAAGACTCTCCAGGAACGACAGCTTCATGCCGTCCAGCAAATAGATCACGCAGATCACCAGTCCGAGCAGCATGCAAGTAGTCTGCAGCGTGTCGGTCCAGACAATGGTCTTCACGCCGCCCTCGTAGGTGTAGAGCAGAATCATGACGATGATGATCAGAGCGGTCAGCCAGAACGGCACATGCAAGCCATCGAGGATGGCGTCCTGCAAAATCTTTACCACCAAGTAAAGCCGCGCGGTCGCACCCAGCGTGCGTGACAATATGAAGAACGCCGCACCGGTCTTGTAAGCACGACGTCCGAGGCGCGTATCGAGATAATGATAGATCGACGTCACATTGAGCCGGTAGTAAATCGGCAGCAGCACAAACGCAATCACGCAATAGCCCAGCGACTGCCCAAGGACGATCTGGAAATAGGTGAATGCGGTCGTGCCCACGGCGCCCGGCACGCTGATAAAGGTCACGCCACTCAGCGACGTGCCCACCATTCCGAACGCAACCAGCATCCAGTTGCTGTTCCGGTTGCCGATGAAGAAGCTGTCGTTGTTCGAATTCCGCGACGTTACCCACGCCACGGCGAGCAGGAGCAGGAAATAGGCGATGACGAAGAAAAACAGGAGGTGCGGTGACATTACATCGCCCCGCGCCAGGACTCGTCAGCGTTCACGGCGCAATTGTCGCGGCGCTGCCGATGAGCACAAGATTTTCATGTTCATTACCGCCAAGCGAAAAGTAGGCAACGCCAATTCTGTTATAGCCACGCCGCGCATAAAACGCGATTGCCTTGTTGTTTCTGGCATTGACCTTGAGCCAGAGCGGATGGCCCGTCCGCTGAACCGCCACCGCTTCGGCGTGCTTGAGTAGCGCAGAACCCGCGCCCTTGCCGATGAAGTGCGCCTGTACATAAAGCGTTGCAAGTTCTGCCGTGGCGCTTGCCGCCTCCGCGCACGACGCGCCGACATCCACAACCGCATAGCCGACGAGACTGACACCCATCTCGGCAACGAGAATGTTCGCGGCAGGCCGCGTGAGCATCGCCCGAAATCTCTCGGGCGTGAACTCGGCAAGCACATATTGTGCAATCGTGGAAGAAATTCCGTCGGTCGCATAGGTGTGCAACCATACCTGAATGGCCAGCGCCGCGAGCTTCTCAGCGTCCTCTGGCTTGCCTTGACGAATAAGCCACTCAGATTGCATTGCGCGTCACGATCATCGGCGCGCAAGCCCCATTGAGCGGCTGATCACTTCCTTCATGATCTCGTTGGTACCCCCGTAAATGCGCTGCACGCGAGCGTCGGCGTACGCGCGCGCAATCGGGTACTCCCACATGTAGCCATAGCCGCCGTGAAGCTGCACGCATTCGTCGATCACCTTGCATTGCAGGTCGGTGGTCCAATACTTGGCCATTGAGGCGCTGGCGGTATCGAGTTTGTCCACCATCAGCAGCTCGATGCACTTGTCGAGAAACACTTGCGCGATCTGCACTTCGGTCTGCATCTCGGCCAGTTTGAATCGCGTGTTCTGGAAGTTCGCCACGGCCTGGCCAAAGGCTTTTCGCTCCTTCACGTAGGCGCTGGTCCAGTCGATGGCGGCTTGCGCACTCGCGACCGCCGTGATGGCGATTTGCAGGCGCTCCCAAGGCAGCTGTTCCATCAGGCAGATGAATCCCCGGTTCTCAAATGCCTCGCCACCCAGCAAATTTTCGACCGGCACCTTGACGTCGTTGAAAAACAATTCTGCCGTGTCCTGGGCTTTCAAGCCAACTTTCTTCAGCCGCTTTCCAGTCTCAAACCCGGGCATGCCGCGCTCCACCAGAAACAGACTGGTGCCTTTCGACCCCTCGGCCGGGTTGGTTTTCGCGACAACAACCACGAGGTCGGCGTGCCACCCGTTGGTAATGAACGTTTTGGAGCCGTTCAGCAAATAAGTGTCGCCCTTCCTGATTGCACTCGTTTTTACGCCCTGCAAATCCGATCCGGCTGCCGGCTCGCTCATGGCAATTGCACTCACCATCTCGCCGCTGGCAAGCTTCGGCAGATACTTTTTCTTCTGCGATTCCGTTCCGTAATGCAGGATATAGGGCGCGACTATTTCGCTATGCAGCGAGTAGCCGATCCCCGAAAAGCCCGAGCGCCCGAGTTCTTCCATTTCGATCACGGAGAACAATTTGTCGGCACCGGCACCGCCGTATTCCTCCGGCATGCTCGTGCACAGGAAGCCATTCTCACCTGCCTTGTTCCAGACCGCGCGATCCACATAGCCCTGCTCTTCCCAATCTGCATGAAAGGGCGCCACCTCGCGGTCCAGGAAACGGCGAAAGCTGTCGCGAAACGCTTCGTGCTCGGTGGTGAAAAGTGTTCGTTCAATCATGTAGCGCCTTTATTCAAGTAAATGGTTTGTTGATGCGTCCAGGAAATTGATGAGTCGGCTAGCGGTAGACCAGTGAGAACGCAGAATCCGTGCCCGCCGGGACCGTCTTAATCTGCTCGAGCCGCATGCTCGCCGGAATTGTTGCCTCGCGAGCGCCGGCACCGGTAATCAGGATGTCGCCCGCCTTGGCGATATCTTCGCCCAGTTTGCACGCCGCGTTGACCTCTGCCCCGAATATGTCCGTGTCACCAATTCGCAGCACTTCACCATAGCCGATGCCAACACACAGCAGCACCTGCTCGGCGTCAACGCGGGTTGCATTGTATTCGTGCGTACAGCGTTGCATTGCCAATGCGCAGCGCACGGCATCGCTGACATGACGAAACATGACAATAAGGCTATCGCCTTCGGTCTTAAGCAGAATGCCATTGTTGTTCTCGATGATCGGCACCAGCAGTCGATGGGATTCGTAAATCGTCTGCAGGAAGTGGACGATGCCAAACTCCGCGACGTTGCGCGAAAAACCCGCCAGATCGGAATATAGCACCGCCCAGGTTTCGCCGAACAGGCGCCAGATACGCCGATCGATCGCCTTTTTATCCGCACCGGCGACAAGCCGTTCCGCGATGAGATTTTCCAGCCGGTCGGCCGAGGCGCCGGAGACGACATTGTAGGTAAATGGCATGATTTTGTTCCGTGATTGGATTGCACACTGACTTAAACGCACTGCCCTAAACGCACCGCCATAAACGCACCGCCATAAACGCACCACCTTAAACGCACCACCTTAAACATTGATCGCGCGCGGATTTTGCCTCAGAACGCGCCCAACCGCATCGCGGTTTCAAACTCGCGTTGCTGACCCGTAACGGGGTCGCGCAACGCAATGAATTCAGCCAGCAACTGCAAGGGTTGACTGAAATCATCTTGCTCGATTTGCGCTTTCGTCAGATGATCCGGGTAGATCTTGTCGTTAAGAATGGGCATGCCCAGCGCGGCCATTTGTACCCTCAACTGGTGTCGCTTTCCGGTCAGCGGCAGCAGGCGATAGCGCGCCAGGTTACCTCGGGCCTCAATCAGCTCGATGCGCGTCTCGGCATTCGGCTCGCCTTCGATTTCGCGCATGCGCATGAAGTGCTCAGTGCCGACAAGCCGGCTGCGATACGTCATCGGCAATGCAAGACCCTCGCGCAGAGGTGCGATCGCCTGATAACGCTTGATCACCTCACGCTGGGAAAAAAGTGCCTGGTACCTGCCGCGCGTGTGCGGCTGCTTGGTGAACAACACCAGCCCCGCCGTCTCACGATCGATGCGGTGCATAGGCGCCAGCGTATCCAGACCCAGTTTTCGCTTGAGGCGAACCAGCAGTGTTTCCTGCAAGTATCGCCCGCCCGGCGTGACCGGCAGGAAGTGCGGCTTGTCGACCACGACGATGAACTCATCTTCAAACCGCACCACTTCGTCAAACGGAATGCGCGCCTCGGCCTCGATGGCGCGGTAATAGTAGAGCTTGGCGTGCGGCTGGTAGGTTCGGCCGGGCAAGACAAATTCCCCTGTCGCATCTAGCACGTCACCGCGCAACATGCGCGCTTCAATCTCAGCGAAGGGAATGGTATCGAAACGCTCCGCGAGGAAATCAATCACCCGTGGCCATGGACCGGGAGGGAGTGCGATGCAACTGGCGCCGACGCCGTTTTTGGTCGGCAGCCGCAGGCTATCGCGAGCCTTCAAGCTCTTTTGCCCGGTTCAATCGCCACTCGCCGTCCGGCTCACCGGCGTAGACATCTTCAACCGTCGTATTGGTCTCGCGCAACTTTGTATCGAGCGCAACGCGATTGTCAAACACAAAGCACTCGCCTTCCCAATCCTTCTCCGCGTCGGGCATTTGCAGGAAATAATTGAGGATACCGCCTTCCAGTTGAAACACAGGGATGTTCATGTCGCGCATCCATGCGGTCGTTTTCTCGCAGCGAATGCCGCCGGTGCAATACATCGCCACGCGCTTGCCCTCGGCCTGCCATTCGGGAAGGTGTTGCATGACGTAATTGGGGAAATCGCGAAAATTCGTGACTTGTGGATCGATGGCGTTCTTGAATCGCCCCAGCTTGTATTCAAAACTGTTGCGGTTATCCAGCAGCACCACATCCTCGTCGGCAATCAGTTTCCGCCACTCTACCGGGCTGACATTGGTACCGGTTTGCGTCCCATCCACGCCGGCAATCCCCAGCGGGACGATCTCCGGTTTTCGATAGACCTTCATTTTGCCAAATGGTGCCGTCTTGCACGGGCTGCGCTTGAAGATGATGCCGGCAAATTTGCCGGTGAAGTATGAATCGTTCCGCAGGGCTTCCTGAAAAGCATCAAGTTGGGCTGCCGAACCCGCCACCATGCCATTGATGCCTTCGCTGGCCACAAGAATGCTGCCCAGGATGTCTTTGGTCAGCGCGCGCAGGTGCGTGATCACCCCTTCCGGATCTTCGAGGGTGACGAATTTGTAGAAGGCGATGTGATAGATGGGTTGCATGGGTATTTCGGTTGCGAGGCGGGTGGGTGTTGGCGTCATGGGATACATTTTCTCATGAACGGCACGCAAGATCGCCAAGGCCAATAGCACCAAACGCTAGCACTGGAGCAGCTTTACAAGGATATTTGACCTGTGAGTGGCTCTGGTTCTTGAGTTTGAAGGATTGGAACATCGCGGTTTTTGCGCGCGCCTCGGTGAGGCGAACCAATCGGCGCGGGCGAGCGAGGTAGTGCCCCGGATGCGACGACACCGTCAGAGGCTTGCCCGGAGTTCGCTTATTTTCCTGGCCGCTGCAAGTGCCGACACTTTCACGGGCGCATCCAGCTCCGCCGCCAGTGCCGCCATGGCTTTCGCAGCCGGGGAACCGGGCATGCTCACGAACAGGAGCTGGCGCTTGCGAATCGCATCACTCACCGCAGAATCGCTCGGAATTTCGCCCATGTATTCCAGCTTCATGCTGATGTCGGTCTGGACATTGATGAAACGGTCGACCACGACCTGCAACTGCTCAGCGAGCTTGCGGCCTTCGGCGGCACTGCGTACCTGATTGAATACCAGCCGCACCGACGTGCGCTTCTGCATCTGCGCGAGCACCTTGATGGTGGCATAGGCATCGGCCAGCGCCGTCGGGTCTGGTGTCGCGACGACCAGCACTTCGCTCGCGAGCGACGCGGTGTAGAGAACAATATCGGAAATACCGGCGCCGGTGTCGAGCAGCAGATAGTCGTATTGGACCCTGAGCGTTTCGATGATTTTTTGCAGTTCGCCTTGCACGTCGCGGGTCAGGCGCGAGTATTCCACCAGGCCCGATGCGGCGGGCAGTACCGAGAACCCGCCGGGCGCCTTGAGCACGGTTTCTTCGATGGTGGATGTGCCCGTAAGCACGTCGTGCAATGTTGTCTTGGGGTAGAGCTTGAGCATGATGTCAAGGTTCGCGAGGCCGAGGTCGGCGTCGAGCACCAGCACTTTTTTCCCCCGCTTGGATAGCGCCGCGGCAAGGTTGGCGGCCACGAACGTTTTTCCGACACCGCCTTTGCCACTGGTAATCGCGAGAATCCTCGCGCCGGAAACACTGCCACTCACGATTGCTGCCCCATCGCATCGAGCAGGAGTCGCTTTTCGTCGGCCGTGACCTGTGTCGCTTCCGGCATTTCGATGGAAATAAGGTTACGGCCCGCTGCCTTGGCTGAATAGAGATTTTGATCCGCTCGCGCAATGACCTCTGCCGGCGTCACTTGCTGCCAGACCGGAATGAACGCGCCACCGATCGTTACCGTTACCTGCAGGGCGGTTCCGTCCGCAAGCATGGCCGTCGCAAGCGCCACTTCCTCGCGTATCCGCTCGGCGATGACGCGACCGACTTCCGGCGGGCAGTTGGGGAGGATTACCGCAAACTCGTCGCCGCCGTAACGCGCGGCAGTGTCCATCGGGCGAATATTTCGTGTCAGCACGTTGGCCACGGTGCGCAATACTTCGTCACCCGCGAGGTGTCCATGCGTGTCATTGATCGATTTGAAACGATCGAGGTCAATCAGCAGCAGCAATGCGGTTTCGCCGGAGCGGGACACGCGGTCCACTTCCTGCTCGAGGGACGACATGAAGTGTCGCGCATTGCCCAATCCGGTAAGACCGTCATGAACCGAGAGTTCGCACAGCGCGTCGATGATTTCCTGCAGTTCGCGCATGCCGCACGCCGCACTATCGAAACGATCCGGATGACCGGCCTGCCGAAGCAACCGCAGGGCAACATCCAGATCCATGCCTGCCGGCGCGGACTTTCCGCGTTGGGAACGGGGATGCGCAGCCGCCTGAAGGGTCGTACCCATTTCCAGGCTAACAACGGATGCCGACTTGGGCATCGCATCGACTCCGCGTGATTATTGTGCCGCTGAACTCCGGGTGGCCAAAAACGGGCGTTATTATTTTCATCGCTTGTTATCCAGGTTTGACGGTGACCTTGTAGAGCAAGTCTAGTGCCCCGCCGGCAAGCGTTGCCAATGGATAAGAGGGGTGAATACGGGTCAAATCGGCGGCTGATGGTGTGGAACCACATGGAAGCCTGCAGCGATCCACCAGCGTGGATGCCACCGCACTGCTACGCCGACAGCCCTCCATCAATCACGAGGTGGTGTCCCACCACATAGGACGATTCGTCGGAACAAAGCCAGAGTATCCCCGCCGCTACTTCATCCGCCCGCCCGACGCGGCCCGCGGGAACCTGTTCGGCAAGCGCCGCGTAATGCGCGGTAATCTGCTCGGCCGTGAAGCCGGTGAGCCGTCTTTGCCGGCGCGGCGTTTCAATGGCGCCCGGGCAAACGCTGTTGATGCGAATACCCTTAGAGATATATTCCCGCGCCGCAGCAGTGGTCAACCCATTCATGCCGTGCTTGGTGGCACTGTACATCGCCGCGTTGGGCGAACTCGCAAATCCGTTAACTGACGAAACATTCACAATCGCGCCTCCGCCTGCCTTCAGCATGACGTCAATCTCGTGCTTCATGCACAGCCACGTGCCGCGCAGATCGACCGCGATACTCTGATCGACCGATTCCAGCGGAATATCCGCCGTGAGCACCAGTGGGAATTCGGCCGCGGCATTGTTGACGGCAAAATCCAGCCGACCGAACGCATCGACACAGGTCGCGACCATTTTTTCGACTTGCGCGGGTTCACTCACATCTACCGGCAGGAAGCGCATGTTGTTGCCGATTCCACTGGCGGCAACCAGTTCATCCAGGGCCCTTTGCCCTCGCTCGGGATTCCTGCCGGCCACCAGAACTTTCGCACCTGCCGTGACAAAGGCTCTAGCGGTGGCAAGTCCGATCCCGTCGGTGCCGCCCGTGATCAGTGCGACCTTGCCGTTGAAGTTGTACATGCCCTGGCCCTGGTTACTCGCCTAGCGGTTCGCGAACTTCTGGTCAAACCGCTCAATCAGCAGCGCATTCTTTGATTGCCAGCGTCCGAGCGCCCCGGAATCGCCGGCAAACAACGCGTTCAGAAATGCGACCGCGAGATCGCGGGTCGCTGCCTTCACTTTCGGATTGAGCTCTATTCCGCCGGTGCCCATGCGATCCGTAAAAATGCTGTGCGAGCCGCCTTTGAAAACGGCCAGCGCCTTGGGCGCGGCATGGCCGTTGCCCATGGCTTGATAAACATCAAGCCGGTCGGTCAGTCCGGAACGATAGCCCGGAATGACAATCTCATCGTCAGTAGCGGTAATGTGCAAGGTGGGAATATTGATGGCTCCCAGAATCCGGCCGGTATTGTCCGCGCCATAGAACGGCGGCGCGGATAGCAGGATTGCCGCTTTGATGCGCGCATCACGCAGCGGCAACATGCGGCCATCGCGTTCAACCTGCGCCCCCGCTGCCAACATGGTGGTGTTTGCCCCGTATGAATGTCCGGCAGCGATGATCCTCTCGCGATCAACGCGTGCACCGATATCGCTGGCGAGCAACTGATCCAGCGCAAAACTCAGATCCCGCACGCGATTGATGGCTTCGCTTTCCTGCGCCGCACCATTGAGGCGGCTCAGCAAACTGAACGGATTGCCGAACCACAGTTGTCGATCGCTGCCAACGTGCTGCAAATGCAGGCTCGCATAGCCGTTGGCGGCAAAGAAGCGGCCGAGATACTTGTAGCCCTCGCGAGAGCCGCCGATGCCGTGCGAAAACACCACCAGCGGGACCGGGTGGGCCGCGATGCCGTTGCCGATCACAGGCAGGTAGAGCCGGGCGGGAACGCTTCGATCGCGCGAGCCATCCTGCCAGTCAAAAGTTTGTGTGGTGTATAGCGCCGAGTCGGGAGCCAGGTCCGCTGCCGCGCGCGCTGCATCGAAGTCCGGCGCGGATTGCAGTGCCTGTACGCCATCCTCCGTCTGGTTGGTCGAAACCTGGACCACGCAGCTGGAAAGCGTGAGGCAACCAATGACAGCAAAAAAAACCGAACGGGACTTCATGAAATATCTGCCTTGAACCATTTGAATTACGCGACCCATGATAGACCGGCCGAACCCGAAAAGTTCAGGCCCGAACCGTGAATATCAGTAGCTGGATGCGGACAATGCCATTTTCAAGCGGGCGGCGGCTCTTCGTGCCGGGGTTCCACCACCACTTTTCGCGGGGCCGGAGACTGAAGTGGGATGAAAATCCACAACAAAATATAGACCAGCACGCCGAGCCCGTGCAGCAAGATCGTCAGCAAGAACAGGATGCGCCAGGTCCAGGACGGCAGATTGCTCATCTCGGCCAGCCCGCCGCATACGCCGCCAATCCAGCGGTCGCTCGTCGACCGCTTGAGCTGGTGAAGAAAGGACGCTGACTTGGGCATGGCCTGCTCACCTGTTGGCGTCGCCCTGTCATCGAGTACACGCCGTTTGGCCTGCGTGAATTCCTCCTCCGTCAATGCACCCTGCTCGCGCAGCGTTTGCAGTTTTTGCAGTTGGTCGGCCACATTCATGACGATGCTCCTTTGTTGATCCTCTATGAGAAACTTGTGCCGGCCTCGGCGGGCTTCAAGTGGTCACAGCATATTCCAATGCGCGGACACCGTGAATGCGATTGCGACGAAGCGCAGAACTCCGCGCATGAGCCGATGAAACACCACGGTATTCTGCCGCTTTCAATCCTGCTGCGCGCCAAGTATGGGAGAAGCCTTGGTGCACAACGCCTTGAAAATGCTACCCTCCCTCCTTTGCTGATGGCTCGTTAACAATAATAATGCCCAATCCGCTGAATGATTCTCAATGGAAGGCCTTGCCCAAGGTCTTGCTTCATGAACATCTCGACGGCGGCCTGCGGCCGCAAACCCTGCTGGAACTGTGCAAGCAAAATGCACTGGAAGTCCCCGCGCGCAATGCCATCGAACTGGCCGCCTGGATGCAAACCAATGCCCACTCCGGCAGCCTGGAGCGCTACCTTCAGGGGTTTGGCCTTACGGTAGCTGCGATGGCGTCCGCCGAGGCGTGTAAACGAGTGGCATTCGAAGCCGCCGAGGACGCGCGGCTCGACGGCTGCGTGCTGGCGGAATTTCGCATGGCGCCGCTGCTGCTCGAGTCCAATGGCATGCGAGGTGAGGCGGTAATCGAGGCATTGATCAGCGGCCTGAAAAAAAGTGCCCTGCCCTGCGGGTTTATTGTTTGCGCCATGCGCACCGATAGCCCCGAGCAAACCATGCGCAGCGCATGCCTTGCCACCAAATACAAAGATCAGGGCGTGATCGGGTTCGATCTCGCTGGCGCGGAACGCGGATTCCTGCCCGCCATGCATGCCAAAGCGTTTGCCGTCGTGCGCGATGCCGGCCTCGGCATCACCTGTCATGCCGGCGAAGCAGACCTTGGTTCGCGGGTACTGGAAGCGGGCGCCTTGGGGGCAACACGTATTGGCCACGGCGTGAAAATCATGCATGCGATTAGCCTCGCACAGCAATCCAGATGGCTGGATGACGCGCGCAAGCTTGGCCTGCATTTTGAGGTTTGCCCGACCAGCAATGTGCATACCGGCACCGCCGCGTCCATGGCTGCACACCCCCTTCGCGAAATGGTCACGGCAGGACTGTCGGTCTCGGTCTCGACGGACAACCGGCTGATGTCCGGGGTCAACTTGAGCGGCGAAATACAGGCGGTGCACGAGCAGAACGGCGTCACGCTGGCGGAGCTCGGGCGTATGATGCATGATGCGGTCCGCGCATCTTTTTTGCCCGCAGCAGTCCGCGATGCGGCGCTGCAAGCCCTCAACGGATGGCCTGCGGAGGCAAGCTGAGAGCATTGTCCAGCCGCCGCCGATGCTGTATTGCATTGGTCGCTCATACATTCCACGCATTCAAGAAGGAAAACCACATGAAACGATTCGCGAAAATCGCTATTTTCCAGTTGGTCGCCGCGACCTCCTGCATCGCGTTGCCGCAGACTGCGGGAGCCGCCGGACTCGCCCCCATTAACGTGACGTCCGCCTTGGGCCAGCCGTTTTCGGCCGAGATCGAGATTACCGGCTTGCCGAGCGAGGAATTCGAGTTTGAACTCGCGAAAGGAAGAGTTGCCAGTCCCGAAGCGTACCAGGACGCCCGGCTTGTCTATCCTCCGCTGGTTCGGCAATTGCGCATTTCCACCGAGCGGCGTGCCGATGGCAAGCCTGTACTCAAAGTTGTCAGCAGCGCGCCTATCAACGAGCCGGCGCTGAATCTGCTGGTGGAGTTCAATTGGCGGAGTGGGCGACTGACCCAAAAATACTCGATCCTGCTGGATCCGCCAAAATAGCGCGAAATCGACTTCACATGAGTCAACCCGAACCGCTTAAGTCATCGGGCGCGTGCGCACCAGTCATGTACTCGTCATGAATAAAATCCGCTACGTAGATTCGCACACCGGTGGTGAACCCACGCGAGTGGTGCTTGACGGGTTCCCCGATTTAGGGGCTGTTTCCCTTGCGGACCGCGTGAATGCCCTGCGCGAAAATCATGATCATTTTCGCGCGGCCGTTGCGACCGAGCCAAGAGCTTCAGACGTGATGGTCGGCGCCCTCCTGATGCCGCCGGTCGACCCGGCCTCCGTGGCGTCCGTCATCTATTTCAACAATGTCGGCTACCTCGGCATGTGCGGCCACGGAACCATCGGCGTGATCGCAACCCTGCAATACCTTGGCCGGATTTCACCGGGTATCCATCGCGTCGATACGCCAGTAGGCACCGTGAGTTGTACGCTGCATTCAAATGGAAAAGTTTCGATTGAGAATATCGCGTCGTGGCGCTATCGCCGGGCAGTCGAAATCAACGTCGAAGGACACGGACCGATGAGCGGGGATGTCGCCTGGGGCGGCAACTGGTTTTATCTGGTGGACGCCCGCAATCAGCACTTGCACCTCGACAACATCGACTCGCTGCTCAGCCTCAGCCGCGCTATTCGCCATGCGCTCGCCCGTGAAAAGGTCACCGGACCGCATGGTGAGGAAATTGACCACATCGAACTCTTCGGCGAGCCCTCCAACCCTTCCCTCGACAGCCGAAATTTTGTGTTGTGTCCTGGCAGTGCCTATGATCGCTCGCCCTGTGGCACGGGGACCAGCGCGAAGCTGGCTTGCCTGGCTGCCGATGGGAAACTTGCCGAAGGCGCTGTCTGGCAACAGGAGAGTATCGTCGGCAGCGTATTTGAAGGCAGCTATCGGCGAGTCGATGGCGCAATCGTACCGACGATCACCGGTCAGGCATTCATCTGCGGAGAAGGTACGCTGCTGATGGACCCATCCGACCCGTTTTGCTGGGGCATTAACTGATCAAATCGGAATTCACGCCCATGGCAAATGAGGCTCCTGATGTACTGGTAATCGGCGCGGGTGTCATCGGATTGGCCTGTGCATTCCGTCTCGTGCAGGCAGGAAAGCGCGTTTTGCTGCTAGATCGCGATCAGCCGCGCCTTGCCGCTTCTTTCGGCAACGCCGGTCACATCGCCACCGAGCAGATATTTCCGCTCGCCTCACCTGAAGTGATGCGCGACATATTTCGCTACGTTTTCGATAGCGAAAGTCCGTTGCGCATTCGGCCTGCCTATCTGCGATCAATTCTTCCATGGTTGCTGCGATTCGCATGGTCATCGCGCCAGGGCGCTTTCGATCGCGGCGTGACGGCTTTGTCCTCGCTGCAGCACACCGCAATGGCGGATATGGCAAACCTCCTGAGGGACGCAAGTGCCCTCCACCTGTTGAAGACCGCTGGTCACTTGGTGCTGGTTGAGAATGCTGCGTCGGTTTCCGGCGCGCAAAAAGAAATTGTCCGGTTAGGCGCATTCGGCATCCATGCGGATTGGCTGTCGCCATCACAGGCGGGCGAACTCGCGCCGGATATCACGGCGCCCATCAAAGGGGCGATGCAATTCACCGGCTCCGGTCACGTCAATGATCCGCACCTTGTTTGCGAGGCATTATGCGATGCATTCCTCGCAGCCGGCGGACAGTTTGCCGCTGCGGAAATCATCGCGGTGGAAAGCATTGCCGCCGGATTTACCGCCCACACCTCAACCGGCGCACGTTTTCGGGGGAAGCAACTGGTCCTCTGTGGTGGTGCCTGGTCGAAGTCGCTCGCCGCGCAACTGGGCTATCCGGTGCCGCTCGACACGGAACGCGGCTATCACATCGAGCTTCCGGGTATTTTCCCGCGATTCAATATTCCAGTTGCGTCGCTCGAGCGCAAAATCATCATGATGCCTTTGTCCGGCGGCCTGCGAATGACCGGCACGGTCGAGTTCGGCGGCATGCAACTTGCGCCCGATCCCAAGCGATATGCAATGTTGAAGCGCCACATGAACGCGCTGGTTGCAAATATCCCGACGGACAACATGACGACCTGGATGGGGTTTCGCCCTTCGTTGCCCGATCATTTGCCAGTGCTGGGCCGCGCGCCCGATGGCAGAAACCTGTTTTTCGCCTTTGGTCACCAGCATCTCGGCTTGACGCTTGCAGGCGTCACCGCGCGCATCATCGCCGCACAAGTCATGGGCCGCGAACTTGACATCAGCCTCGCCCCGTTTGCGCCGGATCGGTTCTAGTGTATCGACATTCGTAAGTCGCGACACTAATCAGCCTGCCCGCGAACCATCTGCAGCAGCCGGTCCACGATCGCCTCACCATCCGCACGCAGCCCATTGTGTTCGTATTGATTGGTCACCCAGAGCCTCATGTTCGGCACGACCCGCGCGGTTTCTTCGCCAAATTCGCGATGGACATACATGTCGTCAAAGTAGACGGCAGCGGCCACCGGCACGCGGTTCTGTTTCAGCTTTTCCATGTTGTATAGCATTGGCCAGTTAGCATCTTTGGCGATGATGTCGGCGGCTTGCTTGAGCGGCTGCAACTGCGGGTAGGTATCAAACATCCACGGATAAATCATTTCACCGGTGAAGAGGATGGCGCCGTCGTGCGCCACGCTGAACTCGGGAAACTCGGTGAGCAGGCGATCGGCGGACCAGTTGCTGGCGGCCTGCTGCGTGTAGCACGCTTCCTGCATGAGCGCGAAGATCGGATTGGTGTCGAACGACTGAAGCTGCTCGAGATGAAACAGGAAATTCCAGTTCATTTCCTGTTTATTGTTGCCATCAACGCCATCGACAAAAGCCTCTTCAACGAGATAGTGGATCGCTTCGAAGCCATCGCTCATGCCGAATTGCAAACCAAGTTGAAGGAAACGTTGCGCGGTGAGGCGCCCGCCACTGGGCATCATTACGTCGTGATCCAGCAGATGGCGCACGATGGCGCGCACCCTGGCCACGTCATCGGGGTAGCGCTGGTAGAACTGCCGGTTCTTGTCGATCACGCGCCGGTAGGTGGCGCGATAGACATCATCAACCGGCCGGGTCAGCGACGGGATTCCGCCGGTGATCAGCACTTCCTTCAAGCCTTCCGGCGCGGCGGAAAGATAGCGCATGGCACAGAATCCGCCGTAGCTCTGCCCCAGAATGCTCCACGGCGTGTCGCCGATCAATTGCTTGCGAATAGCTTCGGCATCGCGAACGATATTGTCGGTGCGGAAATGTTTCAGGTAGTCTGCCTGCGCCTGCGCCAGTGGCGAGGCGAATCCACGCATGGTTTGCGCGGTGATCGGCGTCGAGAGGCCGGTGCCGCGTTGATCGAGCAAAACAAGTTTGTATTCCTTCAGGACGCGTTTGATCCAGCCGCCATTGCTGGTCGGCCGCGGCGAACCGGAACCTGGCCCGCCCTGAAAAAAAACCATGTACGGCAGATCGGCATTTTCTTTGCCGGCAGCGGCAACGATGCGCGCGAACACGCCCGTTTTCTTTTCAGGATTCTCGTAGTCGAGGGGCAACTTGAACATGCAACTCTTGAGTACCAGGCCCGGCAGGGATTCGATGGTATGTTTCATCATTGCTCCGAGTGAAGAGGCGAAAGTCTAGCACTAGAGCGCGTTCTGGAGCATTTGTGGCCTGAAAAGCCCGCCAATGCTGGGGTTTTCCCCGCCATTGGCGATATCATGCCCTTAACCCAAACGGATCATCCACCGAGTGCGACGGCGCGGTAAACCATTTCGGCCCCGTCGACGTCATATAAAAATGATCCTCCAGTCGAATGCCAAATTCGCCCGGCACGCAGATCATCGGTTCATTGCTGAAGCACATGCCTTCTGCCAGCGGTGTGTCGTCACTGCCGACCAGGTACGGCCACTCGTGAATATCCAGGCCGATGCCGTGGCCGGTGCGGTGCGGCAGGCCAGGCAGTTTGTAGCCCGGGCCAAATCCGCTTGCCTCGAGTGAACGCCGGGCCGCCGCGTCGACTTCCTTGCACGGCACGCCCAGTTGCGCCGCGTTGAAGGCGGCGGCCTGCGCAGTCTTTTCCGCGTTCCAGACCGCGCGCTGGCGCGTATTCGCTTCGCCAAAGACGTAGGTGCGGGTGATGTCGGAAATGTAACCCTCAACCTGGCAACCCGTATCGATCAGCACGATGTCGTTTTGTTTCAGGATTTGCGGGTTCTTGACGCCATGCGGAAACGCGGTCGCCTCGCCAAACAGCACAATACAGAAATACGAACCCGGCGCGCCGATCTTCTTGTGCGCGTCGTTGATGAATGCAGTGACTTCCGTTGTCGTGATGCCTTCGCAAAGAATGCTCGCTGCCGCCTTGTGAACTTCCAGCGTCATGTTCTTGGCACGTTGCATCAGCGCAATCTCACCGGCCGATTTCCTGGATCGGCAATGCGCGGTCACCGGCTTCGCGTTGATGAACTGAAAGCCCATCGCGAGTTGCGCAATCCCATCGACAACGAAATACGGCGCATCTTCACTCACCCCGATACGCGGGGGCATGTCCTTGTCGCCAGCAATCCCCATGCGCTTGAGCGTGCTCACAAACAACTGATACGGGCTTTCATGCTCATGCCAGACGTTGACGTTACCCTCGATCACCATGTAATCGCGCAGCGTATTCTGCTCAAAATACGGCGCGATGTATTCAATGGCCCCCGTGGCCGGAATGATGGCGCCGACCATGCGTTCACTCGGGCCCCATTTGGTGCCCGAAAAATAAGTCATGTTCGATCCCGCGTGCACCCACATGGCGGCGATCGATTGCTCGCGCATGGCTGTCTGTGCGCGGGTAATGCGCTGCAAGTACTCATCGCGGGCAATCGGTAGAACGCCTTGCGTCATGTCCGATAGCACTGCCAACGTCGCCAATGCTTCTTCGATTGATTTGCCACCTACGCCGATGGTCATCTTGAATTTTCCGATCGTGAAAATGTTGAATTAGGCGAGGTACCGCGCTTCAAGGTGACGCCGATAGTGAGACGGGTCAAGCGGTCCGCCCGTCGCGCGCGTCACCAGTTCATCAGTGGTCCAGCGGCTACCCTGCAGCCAGATATTCTCACGCAGCCAGTCGAATGCCGGCGCCAGGTCACCTGCCGCCATGCGTGCATCAAGGTCGGGAACCTTCGCACGAATCGCCGCGAACCACTGCGCCGCATACATCGCACCGAGCGTATAGCTGGGGAAGTAGCCGAACAGTCCACTGCCCCAGTGCACGTCCTGCATGCAGCCATTGGTGAAATTTCCGCGGGTATCGGTATCCAGTAGATCCGCCATGGCGGCATCCCAGCGCGCAGGAATATCCTCTGCTTCAATACGGCCTTCGATCAGGTCGCGTTCAATCCGGTAGCGCAGGATGATATGCAAGGGGTAGGTGAGCTCATCGGCTTCCACGCGAATGAAGCTTGGCTGCAC
This sequence comes from Betaproteobacteria bacterium, assembly GCA_016720925.1. Lineage (NCBI taxonomy): Bacteria > Pseudomonadati > Pseudomonadota > Betaproteobacteria > Betaproteobacteria bacterium. The sequence goes on along the minus strand of JADKJR010000004.1, from coordinate 142,080 downwards.
GCGGGTGAGCCAGCGATAGAGATTGTCAGCCTCAAAGGCGGGCTGGCTGCCAAACTCCGCAGCCAGGCGTGGTGCCAGCAACCCGACAAACGGCCGGCTCAAGCCGATCTGCATTTCAAAACTCAGGCTCTGGCTTTCGTGAATGGCCGCACTCCTTGCCCAGCCCACCGGCTGGCCCAGCCATTCGCGCGGCAGGTTCTGCTCATAACGCCCATGACCGGTTTCGTGAATGGTGCCCCAGAGGCTGCCCACGAAACTATCCTCGCGATAGCGCGTGGTCAGACGGGTATCTTCCGGCACGCCGCCGCAGAAAGGATGCGCGCTTTCATCGAGCCGGCCGGCGCCGAAATCAAAGCCCAGCAGTTTCATCGCTTCCAGGCCGATAGCATATTGCCCCGCGCGCGGGAACGGGCCGACCGGCACCTGCACCGATTCGCGCGACTGCTTCTCTCGCACTTTCCGCACCAAGCCTGGCAACCACTGCTGCAAATCGCCGAACAATCGATCCACCATCTCACCCGTCATGCCGGGTTCGTAGACATCCATCAGCGCATCGTGCGGACCGAGGCCGGTGCGGTCGGCCAGGTACTTCGCCTGCTGGCGGGCAAGCTTCAATACCTCACGGAAATTCATCAGGAATCCCGGCCAGTCATTGGCGGGCCGCTGGGTGCGCCATGCATGTTCGCAGCGCGACGTCGCCAGCGATTGAGCTTGCACCAGCGACGCGGGTAGCGCGTTGGCGGCACGCCAATCACGGCGGATCTCGCGCAAATTCGCGCGCTGGATTTCGTCGAGCGACTCCGCCTTCGCATTGTCGAGATTTGCTGCCAGTTGCGAGTCCGTGCGAATGCTGTGCAGCAAACCGTCCATCTCGGCCATGGCATCGGCACGTGCCACGTTGCCGTTGGCGGGCATCAACGCCGAGCGGTCCCAGGACGCGATCGCCTGCAGGTGGCCAAAATGATGCAGGCGGCGCCAGGTAGCGGACAGCGCGTCGTAGGCGGGGTGATTCATTCTGAAAACTCCTGTCGATTCCGGATTTTTGTCGTGTTGCGAACGACATTGTGCCTGATGGTTTCGCGATCAGTTTTGCGCGGGAACCTTTTGTGGTGCTTGCGGCAATTGCAGATGGGTGATCGAAAACGATCATCAACGCCTCGCTGCCGTCACTCACAAAATGACCGGCGGCACCATCTCTTGCATCGGAGAGCCCCGTATGAAGCTATTGCCAGGCATTACCGCAGTCACTATCGGATTACTTGCATCTTGTGCGTCCGTCGAAACATCCACCAATGGGCAATCCGGTCAAAACCCGGTCTCGAACGCGATGTACTGCTGGAAAAGCCGGCTGAACAGCGAAGGCAGTGATCTTGTCTGCAATTGGGCGAATAGCGCGTACGAAGCGTGCAAGGAAACCATGAGCAGCAAACTTGACAAGTCCTCACTCGTGTCGGAGCCCGTGAATGCAAAACGCTGCGACAACGGCCAGTGGCTGGTTCAAGTGGCACGGAGGTAAGCAAGTCCCGCCCGCGGGGACGGCTGGCCCTGAATGCCAGTTGTCCACCGGCGGGGTCAACGTAAGCGATGGTCGCCATCTGCAGCCAACTCTGCAGAAACCACTTCTTCAGGTGCTATGTTTGCGACGCCGCCTGAATCAGGGTTTACCTGACTGCTATTCCATCTTTCCGGAATCCGACTGACGCGCGGAATCAATTGCCTCCTGCGGCGACTCGTAGATGTGCGCCGCCAATCCTCGCTTCTCCAGCGCCTCACCAAGCTTCATGCGCATGAAGGCACTGGTGGTATACCGCGAGACGTGTGTGTAGTACTGGTCGCTCAATCGCTTCACCATCGCCGAGTAGTCATCGACAACGCTTTCGTCGATCTGGAAATTGTCGTAATTGACCACCACGCCGATCTTCTTGCCGATGGGCCTGCACAGCTCGTCGGCGGCACGTCCAATGTCATCGACATCCTTCCTGCTGTGCACGTTCAGCCCCTCGAAGTTGAAAAAGGCCGTGCCCTTGGCGGGCTCATATTGCATCCGGTCCACCAGGCTGATCGACAACAATGCGTCCTTGAGCTGCATCGGTTCCGGCAGAAAGATACGCGCGTCCATCGGCTGCGGATCATTGATGATCGGCTTGAAATCCATCTGCGCGAGGATGTCTTTTTCAATATCGATGCCGGGCGCCACTTCGATCAACTCGAGCCCCTGCGGCGTCAGCCGGAACACGCAGCGCTCAGTGACGTACAGGACATTCTGGCCGCTGCTGGCCGCATACGGGCCGCTGAACGTAACCTGCTCGATGCGGTTGACGAACTTGCGGGCGCGCCCTTCCTGCAGGATGTTCAGCCGCCCGTTTTCGATGACTATTTTCAGTCCGCCGGCGGTAAAGGTGCCGACGAACACCACCGTGTGGCTGTTCTGCGTGATGTTGATAAAGCCGCCCGCGCCCGCCAGCTTAGGCCCGAAGCGGCTGACGTTGATACTGCCCGACGGATCGCATTCGGCCAGCCCGAGGCATGCAAGGTCAAGCCCGCCACCATCGTAGAAATCGAATTGCTGATTCATGTCGATGACCGCATCCGGATTGGTCGCCGCACCGAAATTCACGCCGGATGCGGGCATGCCGCCGATCACGCCGGGCTCGGCGGTCAGCGTCATGTACTTCAGAATTTTCTCTTCATTAGCGACCGCTGCAACACCTTCCGGCATGCCGATGCCAAGATTGACCACCGCGTTGGGCAGCAGCTCAAAGGCCGCGCGCCGCGCGATCACTTTGCGTTCATCCAGTGGCATGGGCGCAAACGCATCGAGCGGCACCCGCACTTCGGCGGAAAACGCGGCGTTGTACGCGCCGTTGAGATTCTGTGGATGATTTTCCGGCTGCGCAACCACCACGCAATCAACCAGGATTCCCGGCACTTTCACCCGTCGCGGATTGAGCGAACCGCGCTCGCCAATACGCTCCACCTGCGCGATCACGAAGCCGCCGCTGTTCTTGGTCGCGGTCGCAATTGCGAGCGCGTCTTGCGTCAGCGTTTCACGCTCCATCGTAATGTTGCCTTCCGGGTCAGCGGTTGTGCCACGAATGAACGCCACCGAAATCGGGAAGGTCTTGTAGTAGAGCAGTTCCTTGCCGCCAAGTTGAACCACTTCGACCAGATCCTCGTGGGTCTTGCTGCCGATCTTGCCACCTTCAAGGCGCGGGTCGACAAATGTGCCCAGCCCCACTTTGGACGCGGTGCCCGGCAGTCCGCAGGCGATATCGCGGTACAAGTGCGAAATCACGCCCAGCGGCAGGTTGTACGCCTCGATCTTGCTCGCCATCGCCAGCTTGCCGATCTGCGGGACCAGTCCAAAGTGCCCGCCGATCACGCGCTTGAGCATGCCCTCGTGCCCGAGATGATTGACGCCGCCCGTGGCGCCGTCGCCGGGGCCGCCCCCAAACAGCAGCGTCAGGTTCGTCGGCGCCCCGGTTTCCAGAAAGCGTTTTTCGAGTGCCAGGATCAGCTCAACCGGCACGCCATTGCTGCCGAACCCGGAGCAGCACAGGGTGTCACCGTCCCGGAGGATGGCAATCGCCTCGGCAGCCGAAACAACCTTCTTTCTCATGAATCGTCCTTACATGATTTGAAAAACATTGCGCGGGGCGTAATCATGCGGCAGCGCGCGTGCGGACCTTGTGTTTGACAGCGACAGGTGTCTTCTTTGCCACGGACGCCAATGGTTGTTCCAGCGCTTCAGTCAGCTTACGCGCCATTGCGATGACGCGTTGCGGATTCACACCCAGCGTATCGATCAGGAACTCGATGATTTCCGAACGCGGATGCGCCAGCGTCGGTTCAATCATCATTACCGCCGCCGACACGGCCAGCGCGTGCTCGCGGCTGCTGGTATCTGGCAGCATTTGCGCAAGCGCATTGAGCGCCTCCACCGGCGCGACGGCAGTAATGCGCGCCTGTTCCTTTAGCAGCCGCACCCAATCGGTTTGACCCGTGCCTTCGCTGATCGCGTTGGCGGGCAGGTGCGCGAGGAGGCGTGCGAGGCGAAAACTTCGTCTCTCGAATGCGCCGATCGACACCATCCCGGCAAGCACGATCCGGCAGACAGCTTCGGCAAAGCCGCCTTCGTCAATGTGCGCCATGACCGATTCTCGCGCGCGTTCAAGTTCCTTTTGCGCGCGGGCGTGCGCGATATCGGCGTCCGTTCCATCGGGCTTGAACCACGCACCCAGTCCCTGCGGGCCGTACATCTGGCGTGTCAAGGTCACGGTCTGGTCATTGCGCCTGTCGCGGAATTGATTGAGGCTGTGGGTAATCTGTTCCGACATCAGTTTTTCCAGTTGACGCAACGGATGATCTTCCTTGACCTTGACCCGACTGGCGCGGGCCTGTTTCGCCTGCTCGCGAATAACCGGCGCCAGCGCGAATTTGTCCGAGAATAACTGCCGCTGCATTCGCAGCGGATGCAGCTTGCCCATGGCGTCCGCGATCGGCCGCGTCGCGAGCATGCGCACCCACGGTCGGAACCACGTCTTGTACATCGTTGCGTTGAAATCGGAAACTTTGCTGATGGTGGAAAACATTGCCTCCTCGTCGCGGCCCTCCGGGTTGAGCGCGCGAATGTCGTCCATGGTGCGATGCTCGTAGTGCACGGTGTAGTCGCCCGGCTCCAGTTGCTCCCAGCGCTGATGCTCCATCCCGGCCTTGGCCACCAGCTTCATTTCATACAGGCCGGGCGGCAGGCTCTCGATGACGTCCAGCGAGGTAACGAGCTGGTCATGTTCCTTGCGTGCGACGTCGCCACCGACAAAAATGCCGAGGTGGCCCACGCTCTCGTGCAGCACATAGATGATGGTGCGCCCTGCCGCGGCAATGGCGCGTTCATCACCCCAGGTATCGATGATCCAGTTGAGCGCTTGCGGCGGCGGCGTGATGTTATCGCCCCAGGAGGCAAACACCACGATGGGCGCGGTGATATTGCGCAAGTCAATTGCGCGTTCGCCGGCCTTCATCGTGCCGCGCGCCAGACGATTGCCGACAAACAGGTTTTCGACGATGGCCTCGATCTCGCTGCCGGTCATGCGAAAAAAGCCGCCCCACCAACGCTCGAATTCCAGGAACCGCCCCGATTCGGTATCGACGTTCGACCACAAGTTGTAATACTTGCTCCACATGGTGTTAGCCGGATTGAGGCGCTCGAAATTATCGACGAGGTGCGCACCATCGAAACGGTCCGCCCCCATATCCGCGGTCAATGACGATAGCCACGACCCGCCCAGCATGGCGCCGGCGTATCGCATCGGATTCAGCGTCGAGCTGCCAGCCCAGTATGACAAGGGCGCCCCCATCACCATCAGCGGGCCGAACAGTTCGGGCCGCACGGCGTTCAAGGCCATCATCGCCCAGCCCGCCTGGCAATTACCGATGACGACTGGCCGTGCCCGGCATTGCGGGTGGCGGGCGATGACTTCCTCAATGAAGCGGGCTTCCGCGTCCATCACCGTAAACAGGCTTTGCCCTTCTTCCGGTTGCGGGCGAAAGGTAACGAAGTAGACCGTATGGCCCGCATGCATGGCCATGCCCACCTCGGAATCAAACTTGAAGCCGCCGATACCTGGCCCGTGCCCGGCACGTGGATCAACCACCACCACCGGCCGCGCCTGCAAATTCACCGGCATGCTCGCCGGCGGCAATAGTCGCAGCAGCGCGTAATTGCAGGGGTTGGGCATATCGTGCCCGTCCAGCACCAATTCATGTTCGAACTTCAGCAGCGGCGGCGTGCCCTTGTCGAGATGTTCAACGTAGTTGTTGCCCCGATCGAGCAACGTTTCCCAGAACAGGAACGTGCGTTGTTTGGCATCGACAAAGTAGGCGTTGGCATCGCTATCGGAGTGCGCCATTGCCGCGGAAGATGTTGTTGCTTTTTTTGGACCCGGTTTGCGACGCATTGCCATGACGGCACTCCTTAGAATGAGACTTCAGGAACTGCAATCAATTTAAGCATCCACGCAGCGGCGAAGGCAGTTCGCGCCCACGAGATCGACGCCGCGTCCCGCGCAACGCCCTTTTGAACAATATGGAATCTGCCATAATCAAATGCAGTCACAATCTATATCGACAAAAACAACAAAAAATGAAGGTAAGCGAAGACATGGAACTCAAAAGCCTGCTGGACCAGCCCAACAAACTGCCGACGATCCCCAAGGTCGCGCAGCAGGTGATCGAAAGCTTCAGCAATGAAGACGTTTCGATCGATGAAATCGCGCGCCAGTTGACCGCCGATCCGGCATTGAGCGCCAAGCTGTTGCGGCTGGCCAACTCCGCCTATTTCCATGTATCGCGATCTATCGGCACAGTTGACGACGCAATACGCATGCTCGGGTTCGTGATGGTAAGAAACCTGGTCGTTGGTAACGGCATGGTGGCGGCGTTTCGCAATACTCCCGGCATGGATCTGAAGCAGTTCTGGCGCTACAACCTCTACACTGCCTGCGCGTCACGCTGGCTGGCCGAAACGGCGGGCACCAATGCCGACCAGGCATTTACGGTGGGGCTGATGCATGGTATTGGCCAATTGCAGATGCACGCCGGGATGCCGGCGGCGATGGCTCCCCTCGACAAGAAAATGCATGTGCTCGATGCCGGCCGTGCCGAACTGGAAAAACAGACACTTGGTTTCCACCATGGCGACGTCGCGGCCGAACTGGCGAAGATATGGAACTTCCCGGCGCCGATTATTTTGTCGCTACGGGATATGTCTGCTCCGCTGGCTGCGGAGGAGTTCACCGAGGCCGCGGCCTGCGTGCATTTGGGTGCATGGCGCGCGCGCGCCGAGGTCCTTGCAATGACCGACGATGCGCTGGCCGCGAGTTATCCCGCCGAGGTCGGCAAGCGGCTGGGCCTCGCGCCGGCCTGGGTGCCCGCACTGGCGGCGCAATCTTCGTCCGCGCTAACGCCAAGCATGCCCATCATGCCGCCACTCTCGGAATTGGCCGAGGGGCTGGATGCTATGCTCGACTGAGTCGGGTTGGGTGTTGGGTTGGAGCCGTGCGGCTGCGGTCGCAAATGCGTTTGCGCGAATTTATTCATAAAGTCAAGCACTGGTGCGGCTTTCCACGTCTTTATGTCCTGAAAGGTGCGCCAGTGCTAGCGTTTCGGCTTCAGGTACGGCGGTTTCCCTTTTGCCCGGATTTCGAACGGCTCTCGCACTGTCGGCCAAACCAAATAGTATTCGCCGCTGTATCGCAAGTACCAAGCTCGCCGTAAACTCCGATCGAAACCCTTTCGGGTATCTTTCAAGTCCACGAGTGGAGGCAAACGATGAACAACAAGTTGGCCGCGCAGCTAAACACGCCAAAGCTTTACCCACACCAGTTGGAGCAGGCGTTCCCGCATATCGTCGAAAAATCACCGAACATTGGGACGCGCGGTCGCTTGACGGCTATCTGGATAGCCTCTTGTTTGACAGCCGCGGCAATCGCAGCGGTTTTTCGACAGCCGTGCTGAGCGAAATGTTTGCGATTCAGAACTACTATCGCGCGCTGCAGCCGCCGAAGCCGCGATCCATCGATACGTGGAGTGAATTGATCTCGCTTTAGAAAAACGGGATCTTGGAAATATTTGCCAGGGTCAGCGTGCGCAAGCGGTTTCTACCGGAAATTTTCAGCGGCTCACCGCACGTCACAACGCCGCGCCCTTTCGTCCCAACGCCGCACCGGTGATCCCGCGCGAGATGAAGACCATGAACGAATGTGACAGTTTGCCGAACGGCAGCCACAGGAACAGCAATTCGACGCTAAGCAGATGGATGGCGATCGGCAGTGGATACAGGGGCGCGCCACCTGCCGACACCTGAGTGGCCCAGCCGGTCACCGCCCCCATGCCGGTAACCAGTGGCAGGAACACCACGAACCAGCTGAAGTAATCATCGAATCCCGACAGCAATCGCAATACCGGGTCGGTCAGCCGCTCAAACATCACCACCAGCAAGCCAATGATGGCGGGGCCGACAGCAACATAGATCACGGGTCCCGGCAGCGAAGGCCACGCGAAGCCGGTGAGGCGCTCAACGAAAAGTATGTGCGGCAGAAAGCCAAACACGATGACCGCGAGACCGATGTGATACAGGTAGCCGTTCAACGCGCCTAATTTGCCCCAGCGCCGGAATTCTTTCCGCTGGATCATCCGTGAAAAGATGCCATGCATCGCGCCGGCGAACCACTTTGTGCTGCGCGGCTCGGAAAGGTCCGTCTTTGTCCCAAACCGGAAAATGGTGATGATGCGCCACGCGCTGCCGGCGAACAGCACCAGAAGGGAAAACCACAGCGCCGGCCCACGCGCGAACTCAAGCAGGTTCATGGCCGTCATGGCGAAGGCACATCCGGATCAGGTTCAAGGTACTGTGCGACCAGCTCGGTCAGGCCGAGCACCGGAAGCGTCATGTTGTGGGCCTCGATGGCTTCCTCGAGGACATTGCGGCAGTTGGCGCATGCCGTGACCAGCGCCTCGGCACCGGTCGCGGCAACTTGCTGCTTCTTCAGTTCGAACACGGCAAACCGCAGTTTCTCGGCGCGGTGGATTGCGCTCACGCCGCCCCCTCCGCCGCAACAAAAATTGGCGTCGCCCGCGGAAGGCATCTCGACATTGTGTTCGCTCACGCCATCCAGCAACCGGCGCGGCGCTTCGGTGATTCCGCCACGGCGCACCAGCTGGCATGGGTCGTGGAAAGTAAGGTGCCGGGTGTCCTTGCCGCGCGTACGCAGCCGGCCCTCGCGAACCAGTTGATCGAGAAGCTCGGCTATCTGTATCACTTTGAACGCAAAGGGCCGGCCAAGCAGATTCGGCCCCTCCCAGCGCAGCGCCGAATAGGCGTGGCCGCACTCCGGGCTGATGACGTATTTCACCTTCAGTCGCTCCGCGACATCGACGACGCGCGCAACCAGCGTCGCGGCGATATCGCGCGAACCGATTTGCACACCGATATTCGTCGCCTCGAACCCGACGCTGGGAATGGTCCAGGAAACTTTCGCCTGCTTGAAGATTCGCGCCAGTGCGCCGATCGTTTCCGGAAAGGCAATGATCTCGATCGACGAAAGAATGACCAGGTAATCCGCGCCCTCGACATCCACCGGGATCTTCAGCCCCGTTTCCGTTTCCTGAATTTCGATATGGCGCCTCAGCGCCGGCCAGGCCACGCCGATCGGGCTGCCGCTATCGAGCGCCCGCCCTGCCGCCTTGTAGTGATCCGCCGGTGCAAAGCCGCCCGCCGACATCCCTTCGCGCGCGCGGCGCACGAGGCCCGCGATATCGAGCCCCATCGGACAAGCCAACGTGCACCGCCCGCACATGTTGCAGCCGTCGTACATCAATTCCGACCACTCCATGAGCTCCGCTGCCGTGACTTCGGATGGCGCCAGGCCCAGCCACCGCTTTATCGTGGAAAACGGCGCACGCTCACGCTGGAAAGCGCGGAGCAGCGGGCGCAGCTTGTACACCGGCGTATAGCGCGGATCGCGCGTGACAAGATAGAAGTGGCAGGCATCGGCGCATTGGCCACAGCGTACGCAGGCATCGAGCTGGGCCGACACGTCTCGGCCCATCTGGGCAAGGAACTCATTGACGGCCTTGCGCGCATCGGGCGCCGCCACCGACGCGACGACCGCGCGGGCGCGTTGCTCAACAGCGGTTGACGAGGGGGCAGAGTTAACCATAGCCTGATTCTCGACCTGCCGGTGCGGCGCGTGTTGACGTGTATCAACCGGGCGGCAAAAGCGACGCTCGACTCGGAAGCCCCGTCATTTTTGAGCCCAACCCACTACCACTCACTACGATACTGGGTCGGCCACCCGAAACTGCGCCGGATCGTAGTAGAAGCGCTCCGCCACGATCTTGTCGTTTTCCCACCGCTGCAAGCTGATTTCGTCCAGCGCAAATCTTCTGCCATCGAGGGTCGTGAAATCAAAGATCCAGTGAATGACGACGCGGTCGCCGTCGATGGCATAAAAATCCACCGGTCGCGTGGCGATTTCCTTCTGGCGCGCCAGGGCGGCACGCTCATTCGCGACGAGATCTTCCAATCCTCGACGCGGTGGATTCAGGTTTTCCTGCATCGTTGCGTGCGGCGCGTAGAAGCGCTCAATAGCTTCGACGTGTTTGCCGCTGACCACGGTGGCGATGAAGGCGTCAACGATTTTCTTGCTTGGCATGGAATGTTGTCTTCAGGTTATGGATTGATGCAGGATGCGCACTGCTGTCGGGGCGACGTGCAACCGAAGCGAGCATGTCATTTGAGCGCCGAGTGGGCGAACGACCACGCGCGTTGCATCCGTTAGGCCGCAAGATACCCATGCTTGGTTGATGCAAATCACTGTGGTGCAGGCTGGGAAACCATGTGGAGCAGCCCCCACCCATGACCATCCGGGTCGACGAAGCTGTGTGTGTACATGAACCCGAAATCCTCGGGCTTATCGTAGGTTGAACCACCAGCCGCAAGGGCTTTGGCGACCAATTCATCTACCTGTTCACGGCTCTCACAGCTGAGAGATATCAAGACTTCGACGGCCTGACTGGTATCGCAGACAGCTTTGGGCGTGAACTCACGGAACTTGGCATGGGTACCCAGCATGACAGAAATTGCATCATTAATGACGATGCACGCAGCCGTGTCGTCGCTGAACTGTGGGTTGTGAATAAATCCAAGCGCCTGGAAAAAGCTAACCGACCTCTGGAGATCAGCGACCGGAAGGGTGAGGAAAATCTGGTTGATCATGCCAATCTCCTTTGAACTGGTAGTTGCGACGATTGGATTGCGGCCTAGCGACCAAGGTAAAAGGCGCAGCGCTTTTGCGGCGTCCAGCGACCAAAGGGAGCGACCTTGAGCTATGAGTTAGAGGGCTGCATAGACGTCCGGCGGGCAGTTTAACTTCATGGTGTCGATGGCTTCCTTTACATCTGTCGACATATGTTCGATCAAAACGACCGATTGCGAATCACTTTCAGGCGCGCCTCCGACCGTCGTCTCCGAAGAATAGCGAAGCGCAAGAGCCAGGGTGCGCTTCGCCTTTGGATTTACCCACATGTGAAGCTGCTGATGGATGGTGCGTTTTTGTCCGCCGGTAAAGTCCTTGAAAGACTGCCATTCCTTGCCTCCCCAGGTGCAATAGCGCCAAGGCTGTCCAATCACCCGCGAATAATGCTCGAAGGCTACAGCGGAGGGATAAGTGGCGTGCAGGATGAAATCAGTTTGGTACGCCCGCCCCGGTAAAAGGGTTGTTTGAGTTATGTCCGTGGCTCCCGTTGGTATAGGAAATGTGGTCGGCTGGTCATCCGAAGTACATGACACGAGGAATGCAACAAGCAGTGGTGCAACTAGTGTGCGCATGCTAGTCATCTCTGAGCTCTAACGGCTGAGGTAAGGGGCCGCGCGCTTTTGCGCGGTCCCAGTGAGCGAAGCGAACGGCTTGAACGAAATGTTGGGCATAAACGAACGCGCCCTATCCATGAGCATTTCCACTTTTAGTTGATAGGGCCTCTTCACCGAAACGCTCGACAACGGCAACTTCTGCCTCTTCTCGACGAGCGCGCCATGTTTTGACATGGCGTTTCAACTCCGCTAGTTGCTCACGCTGCTTGCAATACGCGATGTCTTGAAGAAGCTCTGACAGCGCTCCTGACTGAAGGCGCTGCGGTCTGTCTTTAAGCCAATTCCAGCGACTCATCTTGATGCCCAACGTGCAGCTAAGGGGCGCGCCGAAGGCGCGTCCCAGCGACCGGAGGGAGCGAACTTGAGCGTATGGTTAGGTGCTTTACTCATAGAGCGAGATCGTACTCTTTAGGTGAATTTGCACCGATGGTTAGCCTGCAACCAGATGCCATAGCAGACTTGGCATTGGTGCCCACATAGAAAGACTTGATACGGGTAAAGTACTTTTCAATTGCAGAAGATAAGGCACGCTGAAGTTTCAATGCTCCTGGCGAATCAGACACTGTAGAAACGCAACCGTATAGTAAAACCCCCGCGTTCCAGAAGCCACCATGTTGAAAGATGATGCTGTCTGGGTTGGCCAATTGATCTAGTGCGTAAAGAGACCCTCCACTGCGTTGAGGAACCGCCCGAATTTGAGGGGTTAAATCCGCGAGGGTTACCAAGTAACAATAGCCACTAGCCGCAGATTCTGCAGGTGCTTGGCTATGCAATGTAGGTAATTCACCGCCATGGGCAAAGGCGATAATTGAAGTATTGTCAAATAGACCCACCGGCCTATAAGCCACGGCGAGCTTGCTTTCGAATTGCTCAAGCACAGGGAGTAAATCTTCTGGCGTTGCGTAGAAATGCCGTCGCTTCGTCATACCACACCTAACGTTTGAATTAAGGGGCTGGCTTTAGCCAGTCCCGCTTGAATGATGGGTTAGGGCTTGGGTGGAACATTGATGACACGCCAACCTTTCTCGCTTTTAAATACGTGGATGTCTTGAATAGATGTACCTCCGTCAGGAAAAGTGCATGTTTCCGTGAGTTTAACTAATGAAGATGCAACGTTCTGCGCTTTGCCGAGTGAGCACTTGAAATTTGAAAAGTCAGAATCCTGCTTCTTTCATTTCTTTACGAAACGATAGCTCTAAAACCTCAGTTGTTTGTTTTAGTATTTCAGGGTCATTAGCAAACTCGGGGTTAATGTTTTTCAGCATAAGCTTTGCTTCATTTAAAAAATCCCTAGCCGCGACAGCGGCTTCGAGGTCTTTTTTGATATACGCGGCTTCTAAGGTTTTTATAGCATTTTCGGGAGTGCTGAAACTTGCAGCGAAAGAAGACATGCTGAAAAAGCTCCCAAATAAAATTGAACCCAAATTTCGAATGAATTTCATGTTGCCCTAACGATCAAGCTAATGGGCGCCGCGCTTTTGCGGCGTCCAGCGACCAAAGGGAGCGACCTTGAGCGACGTGTTAGCGATGTAATCGGCCCGCAGCCGCAAATCGCGCCGAAGAAACACGGCGTGCCGTCGTTGTGGCAAGGTGACATGCGGCGGCGGAAGACCGATATGGCATTGGTGCAGTTTGCCTGAGTGTTAGCGTGGTCATGGGTCACGTCATCGACATTGGTGAATGGGCTTGGCGGTGTAATGCCATCGAACCGATATCCCGTTTAAGAGAGTGAGCAAGACGACGTACCCGGATGCGGCGCCACATTTCATAACGAATGATGGAGCAATCGATGGCGCAACGCAAACGCAGCATCAACCTCAAGACAGTCAAATCGCGGGTCGCCCTGACGATCACGCACCCCAACACCGCCGGCATCGACATCGGCAGCGCGTCCCACTTTGTGGCCGTGCCGCCTGACCGGACGATGAACCTGTGCGCGAGTTTCCCAGCTTCACGGTCGATCTCAACGCTCTGGCTGATTGGCTTAAAGCCTGTGGTGTCGACACCGTCGCCATGGAATCCACCGGCGTGTATTGATCCCACTGTTCGAGTTGCTGGAGTCGCGTGGTTTCCAAGGTGCTGCTGGTCAATGCCCGTCACGTCAAGAACGTGGCGGGGCGCAAGTCCGATGTGCTGGACTGCCAATGGCTGCAGCAATTGATGACCTACGGTCTGCTCAGTGGTGCGTTTCGTCCGGCCGAGCAAGTTTGTGTGCTGCGCGCGTTGTGGCGTCAGCGCGGAGCGCTGCTCAAGAGCCAGTCCCGTGATGTGCAGCATATGCAAAAGGCGCTCACGCAAATGAACGTCCAACTGGCCAATGTCATCTCCGACGTGGTGGGCGAGATGGGGCTGAAGATACTGCGCGCCATCGTGGCGCGCGAGCGTGATGGCCGGGGTGCTGGGTGCCATGAAGAACGCACGCATCCACGCCAGCGTCGATGAGATCGCCAAGAGTCTGGAAGGCAACTGGCGGGCCGAACACTTGTTCGCACTCAAGCAGGCGCTGGACGCGTTCGACTTCATCGGCACGCAATTGGCCGAATGCGACCGAGCAATCGAAGCGCAGTTGCGACTTCTACAGACGCATGACGGCGAGCCAGCCAAAGGCAAGAAGCGCGGTCGGGCGCGCAATGCGCCAAAGTTCGATCTGCGCACACAGCTATTCAAGATGTGCGGCGTGGACTTGACGCGCATTGATGGCATCGATGTGACCACCGCGCTCGCGGTCATCAGCGAGACCGGCACGGACATGTCGCGTTTTCCCGCCGTCGGGAATTTCCACCAGCTGGATGGGCTTGTGCCCGGGCACCAAGATCACCGGCGGAAAAGTGATGAGTGGCAAGACCAAGCGGTGCGCCAACCGCGCGGCCCGGCCCTGCGCATGGCCGCCGCGTCGCTGCGAACCAGCCAGTCGGCGCTGGGTGCGTACTACCGTCGCATGTGCGCGCGCATGGACAAACCCAAGGCCATCGCCGCGGCCGCCCACAAACTCGCGCGGTTGATCTACACGATGCTCACCAAAGGCGAGGAGTACACCGACAAAGGCCAGGCCTATTACGAGGAGCGCTACCGCGATCGCGTACTGCACCATCTGGCAAAGCGCGCCGAAAAAATGGGTATGCAACTCATCGCCGCCGAACAACCCACATGAAACCCGAATTACAAATCAATCACTTGGGAGGTGTTTCTTAAGAGACCTCAACTCCTCAAAATGGGACTGATGCATTTTCGGACGCCCCTCCTTCAGTAAGAATGTCAAGGCTAAGCACAAGACACTCGTTGCAGATGCACACACCATTGCGGCTCAGTAGGCGCTTGACTTCGGTCCCTGGCTTTCCACAGAAGGAGCAGTAAAACAATTCACTACTTTTTGATTGTGTGGTCGCTAGTTTCTCAGACGTTGCGGGCTGGTCAGTAACAAGAGAACTAAGCGCTTTACCCACGCAATCGTTGCAGATAAAGACGCTCGGCCCCGCAACAATTTTGCGCACCTCGTGCTGGGAGGCACCGCAGTACGAGCAATGGAGTAGCGTGGTATCTGACATTGAGGTCTAACTCAATGTAGGGAGCACCGCGTCTGCATACCGTTCCGCGCTGCTCCCTATCATTCCTGAAAAAATGCGGAAAACACGCTTGCAATCAAAGACTTTGGCCCATAAACTGTATGTATATACAGCCATAACAGAATCCCTTTTTCCGTCACTCACTTTAACGAAGTTTTTCGCCTGCGCGGTATTAACAAAAGGACAGTCTAGCAACCCAATCTTGGCACGGCAATCGATAAAATTATTCGCGCCCAAGTGGGGCTTGAGTGACAACTGGCAAGGCCCTGGTTGATCCACCCAGATGCACTTCGCTTACCGTGGTGGCGGGTACCTGCGCCGCGAAATGGGCGTGGAAGATGCATGGCGGCGACCGTCGAATGCAAGCCACGGCTCGCCGCCCTCAATTCACGCTCACTTGCCAACGCAAGCGCCGCAGCCGAATTCCGCATCGTGAAGAAACGCTGATGCGTTCATCAAACACCAGCACTGGCGCGGCGTTTGTGGCATTTTTGCCTGTAACGGCGCGCCAGTGCTGGTGTTTGATGTTGTGGCAACCCAGAAACGGGCATTCCCGCGCCCCACAGGGACTTCCGACAGTTGCGGCGGGAATCCAGGTTCGCTGAGGTGTCTGTCTTTTGGCGATGCGCCCGCCAAACAGCTTACAATTCCTGACGGAACACTTTGCTTGCGCACTCAAGCTTGGCGCACACCCAAATAGACGAGGAGAACACTCCCATGTTTTTCCGCCTGACCCGCGCGACACCCGCCCTCGCCTGATTCGAGCGATTGCGCATGGGCACGCACAACACCAAACCCCCGCAACGTCCGCCGCCACGCAAACTCAGCGTTTTCGGCACGCCGTGGCCGCTCGATCCGCCAGTGCTGCGCGTTCGCCTGCGTTACATCACGGCGCGCTTTCTGCAGATGCCGGAACCGCGCATGTCGCTGCGCAATACCAATGAAATTCTGCGCTGGGTGCAGCAGATGCAGGACGATGGCCTGCCGCGTTCCGCGACCGAACTGGTGCGGCTCGCCATCGAGGAGGATCCCGAGCAGCGGCCGCTATGGCTGTTTCTGATTGGGCGCGCTTGCGAAGATGACAACGCCACCGAATTCGGCGAACTGGTGCAGGCCTTCGCCCTTCAATTTCCGAACGACGCAGCGATGCCGCAGATTGACGCGATGGCACGGCGCTTTGCCCGCGCGCCGGGAACCGCCGTGACAACAGGAACATTCGCGGCGCCGGCCGACTGGAGCGCCTCCGCATTGCTGGGGCGCGACGATTCGGGACAGCGGACGATGCACGCCTCGCTGGTGCGGGCCACGCAGGCCATTCTCGGATTGGCGCCGCGTTAGCGCCGCCACGATGAATAATGACGCTGGCGACAAACCGATGAACACACTCCATTCCACCTGGACCGGCCCGGCATATGGCGTATCGAATGCCGCGCACGACGAGATCACCGCCCGGCACCGTGCGCTTGAAAAAACCCTCGCCGGGCTCACGCCGACCGAGGCCGCGAAGTTATTGACGCAGACCTTGCGCAACTTCGATGAAGTCAGTCGCGTGGATCGCGAACAGTTGCTCAAAACCGGACTTCTCAAGACCCGGCCGGAACAGGCGACCTGCGCATGGATCGCGGGGCGCTATGGACATTTGCTGCGGCTGGCGCGCGAATGTGTCCTGCGCACGTTCGCCGACGACAATCCGGATATTCAGCCGCGCGCAGCAATCTGTGCGCTGGCGATCGTAC
This sequence comes from Betaproteobacteria bacterium, assembly GCA_016720925.1. Lineage (NCBI taxonomy): Bacteria > Pseudomonadati > Pseudomonadota > Betaproteobacteria > Betaproteobacteria bacterium. Next base: position 125,350 of record JADKJR010000004.1, on the reverse strand, counting down.
TCTCCGGGCACGCAATCAAATGGCGAACCACTGCGGGCAGCCGGCCTGACACGACTGCGCGCGAATGGCTGCATGAAATTTTTCGCACCGCTGTCGCGTTCGGCGTCGATGCGACCGTGCTGAGCGTGCGCATCGAAGACCGGCAGATTGATGCCAACGTCGAGGCGCTGTATGTACGCGCGTTGCTGCTGGATCGTTTTTCGAGCGGCAATTTGCCGCCGAAGCGCCTTGAAATCCTCGACACCTGGCTAATCGAATGGATGGGCGCGCTGTGGCTCACGCGGGTACCGGTTGCCGGTGAGCCGACGCTGGGCGTCAATACCAACGTTCCGCAGCGCGGCCTCACGCCCTATGCGCCGGGAGATGGCGCGCATCTGTTCCTGAGCCTGCGTCCCTTGCAGCGGCAGTTGGCGCGCTCGCTTCGGGAATTTCATCACGGCGTGATTTTTCCCGGGTGGGGCATCGGCATGGGTGCGGCGATGGAAGACCACGTCGCGGTCATCGATTTCCTGGAACGTGAATTCACGTTGATCGAAGCCGCGCGCAAGCAGCGCAGCAAACGCATGGCCATCGGATTGAATTCACCGGTGGGCGTATTTTTCGGCTTTGAAGAGATTTGCCGCATGGCGTTCTCGCCGGAAAAACTGCATTCGCTCGCCGGTGGCGGGACCGAAATTGGTATCCGCAACGCCATTCAATTGATCGACATCAGCGAAGGCGGATTGGGACTGGACATGGTCGAGGACGATGCCCGGCATGTGCATGTCGATGACCTGCTCGCCATTCGCCTCGAAAAGGGCCGCCCGTGCGTGCTGGGCGTGGTGGTCCGCAAATCGAGTTTGCAGAAGCCGTCTGCGACCCTCATCGGCGTAAAGGTACTTTCCAAGGCGCCTGTCTTCGTCGCGATGGACCGGGTGGATGAAGCCACCAACATGTGGCAGCCGACCGAAGGCATCCTGATCACGGGAACCGCCGACGACGGCTTCGCCGACTCGGTGATTGTCAGCGACAAGACCTATGTTGCGAATTCCCTGCTGGCAGTCACGCTGGAAGCCCGCACTTATGAGCTGTACTTGCGGCGCGTCCGTCAGCAAGGCATCGGCTGGCGCATGGCCGCGTTTGACGCGACCCTGGCGCCATAACGGCGCGCGCCATACCCTGCCCCTGTCGCCCGTATGCGCGGGCGATTTCCGCGTCGCCGTTCCCCCTCACTGCCACGCCGGCATGTAAACCTTTGTGACTTTGCACGGGATTGTCGGAAAACGTGAAATTGCTCATAGAGAATACTCACGTGGAGCGAAGATCATGGCGGGAATGATGGCTGAACCCAATGCAAATCTACTTCGGCGAGAGCGGGAAAATGCACGTCCACTCTTGATGGAAAGCCGGCAAAGCGGGAAAATGGTGGTGTTTTGCCGGTTATATCGCGAGGTGACCGGCACGCCGGGCCTGTTATCCTCCCATCCGAAGCTAGAGGTTATTGCAAGTCAGGGGAACGAACAGGCGGCGTTTTTAGTGAATATTTCTGTCGACTAACTGATTTTTGAAGCGTGATTTCTGCCACATGAATACATGCCGAATCAGGATTCATTGCAACCAACAATCGATTAACCAAGTCAAAAGAATGTGATGCAAATCGGGCCTTTTCGATTCAACCAATCCGCGGTGACGGCGCTCCCGTCCGTGCCCGCGCACGCCCATCGGGTTGCGTCCCCTGCACCTGTCAACTCGCGCTTCGCGTCACGGGTAACATCGCGCGGCGCATTGCGCATCGCGATGCTGGTCGCCGCGCTCGTTGGCTCACCCGCCAGTTACGCCCAGAATACTCATTCGCGCCTCGGTATGCCCGAGGTGCTTTCGTTGCTTGGCAGCCCGCTGTGGGTAAAAATCCCCATCGAGGCAACCGACGCCACCGAGGAAGTCACGCCTTCGCGTTTCACGATGGGCACACGGCCCACCAACGCCGGCATTCCGTTCCTGGAAAATGCGGAGATCAGTTTTGAACGGCTGGACAAGAAATACTTCCTGGTGATTCGCTCGCGTTTGCCGGTGAACGAACCGGCCATCGGCATTGTTATCCGCGAACAGGTCCAACACGGGGTGCGCAGCCGCGAATTCAGCCTGCTGCTGGATCCTCCACCCGCGGGCGTTGGAAGAACCGATGGCCGCGCAAGCGATGCGGCACTGATTCTTGACGCGTCACTGGCCCAAACGGTGCAATCGATCACCGCGCCGCCCGCCGTTATTTTGCCGCCTGTCGTGGGTGAAGCCGACGCGCCGCTCGCACTTGACGCTTCCCGAATCGGCAAGGCGCGCCCACCGCGTACGAAACGATCTGCGGCGTCCGGCTCGGCGCGAACCTCTGCACGCGCCGATCTCCCCGTCAACGTTCCGCCGGGGATTGCACCGATTGCCAAACCCGCTCCTTCCGCCGCCGCGCCGCGAAGTAAACGTGCGGACAGGCCGGCGCCGCGCACCGATACAACGGATGTTGCAAAGAAAGGCCGATCGGATGGGCCAAAACTGAGGCTTTCGCTCGACGCCGAAAGCGTGAACAACCTGCCGGTGGCAAGCGAGGAAATGCGCGCTGACCTGCGGCGGCGGCAACTGATACTCGACACCGACGATCTCACGTCCGCGTTGCTCGAACGCCATCACCGGATCACGTTGCTGGAAAAGGAGCTGGTCAGCCTTGCCGCACGCGTCAGCGCTGCCGAGCGCACGCTTAATGTCAATCGTCCCACACCCGCGCCGGACGGCCAAACGGCGAATCCCGCCGTACCGGCGCCCGAGGTCACCAGCGCTCCCGTGGCTACCGTCGTTCCCCCGGTAATCGAGCCCGCGAAGCCATCCCCGAAAATCGTGGCTCCCGCAAAACCCGTTGAATCGCCGCTTTCATTGTCGAAGATTTTGTTGATCGCTGCGGCCGCGATGCTGCTTGCCGGCGCCGCGTTCTGGTTCGTGCGGCGTCATCTGCGCGCGCGCGCGGAAACATTCCGCATCTTGCCGCAACAGGCCGATGACTACGTGGCGGAAGTAATGGCGGAGTCGCACAAACCGCGTGCGGCGCCACGCGCCAGCAGCGTGACCAATGCCGATTTCACCGCGAAAACGGTCGAGATGAAAGCGCCCGCGTTTTCAGCCCGGCATAGCGCTGAAGTCGATACTAACGCGGCCACCGCGCCCAACGCGCCAGAAATTCATTTCGAATTGCCGCCGACCGCCTCCCAGCAGCTCAAGGTCGCGCCCGGTAATCCTGGCGTGGAGCTCGATTTTGCCTCGCCGGCACCCAAGGAAGAAACAAGCGCTCCCGCCAATGACTTGCGAGCCCGCCGCATGCGTTATCTGGAGAGCCGCTATCAGGACATCGCGATCCTGAAGCCGGCGCTGGATGCGCCCCAGCGTTTGTTGAGCCAGGCTGGCAGGGTCCATGACGAAGGTGCCGCCGAGTTCGCGAAACGGCTCCTGAAATATGCCGCCTACAGCCGGCCACATACGGAAGAGTTCTGGCTTGGGTTGCTGGAGATCCTGTATCGCGAGAAATTTGCCAACGACTATCTCGTCAACGCGAAGTGGTTCCGCAAGTACCACCCTCAATCAAAGAATTGGGACGAAGTACAGCGCATTGGCTATTTGCTCGATCCGGCCGAACCGCTCTTTGCCAGTGCGGCGGCCTGGTCACATGAAGCGCCCGCCGTCGGTATCTGGCTGCCGGTCCATGAAGCGGAAGAAAAGCCGTTGCTTTCGCGTACGCACATGAAGCTTGAACTTGCGAATTAGTCCATCCAACTCTGCCCCGCACAGATGAGAGAAAGTTCAATCAAAACCGATTTTGCCCTCGAGACCACGGAGGACCGTGTCGAGGCCGTCATGCGCATGGAAACGCTGCTGGGGCCGCATTCGCTTGAACGCTATCGCAAGGTCTGTTTTGCCTTTGCCGACGAGCAGCGCGAACTGTCTGTCGGCCAGTTGCGCCTGACGTTGCAACTTGAGGATCATCTCGATTGGCTGTTGCGCAACGATATGTCCCGGCTTCAATTGTGGCGCCTCGATTCGCGGCGGGCGGACGCGCTGGCGATCAGCCGGCAGATTGCCGACTTGTGGCAGGCCTTGGGGGTTTGCCTGGGCCGGTATGCATTGGGGGCAACTGAATGGCTAAAGTCCCGCGAGGATGAAACCGGACTGTTGCCGCTGACCATTGCCGTCGCCCTGCACTGTCATGTCAATGAATTGCGCTGGCGCGCGCGCGCCGAGTTGCCGTGTGACGTACCGTTGAAGGCACTGCATCGGCTCTATGCCATTGCCGAGGCGCGCAATATTGCCGAACAGGAAGTGTATCCCTACGAATCCGATGTGGACTTCTCCATTACACCCAAAGGCCAGTATGTATTGATGCTGCTGATGGCGGATCTTGCCGAACGCGACCTGCAGCCAGTGCAGCGACTAATTGCGCAGAATTGGCTAAGCAGCTGGGCACACGATGTCGGACTCAGCCAGGCACCGGTACCGGGCAACCACAGCATGCTGGTGAACCTCGATTCCGACCAGGGCATCCAGCGCATTGCCGAGAAAACTGAACCAACTTATCGCTATATCAATATTCACGTCGTTGCCAGACGCATTGAAGAGACAGATGCATGGCTGGCCAACAGCAACTACGATGATGACACGACCAAGGAGCTTACGGAGGCAACCGAATCCGATTTCTCGGACACGCTCGCCTCCCTCGAGAAGTTGTATCACGATCGTTCCGCCGCATTCCAGGCGGCCCGCGAACGGCAACCGGCGCCGCCGGATCGCTTCGCGCAGGTCATCGTCGGCTGGAACCTGATTCAGGATTTTCTTGAAGCATCAAGTTGGGAAGCCAAGTCAGGGCGCGGCACGTTTCCGGCTAAATGCCCATCGCCGCAAAAATTTGGTGCCGCTGGTGAAGCGCTTGCCCGTTCCTCGACTGACCTGCCACTCATCGATGCGCACTTCGGGCCCGAACCTGAGCATCGCAATAGCAACAATTTCCTGCTCTGGCGGATTCGTGACCTGAGCGCCGGCGGAATTGGTCTGGCCTCGGCGCGCACGGCCGATGCGGATATCTCTGTCGGGACGCTGATCCTGGTGGCCGTCGAAGGCGAAGCGTCGTGGAGCCTTGGCCGCATTGTCCGGAAATTCAAGGGCCTTGATGAAAACGATACACGGTTTGGCATACAGCTGATTGGCCAGGACGCGGTCCCGGTTCATTTGATTCCGCGTCAGTCGGAAGATCAGGCCAAGCGCACACTGATGAGCGCGGTATCCGGCCTGTTTCTCTGCCGCCCCGACGAGACCGAGCGACAGGACCTGATGCTGGTGTCCAGTGGTGCGCTCGCCCACACCCGCCGGTTTGAACTAAAGACCGGCAATAAACGTTTACCGATCCGCGCCTCGTTGCCGGTGCAGAGCGCGGGCGCGTGGGTGATGATCCAGTTTGAGGAAGATGTCTGAAGCCGACGACTGGCGGCCCAAAGAATTTTTTCCTTAGTCCAGCAACTCCAAGTCGTCTGACCCGGGATCGGACTTGGCAATTTTTGCCGGCTTCGGCGCAGGCTCAGCAATCATCTCATCCGCCGGAAACGTCTGGCACATGCGCCGCGCCACTTCCGGGTCAACGCCAAGCCAGCGATCGTAATCTTCCTGACGAATGATGACCGGCATGCGCTTTTCGTCACCCGGGCGGTGCATGCGCTTCATGATCGCGTGATCGTCCGCATTGACTGTCAGCATCGAAAAGCTCATGACTTCCTTGCCATCGCGATACCAGCGCTCCCAGATGCCGGCGAGCGCGAACACGTGCCCGTCGCGCAAGGTCATTTTCCAGCGCACCGCCTTGCCGGTTTCCCAGCACGGCTCAAAAAACGCTTCGACCGGGATCAGGCAGCGCTGGGAATTGTGCCAGGCGTGTTTGTAGCTTGGTAACTGGCCGACTGTTTCAAGGCGCGCGTTATGCGTGGCAAAACGCTTCGTGGGTTTTTCCACATCCTCCGGCCTGGACCACGATGGCACAAGGCCGAAGCGCGCCGCGATACACTCGCGCCGCGGCGGCTCTTCACCGCTCTGGCGGATAATATTGCGCACGATCGGCGCGCCATATCCTGGATAGGCCTCGGGATGAAACTCGAAATCGGGAATATCCACACCGAACATGCTGCGCAGGTATTTCAGTTGAACGGCAGGGAGAAAATTGGTGCACATAAGCTCGATACCAGGTCCGGGTAAACGCGGAATCCATTTCTTGCTACGCGAGACGACGGGCGCCAAACGATCGGCGCCCTGTTACACGAATCAACAGGCGGGCATCGCTAATTCGCGTCGTAGAAGCAGGTCTTCACCACGCCATATGCCGGATCCTTGCCAAAGCCTCCCGGCGAACACGAAATGCTGCCGACCGCCACCTTGTGCGCCCATTTGTTGCCCGCGCCGTAGCTGACTCGGCGCCGGCCTTCGAATTTGCAGGTGCCGCCCTCGTTGGAGCATTTCACCCACTTTGGTGGATCAATAAACTCATTGCGGCGGTCGGCATTTTGTGGATAAACAATATAACAAGCCTTGTTTACACCCACCGCCGGATCGCCGAACGCCGCTGGCGAGCATTTTATGCCGCCCGTGACACGCCGGGTCGACCATGTTTTGAACGCGCCGTATTTGACAATGGCGGTGCCATTGACCTTGCAGTAACCCTCCTCGACCGCGCACTTGACCCACTCGTCGGCAGCCCATGCGGGCAGGCCCACGAGCATGGCGAGAGGCAGTAACATTGATGCGATTTTCATCCCTTTTGTCCCTTTCATTCATTCTTCCAAGATGTGCTTTTTTTGCGCCCGGCACCCGGCGCGCGGCTTCCAGAACCTTCGACCAATCAACAATGCACATCCGGCGGCCACGGCAGGCACGCCAAGGTTTACAAGCCCGGTCTGCACGATAGAGAATACCGTGCTTTCGCGTCGAATAGCAGCCCCAACAATCCGCAAGAGCATATTTTTCAGGGACGTCCATGCATGAAGCCATGAGCACCACGGAAATATTCCTGATCGCCATGGCGATCATCTTTACTGTCCCGTACCTGATTTGGCGCGTGGGCAAGACTGAGTACTACGCGCCGCTGGTAGTGGTGCAGATCATCACCGGAATATTGTTGGGCCCCGGTATTCTGGGCAAGGTTTTCCCGGACTATTACGCATTTGTTTTCAGTCCGCCCGTCGTCCAGTCATTGAATGGCATCGCCTGGTGGGCAGTGATGATATTCGTGTGGATTGCGGGTATTGAACTGGATCTGAAACAAGCCTGGGAACATCGGCGCGAGGGCGTTGTGACCGCGGGGTTGGCGCTTGGCACGCCGCTGTTATTTGGCTGTGCGGCGGCGGCCGGCATGCTGATCTACGATGGCTGGATCGGCCCCAAGGCGATGACCTGGCAATTTATACTCGGCGTGGGTATGGCCTGCGCCGTCACCGCGCTGCCGATCCTGATCCTGCTGATGGAAAAGCTCGATATTTTGCGGCAGCCGATCGGCCAACGCATCCTCCGCTATGCGAGTCTTGATGATGTCGCGATCTGGGGCGTACTTGCGCTGATCCTGATGGACTGGCAGCGCGTCGGCAAGCAAGTCGCGTTCTTGCTGATTTTTGTGGTGCTTTGTTATGTGTTCCGCAAATTAATGTTGTGGCTGCCCGAGCGCGATCGCTGGTATGTCGGCCTGATCTGGCTGGCGGTATGCGCCTTTGGCGCGGATTGGGCGGGGCTGCATTTCATGGTCGGCGCATTTCTGTCCGGCGCGGTGATGGATGGCGAGTGGTTCAACCAGAAGCAGATGGATATGCTGCGCCACAACGTGTTGCTGGTGATCATGCCGGTGTTTTTCCTGAGCACGGGGCTCCGGACCAACTGGACGCTGGGTGGTGCGACGGTTTTCCTCGCAGCCGGCGTGCTGCTAATCGCCGCAGTGACCGGAAAATTAATGGCCACTCACCTCGCCGGAAAAATTCTCAGGTGGGTGCCGGGCGAGGCATCGATCATCGGCTGGTTGCTTCAAACGAAAGCGCTGATCATGATCATCTTCGTGAACATCCTGCTGGACAAAGGCATCATCACCAGCGAAACCTTTACCGCGCTGCTGCTGATGGCCATTGCCAGCACCATGCTCACGGTGCCGATGGTGTCGCCAAAACTGGCGCGCATGAAGGAAATTATTTTCCGGTCGAAGTGAAGCAAAATTCCGAGGATCTCAAAACCGCTCGTCGGCCGGCAGATATCGCCACTGACCCGGCGGCAATTTGGCCATCGAAACCTTGCCGATGCGTAGCCGCTTCATGGACTTCACCTGAAGCCCGACGCTCCGACACATGTGCGCAATCTGGCCGGGCTTTGCGCCCTTGAGTGCAAAGCGCAGGCGCGTTTCGTTTTGCCAGCTCACCTTTGCCGGCGGTAACGCGCGTCCATTGAGACTGAGCCCGTGATTCAATTGCTTGAGACCATGCGGGCCGAGCTCCCCCTCGACTTCAACGACGTACTCCTGCTCGACGGTGGCGGCATCATCGACAAGTTTGCGCACGACGCGCCAGTCCTGCGTCAGCACCAGCAGGCCGCTGGCATTCGCCTCGAGCGGGAGGGTTTCGCTCAATCGGGAAAAGTGCCGCTTGAGTGGACGTATGCCGGATGGATCATCGGTCGCGTGCGACTCAAGCGAAACTTGCGCCAGCGTATCCGCACCAGGCGTTCGGTGAAACAGGATGGTCACCATCTCGACCGGCGCGAGTGATGCATCGGGATGCAGTTCGATTTTCTGCTCTTGCCCCGCAACGCGAAATTGCGGCTCCTGCACCACCTTGCCATCGACCTTGACCCAGCCACCTTCGATATATAACTCCGCCTCACGGCGCGAACATGAAACCATTTCGGCGAGGCGTTTTGCGAGGCGGACGGGTTCCGTCATGAGACTGCATTCCATCGGGATGAAAATACATTGTAAGCGCACACGGTAAAATGCCCGTCATGCCATCGCAAACAAAAACACCCAGCCTTGACGGAATCACGCTTGAGGCAATCGTCACCACGTTGTCCGACGCGATCGGCTGGAACGCGATGGGAGAAGCAGTTCCGGTGCGTTGCTTTACCCATGACCCTAGCATCAAATCGAGTTTGACTTTCCTTCGGCGCACGCCATGGGCGCGCCAGAAAGTGGAAGAACTATATTTGCATTACCTGCAGGACCACTGCGCAGCACGGGCACAGAACAAATAGCATTTTTCCGTCAAACTCAAGCACTGGCGCGGCTTCGCGAGGAAAAATGACTCGGGACGCCCATGTATGCTAGGGTTTGGCAACTTCCCGGCGTCCGCTGCCATTTCGGCCTGCCATCCGAAGCAAGACCAAAATTCCAAACAGCCTCCCGCTCGGATCCCAACTATGCAGGTTTGTTTTTTCCGGATGACTCGATCGATACACGCATCGATTCTGATCGCCGGCCTCGCCACTTTGAACATCCCGGTCAACGGCGCGTTTGCCACCGACTTGCAAGCGAATCCCTCGCCCGTTGACGCCAGCAAACCGAACCCGCCCGACGCGCCAGCCGACCCAAACGCCAAACCCGCAAAGCCATCCGCGAAGCCCGTGCAAACGGTCGAAAAGATCGAAGTGAAAAGTTCGCAGGAGAATTACGATGCGCGCCGTGAGGATACGGCGACAAAAATCGTCGTCACCGAAGAGGAAATCGCCAAATACGGCGACACGCAATTGGTGGATGTGCTGAAACGCCTGCCGGGCATCACCGTCACAGGGGACAGTGTCCGTATGCGCGGACTCGGCAGTGGTTACACGCAGATATTGCTCAATGGCGAACGCGCGCCGCCGGGGTTTCAACTCGATACCTTGTCGCCGGGAATGGTCGAACGCATCGAAATCCTGCGTGCCGCGACGGCCGAATTCAGCACGCAATCGATCGCTGGCACCATCAACATCATCCTGAAGAAAAAAGTCACGATCGCCCAACGCGAATTGAAACTCGGAATTGCCAGCGGGCGCGGTTACCGGGCGCCAAACATCAATGTGCAGGTATCCGACAAGGACGGCAATTTCTCGTATTCCCTCGGTGCATTTTATTTTCACAATGACTTTGATGTGACATCTTCGGGAGCGGAATTTGGCACCGATTCGGCCGGTGTGCAGAACCTGTTTCGCGCCACGACCAATCACAGCAAGGGGCACTATGACGGCACTGGACTTTCTCCGCGGCTGAACTGGACACTGGCCAATGGCGATACGCTGACGTCACAGTCATTTCTCAATTTCAGCCGTTCGGTGAACAACGGCGACCGTCGCTATCTGGTGATGGAAGGTGTGCCGGTTCCATATCCGATCAGCCTGACCCGAAGCGCGAACGAAGACACGCTCCTGCGCAGTGACCTCAACTGGGTGCACAAGCTGGCTGAAGGCGCCAAACTGGACATGAAATTCGGCGTCACCGGCAGCGAGCGAAAAATCGATTTTCTTCAGCAGGGCTACACCGTCGCGAACCTGCAAAACCTCGACAGCAGCGTGCTTTCCAACGCGAAGGACAACGGCGCGACTTTCACCGGGAAATACTCCACGCCGATTGTCGAAGGCCATTCGCTGGTGGCGGGCTGGGACACTGGAATCACCAAGCGCACGGAGATCCGCGATCAGCGCGACAGGCCACTGCCCGGCGTCATTCCGGTCGTCAGTTATGAAGACTTTGCCGCCGACGTGATGCGCGCGGCGTTTTTCGCGCAGGACGAATGGAATGTGACGAAGGACTGGTCGGTCTACGTTGGCCTGCGCTGGGAAACACTGGATACCAGGAGCACAGGCAACACTTTCAGCGAAGTCCACAACCGCTCGAGTGTCGCGAGCCCGCTGTTCCAGACACTTTGGAAATTCCCGGACAAATCCGGCCGGCAGGTACGCTTCGCGCTGACGCGCACCTACAAAGCGCCCGCCACTGCGAGCCTGATCCCGCGCCGCTTCACGTCCACCAACAATGGCCCGACCGATCCGGACTACCAGGGCAATCCCGACCTGAAGCCCGAACTCGCGACCGGCATCGACGTCGCCTACGAGCATTTCTGGGGACAGGGCGCGACGATGAGCATCAGTGGCGCGTTGCGGCGGATCACCGATTTCAACCGGCGCGGGCTTGTTCTTATCAACGACCGCTGGGTATCCACGCCGATCAACGACGGCACCGCGCAAACCCGCAGCCTGGAATTCGACGCCAAGTTCCCCGTGCAATCGCTGTACAAAACCGCGCCACCCATCGACTTCCGGCTGAACCTCAATCGCAACTGGTCCACCGTGGATTCGGTGCCAGGGCCGAACAACCGGCTTGACCAGCAAACGCCTTTCAGCGCCACCGTCGGCCTCGACTATCGCATGAAGGGTGGTGAAGTGACTGCCGGCGGCAGTTACAGTTTCAAGAGCGGCGGGCCGGTGCGAATTTCAGCGAATCAGGGCCGATACCTTACGGCAAGGCGCGAACTCGATGTGTATGGACTGTGGAAATTCACCCCCAAAACCCAGTTCCGCCTGACGCTGGCCAATGTGTTGCGGCAGGACTATTCGAATGAATCGAGTTACTTTGATGCATTCGGCAGCCTGCGCCGCACCAACACGTATCCGTCCAGCATGCATGTGCGCGGGAATCTGGAGTTGAAGTTTTGAACGCCTTTTTAAATGGGCGTGGCAATCACATATTACGAAATAGCGGCATGAACGACAGACTCACCGAAAGCGTCTCAGGCCGGTTCTTGAGCTTGACAATGCCCTTGCCGGTGTCATCGCGCGCGATGGACGCAATCGCTTTCAGGTTCACGATCGTGGCGCGATGGATCTGTTTAAAGATGGCGGGGTCGAGCACATCGAGCAACTCGCGCAACGGCTTGCGCACCAGCGCCTCGCCCTGCGCGGTCATCACCACCGTATATTTATTGTCCGACTGAAAATACGCCACGTCATCAACCATGATGAGGCGCGTTTCCTTTCCGGCGCTCGCGGTAATCCACACCAGAGGTGGCACGGTGGTGGTGCGCGGCAGCGTCGCGGTCAGTTGCTTCACCAATGCGGCGAGTTCATTCGCGTCGGGTGCGGCGCGCGCTTTCAAGCGTTGCACAGTACTCGCCAGCCGTTCGCGCGAAATCGGCTTGAGCAGATAATCCGCCGCGCCTTTTTCGAATGCGTCGATCGCGTACTGGTTGTAGGCGGTCACAAACACGATTTGGGTTTTCGGGCTGGCTTCGGCCATCGCCGCTGCCACTTCGAGGCCGGTAAGACCCGGCATGCGAATATCGAGAAAAGCCACATCGGGTTGCTGGGCAGCAATCGCCTCCAGCGCGGCGCCGCCATCCTCGCACTCGGCGACGATATCGAGTTCGGGCCAGGTTTCGCGAAGCAACGCTGTCAGTGACTGGCGCAGCAGCTCCTCGTCTTCGGCAATCACACACTTAAGCATTTTTGGCTCCTTGCACAACTTGCGCGGGTACGGTGATCGTTGCGGCCACGCCGCATGGAAAATTTGCCGCGATGGCGAAACTCGCCGCGGCTCCGTAGGCCAGCTGGAGTCGTTCGCGGACATTCTTCAGGCCGATGCCGGTGCCGCCGCCCTCGGCGCTGAAACCGCGCCCATCATCGGCCACGGTCACGGCGACGCTGCCTTCATTTTCGCGCGCCAGTATCCAGATGGTGCCGCCGCCGGATTTTGGCTCCAGGCCATGCTTGATGGCGTTTTCGACCAGGGTTTGCAGCATCATTGGCGGGAATGGCACGGTCAGCATCGGCGCGGGCACTTCTATTTGCAAATTCAGGCGCGCGCCCATGCGAATTTTGAGTATGTCGAGATACGCGCGCACCCGCTCAAGTTCTTCACCGAGCGTCGAAGGCTCATCACCGGTGCGCGGCAGCGAATGACGCAGGTAGACGATCAGGTTGCCGAGCATCTCATCGGCGCGCGCCGGATCGCAGCGCGTCAGGACTTGTGCACTGGCCAGCGTGTTGTACAGGAAGTGTGGCTCCACTTGCGCATGCAATAAACTCAGCCTGGCGACCGCCAGTTCCTTTTCCGTGACGGTCTGTTTCGCCACGGCACGATCGTCGCAGCAGCGTTCAGAAACACGACGAGCCATTGCACGCGTAATCGCCTCGGCATTTTCAAGGTTGGTGCCGTCATCGACGAGGAACCAGTCAATCCACGCGGCGCCTTCCGGTTCGCATATCAGCGTGACGCTGCTGGCGCCATCGGCGGGTTTGATGGTCGCCAGGATCTGGTTGCGCCGGGCGCCGCTCCAGCTAAACAGGTCGTATACGATCTTGTTGGTGTAGGGATTGAGGCGTTTCACTTTTGCGCGCAATTGCAGGCTGTCGCGCGCCGCTTCGATATTTTCGGAACGCGGCAATTCGCGAATGGTGGCGTCAAGCATCCTGAATGCCTCATCGGCCTCGAAGGGGATTTCAATTTGCCGGCGCTGCCGATTGGCCACCGTACCGGCATCGATGTTCCCGGCAATCAGCCGCACACGCCGCAAGTGCGAAAACGCGCAAGTGACCTGCCAGGCGATGGTCAGTAACGCGGCGAGCACGAAGGGCCAGGTGGGGCGCCCGCGATTGCCGCCCTTGAGCGCCAGCCAAACAATCAGCACCAGCACGAACGCCAATGCCCAGGCAAGGGCGATGCGGGCAACAAAATAAAGACTGGTTTTCATTGTGGATGGGAATGTGGTGGAATTGAGCGAACCAATAGCAGGCGGCTGTTGCCGAGTATTCCATCTTCCGACGAAGTCGGGGGCGGGAGACGAAGTGCCCGGGTAACGGTGCGAAATGGTCCCGATGATGGCGATCTCCGTCCCGGCATGTTGAATTTATGCCGTTTGATTGCCCGTAACGAAACTTGCCAGACTGGCCGACAAACTCCTTTATCCATGCGGCTTTCCGCGCACAAATGGCTGGAAAGGCTCGCCAAATGGCGTTTTACATCCCCGGGAACGGGGAGGTATCAATTGCCCGGCGCCTTGCTGATTTTCCGGCTGAGCGCGGCAAATCCGGAATCGGGAGAATTGGGCGCGATAAGTGAGGCGAGTACCGTCAGTTGCCGCTGCGCCTTGGCCTGCTCGCCGCTGCGCCAATAGGCAATGGCCAGATAGCGGTGGACTTCGTCGAATCCCGTGGTGAGTGCCTCCGCGCGTTCCAGGGCGCTGACGGCGTCGACGTATTTCGCGCCTTGCAGGTAGTCGATGCCGCGGCCCAGCCAGTAGTAGGGGTTTTTTTCCTGGCGTGCCTGCAGCAGGTTGGCGTATTTAAGTCCTTCGTCCTCCCGTCCCTGCGCGACCAGCAACTGATGCATGGAACGCACGGGGGTATCGTCAGTTCCATCAAGCGCGATCGCGTGCAGCAGCAATTGCTCGGCGCTGTCGGCAATGCCCTTCCGTTTATAGAGTTGCGCAAGGTTGCTGTAGCTCGACGCATAGTGTTCATCTGCCTGTATTGCCGCCTTGAACCACGCATACGCCGGCACAAGATTGTCCCGCGCAAAATAATCCGCCGCGACGTTGTTGTAATAGCGGGCGAGAACACTCTCGTCCGACAAGGCGAATCCCGCCCGCAGCCAGCCGGTCTGGGGCTCAAAATCAATCACCACGTTGCCGGAAGTCATGGTGCCATTCTTCAGATGCAGACGCGCCTCATTCTTGATCAATACGTTGACGTGGCGCTCGACAAAATCAACGTTGCCGTGCCGGTTGAAATACTGGGGAACGCGGACTTCCTGCAATTGCGCCGGAAGATTCAGTGCCTTGGCGATGGAATAGGCGAGTACGCTAAGCGAGAGGCAATTACCGCGCCGGGCACGCCATGTTTCCGCCGCGATCGTGGACTCGTTGCCGGCATACGGGAAAGCATTGAGCCCGGGCCCAAACAAGAGCGAAATCAGGTAGTCCACACGCTTTTGCGTGCTGGCGTCCTTCATGCCGGACGCCTCAAGCGCGGAAAGTAGTCCGGCGTCGAGCGCGAACAATTCGCGTATCCCCACCGGAACCGGCGCCGCATCGTAGTGGAATTCCTGATCGCGCCAAAGGATATGTGCCGGCACGGCGACGATGCGCACGGACGGCGCGGATGCGCATCCTGCGAGGATCAGCACACCGATGACCGTCAGCGTTCTAAGCGTTGCAAGCGCTCCAAGCATTCCGACACTCCCACGATTTCAAAAGCCGGGTAATACAATGCTAGCCGTTTTTGTTGGATATGATCGTTGCGAAATCGTTCAGACGCTTCGCAACGCCCCGGATAAACAGATTGTTGCAACCCCCCGCTTCGGCGATACTTGCGCGTCCAATATCGCATAAAAAAGGGGAGACACCATGCTGCAACAAGGCCTGATCATGGATTGCCAGCTACTGATTTCGTCAGTCATTCAGCATGCCGAACAGCAGCATGGTGACGTGGAAATCGTCTCCCGCGAAACCCACGGACCGCTGTTTCGATACACCTACGCCGACTGTGCCCGGCGTTCACGCCAACTGGCGAACGCGTTGCGCGAATTGGGGTTGCAGGCGGGCGATTGCATCGCGACCCTGGCCTGGAGCAACCATCGGCATCTCGAAGCCTATTTCGCCGTGTCGGGCAGCGGCATGGTGATCCATACCTGCAATCCGCGCCTGCACCCGGCGCAATTGGCCTACATCATCAACCACGCCGACGATCGCGCCGTCATGTTTGACACGACCTTCGCGCCGTTGATCAAAGGGCTGGCGCCACTTTGCCCGAAGGTCACGTCTTGGATCTGCTTGTCCGATCAATCGGGCCTGCCCGATCAGGACGGGATTCCCGGCTTGCTGTTCTACGACGATCTCATCGCCGCGCAAGATGACAAATATGTCTGGCCCGAATTTGACGAACGCAGCGCCGCCGCACTTTGCTATACGTCGGGAACGACAGGCAATCCCAAGGGCGTGCTGTATTCGCATCGCGCACTGATCCTCAGCGGCATGGCGATCACCATGCCGCGCGGCATGTCGCTATGTCCGGGCGAAACCGTGCTGCCGGTGGTGCCGATGTTTCACATCAACGCGTGGTGCATTCCCTACGGCGCGGCGATGAGTGGCGCCAAACTGGTGCTGCCGGGGCCGCGCCTGGATGGCAAGAGCCTGTATGAATTGATCGAGGTGGAAGGCGTCACCGTTAGCGCCGGCGTGCCAACCATCTGGCACGCGCTGGCGCTGTATCTTGAACAAAGCGGCAACCGATTCTCGACCATGCGGCGAACAGTGGTGGGCGGCTCTGCGATGCCGGTCGCGCTGCTGACGAAATTTGTCGAGGAATTCAATGTCGAGGTGCGATGCGGGTGGGGCATGACCGAAACCGCGGCCGCCGCCACCATCAGCAGCCTCACCCCCGCGCAAAAGCTGCTGGACCGCGACGCGCAACACCGCATCAGCGCCCGCTCCGGCAAATCCGCATTTGGCATCGAACTGAAGATTATCGATGACGGCGGCCACACGCTGCCGCGCGATGGAAAATCGGCAGGCGAGTTATGCGTGCGGGGCTTGTGGGTTTTATCTGGCTACTACAAGTCGGAAGTGTCACCGCTGAAAGACGGGTGGTTTCCAACGGGCGACATCGCCTCTATCAGTGCCGACGGCGACGTGCAGATAACCGACCGGGCAAAGGACGTCATCAAGACCGGCGGCGAATGGATCAGTTCAATCGACGTCGAAAACGCCGCCATGGCGCATCCCGCGGTGGCCATGGCCGCCGTCATCGGCGTGAAACACCCGAAGTGGGATGAACGCCCGCTGATATTCATCGTGCGCAAGCCCGGGCAGGCACTGGAGAAGGACGAAGTGCTGTCCTTCCTTTCCGGTCGCATGGCGAAGTGGTGGGTGCCGGACGATGTGGTGTTTCTGGAAACCTTACCAATGAGCGGGACCGGGAAGGTGCTGAAAATGGATCTGCGCAAGCAGTACGGCGGCGCCTTTAGCTAATTCCCGGGCGAATTGAGGACGTTTCACGCACGAGGGTTGACCCAGATCAAAGGTACCGGGCCGAAGGTGGCTAGCATCTACCCTCGGAGGCCTCAATGTTTGATCAACCCATAAAATACGTCATGGAGCAGAAGAAATTTCTCACTGCTCCGCCCGAGACAACCGTCAGCCGCGCCGCGCAGCAAATGGCAGAAAAGAATGTCGGTGCCGTGCTGGTCGTCGAAAACGGCAACCTTGTCGGCATTTTTTCCGAACGCGATGCCGTTTTTCGCGTGATGGCGAAGGGTCTCGACGCCGTCACCACTCGTCTGATCGATGTCATGACCGCCTCGCCCAAAACCCTGGATGCGGCAAAGACATACGGCCATGCCCTGTTGCTGATGCAGGAAAACGGCTTTCGTCATGTGCCGGTCATGGACAACGGCCGGCTGGTCGGCATCGTCTCCTCGCGCAATGCCATGGATCCCGACATCGAAGATTTCATCTCGGAAGAGCGGCGGCGGGAACACCACCGGTAGAATTCTCCGGCCAGTTTTTTTCGCAGGCCGTTTGCCGTTCGCGGTGCACTTGTCCAACCTCTCCGTGCGTATTTGCCACGCCTCGCCATACCTCGCCACGCGTTGACAAGCGCGGCGAATGGCGCCGATCATCAATCCTATTTCCCTGCAGGGCGATACACGCGTTGAAAGCGCGCGTTGTCCACGACACCGTAGTCGCCGGGTGCATATTGCAATAGCCAGTCGTTCGGTTGCCCGCAAAGCAGATCCCCGCCTTCGCTGCGCGCAATCGAAAATGCGGTCGGTAGCTGCCTGGCCAGCACCGTCGCCGCCTGTGCCCGATACGGCCCATCCTGCCCTGCCCCGGCCGGTAAGACCGGCACATACCGGAGATCGAACCGGTCGCGCGAAACACTCCAGCAATCGCCGGTCGATCCGGTAATCAACGCATCACCGCGCCGATAGCGATTCGGACCCACGCGACTCTGTATCTCGCCGTCCTGCGAGGCAAAGACGACTTGCACGACTTCGTCTTTGACGAACACGGATGCAGCAGGGTCATTGGATAAATCGATGTTGGAAAGGAGCTGCATACGGTGCCTGAAATGAAATCACGATTGCATCAAGAACATGGCGACATCCAAACCATTTCAATCGTCATTCTCGCGCAGGCGGGAATGACGCCTTTGAAACTACCGCTTCGAGCTATCCAGCAATTCCCACAGATATTTCTTCCAGATCTCCGCCCGCGTATGGGTGCCATGCCCAAAGGTTTCCTCCGACGCCGGCAAAAGCACGAAGCGCCCCTTCTTCACGCGCTTGATTTCGCGCTCGGCGATGCCGAGTTCCGGCGGATTGATGAAGTCATCGGCGGAATTGATATGCATGACGGCGGCGCGAATGTTCTCCAGCTTCGGCGCGGGATCGTAATGGCGCGACGCACTGACGGCATAAAGCATGTCGTTGGCATCGATGCCGGCGGCCGTGCGCGCGACCGCTTCGTCGGTGAACTTGTCGGCGGCCTCGCGTGTCGAGTAGTTCTTTTGCATCTGGATCGGCGCAGCGCCGACCAGAATCAGGAAGTTCGCGATGGATTTCACCGCCGCGCGGGGCGGCGTCGCGTAATCGCCGCCCTTCCATTCCGGATCATCGCGAATGGCATTGATCAGCATCTTGCGCCAGACGCGATTGCGCCCGGCCAGTTCGACCGGCAGGCACGCCAGCGGCATCAGCGCATCGACGAAATCGGGCCAGGCCTCGCCCCACATCCAGGCGTGCATGCAGCCCATCGAGGTACCGAGAATCAGCCGCAGATGATTCACGCCCAGCCCTTCCTCCAGCAGCCGCTTCTGCGCGACCACCATGTCTTCGTAGTCGTATTGCGGGAACTTCGTGCGCAGACCGTCGCTCGGCTTGCTCGACTTGCCGTGGCCGAGCCCGTCGGGAAGGATCAGGTAATAGCGCGTTGCATCGAGCAATTGCCCCGGCCCGAACAGCACGTTGGCGAAAATCGGCCGGATCAGGCTCTGCCCGGAGCCGCCGGTGCCGTGCAACAGCAGGACCGCGTTGGTCACCTGGCCGCTGGCATCGCGGACGGGATTGCCAAAGGTGGTGTAGTGGAGCTTTACTTCCGGCAGCACTTCGCCGGATTTGAAGCGGAAATCGCGGGCGATATAGTCGCCCTGTTTGGAGGGCGGCATTTCGGTGGCGGATTGTGCGTGGCCTTGTGCAATGAACAGAGAAAGAAACGTTGCGGCGCAAACGACGTAGCGCGTGACGTAGCGCGGGGCGAGGTGCGCCAGGCAGGTCCTCGATATTTTCATGTGATGCTCCCAATTCCATTCATGTATATCCTTCGTTTTCACAAAACGCCAGCATTGGCGGGCCTTCCAGGACGAAATATCGCCACAGGCCCCACCAGTGCTTGCGTTTCACTTCCTGCCAATCGTGTCCTGCACCCTCGGCCGTCCCCTCGCCGCCGGTGCCGCGCGCCGATCCGAGAGGCCGGAAATCTCCTCGCGAAACCGCGTATCCCCCAGCGCCCACCCCTTGTGCGTGCAATCGCGGATGGACGCGAGCACGTCCGCCTCAATCTCGCCGCGGAACAGTTCACGATAGGCGACCTTGCGTGCCGCCGTATCCCGGCCAAGCTTCAGATACTCATCGTGTTCGATCAGCCAGTTCAGATTCGCGCCATCCTCGCCATAGGCATATTTGCGGTGGCTGGACCACGGATAGTCGCGCGGATGCGAAACCATACCTGCGCGCACGGGGTTCTGTTCGATGTAGCCCATCACCCGCAGGAAATAGTGTTCGGTATCCACCACCGTGGCGCGATAGCGTCCCGCCCACAGCGTGCCGCTGCGGCGGTAAGTGAAATTAAAATACTGCGCGTACTTGCGGCCGGCCGACTGGAAAGTCTTGCTGATACTGTCTTCGTACGTGGGCGTGGCCAGCAGGTGAATGTGGTTGGGCATCCACACATACGCGTGGACCGCCAGCCCGCATCGCCCCGCCGCCTCCACCAGCGCATCGCGAAAAAATTGATAGTCGGCCTCCGCGGCAAAGATGACTTGGCGGTTGTTGCCGCGCTGGATGATGTGTTGGGGCTGGCCGGGAAGAACGTAGCGGGGGAGGCGGGCCATGAGGAGTCTCGCAAAAATAGAGTTCACAGTTTAGCATGAATTAAATGGTGTCTGACCCCATTTAATTTGCCCCTCATTGAACCTTACTTTTGGCGATTAGCCACATTCCCCCCTCTTTTGCCCATAGCCAAATTGAAAAAGCCGCCGTTTCCAATACTTTTCGTGTTTCGCCTTCGAACGATTTTCCTGATTTTGCCAACTCCAGTTCTTTGTGAAGTACCCTTCGAGCCGGTTGTTGCTCCGCTGCAAAAAGCCGGTTCATCGACATTTTCTTGCCTACATTCTGAGTCCCTCCAAGAGACTTCATTGTCGCAACAACGAAGCGCGAATCCAGGTAAGCCCATAGTTGTTCTTCGCATTCAGCTCACCACACAGCGTTCCAACTAAGTACTTCTCGTTGCGAAACTGTACAGAGACGGGCCCATGCGGCGACTATCGCGCCTCTTTTGAATCTCAAATGCCCTCTGGTCCCCAAATGGGTTGCAGCCACGACACAGGGCAAACACGACAGACGCCTTGACGATAACTGAAATGATAAAAGGGGTCACCCATTTAAAAGATAAATGGGGCAGACACCAGCTACCACCATCACCAATCCGATGCCACGCTCGCGCACTCATTGTCATCCCTCCAATCATGCCCTCACCCCGCCCGACTCTCCAGCGCGGCCCGCCCCGCCGGTGTCGCCATCACCACGATGACATCGCCCGGCTGCACGCTCCGGTCCGGTGCCGGATTGAACACCGTATCCCGGCCGCCGGTCCTCAACGCCAGCACGATGTATTCATGGCTCGGCGGCGCGAAATTCTCGATGCTGCCGGACGCATTCGCCCCCACCGTGACCTGCTCGACGCGCACGTTGTCATCCGACCGCAGCATTTCATCCAGGAACGACACCACCTGCGGACGGATCATGCTGGAGACGATGCGCATGCCGCCGGTGAAATCCGGCGAGACGATCGCATCCGCGCCGACCCGCTCCATCTTGGAAAAATAGTTCACCTCATGGCAACGCGCCACCACGCGGCAGGCGGGATTCAGTTGTTTCGATGAGAGCGTAATGACGAGGTTGCGGCTGTCATCGCCAGTCACCGCGAATACGCCCGCCGCGCGCCGGATGCCGGCTTGTTCGAGCATTTCGTCTTCGGTGCCATCGCCGAGGATATACATCGCTTCCGCGTGCCGCTGCCCGTGCGCGGCGATCTGCGCGGGATCGATATCCACGACCACGTACGGCCGCTCGGTCTTATCCAGTTCATGGGCGACGTTGGCGCCGACCCGTCCCGCGCCGCAGACGATGTAATGCCCTGAAAGTTGTCCGATGCGTTTTAACATTTTGCGTCTCCGTAGCGCCTGATTTAATTCGCCTGCAACGATGAACGCCGTCAACGTTGAAAAGATATAGGTGGTGACGCCAATGCCGGCAAAGGCAATCACCATCGTGAAAATGCGCGCGCCCGGCTTAGCGGCCATGTCGATGATTTCGCCATAGCCGATGGTGGCGATGGTGATGAACGTCATGTACAGCGCGTCCACGATGGTGGTGTTCGCGCCGCCGATCACCAGATAGCCTGCGGTGCCCGCCACCAGCACGACAATCAGGGCGACCATCGGCCACAGGAATCGGCGGTAGACGTGCGTGATGATCAGGTCGGGCATGTGGCGTCAGTCATGTTGAAGGATACAAATCCATGGAAACGTTTCTCAAAACTCCAGCATTGGCGCGGATTATCAGCCATTTTCGCCCCAAACGCCGCGCCAGTGCTTGCGTTTAATGGCCTGCAACACCTGCTAACCTCATTTCCGTTCGCCCTGAGGTATCGAAGGGCATTCCGGACGTATATGAACCAATGACTTACATTGAGTGTGCTTCGATACGCGCAGCGTACCCTGTCCTGAGCATGTCGAAGGATCAGCACGAACGGGAGTTAGTAAAGGTTCCCGCGACGCCTCAATCGCATCGCACAAATTAATCACCTCGTCGCAACCCACTGCGCGCCCTCCAGCAGCACCCGCACCGCACCGCTCACCACCAGCGCGACACTCACTGACAGCGCGACGGAGAATAACGCATCGCGGCGGCCAATCGTTTTGTTCATCACGGCAAAAGTGGAAACGCACGGAATGTAGAACGTCAGGAACAGCAGCAGCGTCATGATCTGCACCCAATCGAGCACGGTGCCAACCTCGAACGTGCCGAGCGCCTGGTAAATCATCAGCAATGACAATTCCTTGCGCAGGACGCCGAACAGGATCGGCACGCCCAGCACCACCGGCAGTCCCAGCCACCAGCCCGTGACGGGTGTGAGCACGGCGTTGATAACGCGGTCCGCGCCGATGTGGTTCAGCAGCGCCAGCACCACGCTGCCGCCGACCAGCAACGGCGCAACGATGGTGAGGACATCGCTGGTGCGCTCCCAGGTTTCACGCAGCAGCGTACGCAGGCGCGGCAGTGCATAGGGCGGAATTTCCTGTATCTGCCCCGGGCCGAGTTCGCGATGATGGCGCGCCATGATCCGCCCCATCACCGCGATCAGGACGATGGTCAGCGCGAAGATGGCAAACACGCCGATGGCACCAAGGTATTTCCCCGCCAGCGCGAGAATGATCGCGGAGCGCGCGGAGCACGGCACGAAGGTGATCAGCGCGGAGGCGATGACGCGTTCGCGGCCGGTGGTGGCTTTCGCAACGCTGGAAATAGCCGGGACATTGCAACCGAGGCCGGTGAGGAACGTGACGGCCACGCCGCCATGCAAGCCGATGTGGTGGAACGCGCGGTCAACCACAAAGGCGATCCGCTGCATGATGCCGCACTCTTCGAGCGCAACCAGCAACAGCACCAGCGGAATCATGTACGGCACGACAATGCCGGTAAGCCCGATCAGCCCATCGACCACGGCGCGCCCGACGATGCCGCTGGTTGAATCCGGCTGCCATCCGGCCAGCGCATCGGTGAGCCGCGCGGTGGTCATCTGGTCCAGCCAGCCGCTGACTTCGAACACCACGAACAGCACCGCCGCAAACACCGCAAGCGAGCCGATCAGACCCCACTGCGGGTGCAGGAACAGCTCATCCAGCCAGTAGCGCCAGCCGCGCCCCTCGTGCGGCGCGCCGATGCGCGTGCCGCCTTCCGACAGCGTGGCCGCGCGGTGATGGCGATCCGCTTGCAGTTCCTCCGCGAGCTGCCGCGGCAGCGAATCCGAAGCGGCCGTGCGCAATCGCAGCAGGTCCGGCATTTTTTCCGGGAAATGATGGCGCAGTTCATCTTCGAAATATTGATTGCCCGCGGCAAACTGCATCAGGAGAAAAGCGTGCGGTACGCGGAACGCCGCGGCGATCGCAGGATGTTCGAGCGCCCCGGCAAGCGGTTCGAGGCTCCGCAGAATGTGTTTGCCCGGCAATTGCGGCAACGGTTGCAGCGCATCACGATGCACATTGACCGCGGCCTTGAACAGCGCAGCAATGCCGTGCCCCATGGTGGCAACGGTCGAGAGCACCGGCATGCCCAGCAACGCACCGAGCGCCTTGACGTTGATGTGCAGCCCCTTCTCCCAGGCCTGGTCGGTCATGTTCAATGCGATCACCATCGGCCGCCCCAATTTGCTCAATTCCAGCGTGAGCACCAGATCGCGCTCAAGGCGCGTGGCATCGACCACCTGGATCAGCACGTCCGGCGGCGCGAACGGCGCGGGCGGCTCGCCGGACTCATGCGAAGACACCAATGGGCGCTCATCGCCCCAAAGCAGGTATTTCAGCGCGGCCACATCGTCCTGTGCCAGATCAAGCAGCGACGGAATGCTCGGCAGATCGATCAGGCTTGCCTCGTCGAGCCCGATCTGCACCGTGCATTCGCCATAGGTGCGCTGGGTGCCCGCAAGTTTGCCGGTCGTCGGCGCGGTGCTGGCCACCGCATTGAAAAGTGTGCTCTTTCCGGCGTTGGGCATGCCGACCAATGCGATGCGCAACCGCCGCGCGCCGCGAAACAGCGGGGTGCGCAACGCGACGGTGGCAGGCGGTTTGGATGCTTTGGGGGAATTGGGGGAATTCGGCGACTTCACCCCGTCATTCTTGCCTACAGGGAAGCGCGCCGCAAGGGCAATCGATGGCGCGCTGCCGGACGCGCCCCCGATGAAAATCTACAGCGCCTTGATCGACCCGGAACCTTCTACCGTCCGGCTGACATTCGCCGGCGAGCCGGCATAGCGCACGTCACCCGAACCATATACGCGGGCAATCAGTTTCTCTTTCGCATGCACTACCGCGTCGCCCGAGGCCATGATCTTCACACCGGCCTCGCGCGCGACCAGCTTGCCGGTACGCACGTCCCCGCTGCCCATGATTTCAACATCGACCTTGTCCGTGTTGCCGGCCGCGGAGATATCACCGGACCCGTTCACCGAAATCTTCACCCATGAGGACTGCAGCGATGGCAGGCGGATGTCGCCCGAGCCCTGAATGCTGGCGTCCACCAATTTGCTGTCGATGGCATCGACGCTGATATCGCCGGAACCCTCGATGCCGATCTTTACCTGATCGGCACGAATCGATTTCAATTTCACGTCACCCGAGCCGGCAATCGAGATATCAAGCTTGTCACTCTTGAATTGGTCACCGAACACGTCGCCCGACCCCTTGATGGTGATGGCGTTGAGCGTTTTGACCGTGAGGCGCACCTTGATCGCATTCCTGGTCGAGAACCCGTGCGAATTGTCGCCCTCGATAATCAGCTCATCGCCCGCGACGCGCGTCGTCATTAGCGGCAGCAGGTTATCGTCGGCGGAAATGGTAAGTGATTCGGCTGGTCCTTGCGAAAGGGTGACCGTTGCCGGCAGCGCCAGCACCAGCCGTGAAAAGTTCGCGACCGCGCGCGACTCCTGTTTTACCACGCCGGAACCCTTGGTCTGGTTACCGCCGTAGTTCACATTATTGCCAAAACTCCAGTTGAACGAGAAATGACCGGACTTGGCGTCCGACCCCTCACCCGCGCCCGCCGTGGCGGCAAATGCCCCGCAAAACATCGCTGCGGCGAAGGCTGCGACCAATGGGCGGCTGCCCGATAACCGTGTGAATGTGTTCATCGTAATCTCCTGGAGTGAATGAGTTCATTCTAGGAACGTGGAACGGCAAGGGAAGCCTCAGGCGATGGAATGCAGAACGCTGGGGGTGAATGGGGCGAATGACGGATAAACCACTCGCTAACGCCTAAGCTCAAACATCATCGTTGCCGGGCAGCTTTCGTCGAGCAACACACTGCGCTTCAGATTGGCGACACGGTAAGTGCAGACCCATTCAAACTTGCCCTTGTCACTAATCGAGCGCTGGGAATTGAAAAGCGTGCCTTCCGCCACGCCGGCGGCAGACGCGGCGGTGGCAGGCGGCGGGGGCGTTGGCGTTGTGACCGGCGCGGCAGGCGTCGCGGAAGGGGGAGTGGGGGATGTTTGCGCGGATACGCCGTGGACAAACAGGCCGACCAGCAGCGTGGCGGAAATATTGTTGATTTTCATGGATTCTCCTGATTTCGCACGATTATTGGATGGCGGACGATGAATTGGCAGACGTTCGTTTGCGTCGCGGCGGACAATTTCCAAATACTTCCTGCCTACTTGTCGAATTGCAGCATACCCGAGGCCTCGCGCATCGGCCACACATGTAAACCCGAAGGCAACAAAAAAAGTCGACTACTATTTGGCCCGCGAGCGCCCGCCCCGGTTATCCTGTCGCACCTTCACCGAGACACCCCTGCCAAAAAATGACCGCTACCGCCCCCACCACCACTCCCATCCCAAACTCACCCCAGGAAGCGCGACTCTGGCGTGACGACGGCTGGACTGCCCGTGTGATCAAGAATGAGGATGATGATGGCTGGGCCGTGGAGATGATCAAGGACGGCGAACCCGAACCGGCGCTGGTTGGACCGTGGACGATGGGGCGCGACAAGAAAAATCCAAAGCCGCTCGACGCCAACGCCTTCCACACGCTGGTCAAGACCGCGTACGAAGTTCGGCGCCGTCATGAACAGCATCTGCATGCAACCTTGCACAAGAAAGTCGTCGTCCCCGTGGCGGGCACGACGATGACCGTCACGCTGGACATCACGCCGGACGAGGAGAATCCTTATGCCCTGCTGACCGCGCGGGAGGCTCGCAACCGCGAGGATCCACCGCTCGCACAGGTGCGAGTGGCGGCGTCATTCAAGCTGACGGAGGCAACTGCGACGGCGTGGATTGAAGACGGTTTTCGGCGACCGGAGTGATTAGGGAACAATCGTTGCGGCGGCAAATGAAGTAACTTGCCGCGTCATTTCGGTACAGCCTGTCGCGTTGACCACCGGCGTCCCGCCCTGCGCCCTACTCCGCCGCCATCGTATCGTTGATGTGACGCGCGGCATATTCTCCTGCGCGAATGGCCGGCTGACCTGTTGAAATTGTCCGCAGGTCCTGCGGTCGCGAGATACCGAATCCCTGCGCAAAATCCACACCGATCCCGCGCAATACTTCAAGCGTACGTTCATCTTCCACACATTCGGCAATCGTGCTTACGCCGATCGCCTGCGCAACCCGGTGAATGGCCTTGACCCGCGCCAGATCGACGGCGCTTCGCAGGACATTCAAAATCAGACTGCCATCGATCTTCAGGAAATTCACCGGCACCTGCCTGAGCAGATCGAATGAAATTCGATTGCCGTTGAAGCCGCAGATGGCACAACTGCACCCTTCCGGCTGCAACTGGGCGACAAACCGGCTCGCATCAGCCGAGCGACTCAAAATATCGTTCTCCTGGAGCTCAAAGCAAAGCAGCGAACCGGGCAGGCCAAAATCGCGCAGCGCTTTCTTGACGAACGCCGGAAACTCGTGGTCCGCCAGCGTTTGCGGCGAAATGTTGATGCTGTACATCGCTTGTTGCCGGGTCGCGTCAGCGCGTATCCAGCCGAGTACATGGCGAACCACCCACCGGTCCAGGTCCGGGAGCATGCCGTACTTTTCGGCGACGGGCAGGAATGAACCGGGCGGCAGCATGTTTTCCTCTTCCACCTTCAGCCGCAGCAGGATCTCCCGGAACGGCAACGCGCTTCGGCCTGTCGTGACAGGCACGATCGCCTGGAAGAACAGGCAAAACTCGTCGTGCGCAAGCGCATGCTGCAGCAAAACGGCGTCGTCGTCATGCTCGGGCGCCAGTTCGACGATGCGATCAGACAGCGGCGCGGGCGACAACACGACCGGCATTTCGATGGTCGGCATCGGGAAAGGCGGCAACGCAAAGTCCTGCGGCCCGGTAATGTCAGTCGACAACAGGAAAACCCCCACCACCTGACCGGTTTCATTGAATTGCGGCAGGCACTGCATCAGTAGCCGGAAGGTTTCGCCCGCCGTGGATTTATGCAAACGCTCGCGATGCGCCATGCTGCCGTCAAATGCGCGTGACAGATCGCCCTCCAGTTCACCGTAGACGACATTGCCGACAACTTCGCGCAAGTGGCGGCCATCAATGTGGCTGACCGCCGCGCCCAACCCATGGCGGAAAGCGCGATTGTGGTACTTGAGTTGGTGTTGATCATCGACATAGGCGAGCATCGCGGGCAGCGATTCATGCAGGTAAGTGATGTTGTCCGCCACGCCCGCCAGATCCTGCTCGGCACGGGTGCGCAGGCGGGCTTCATTGGCCAGGTTTTGACGCGCCTGTGACAGCTGTGCATTGCGCCGCGCGATCATCCACTCGGCATGGATGGAGCGGCTGGCGAGCGACAGGACGGCTGCGCCCAGGACGCCGCTGAAAAACGTAAACCATTGCCATTCCAGCAACGTGAAGTACATGGTGAAGAGCACCATCGCGACCAGCAGCAGCGCGCCAATGGCGCCTGCATACGGCGCAATCCGGCGAAAAACCCAGCGCATTTTCCCCCGGCGAGCAGGCGCGTCTGGTGCCGGCTTCAAAGCGGATCCGCCGCTCGCGAAGTACGCGAAAGGGCCGCCGCGGGCAAGCCAGCTCATGCGGTGAACTCCAAAATCATGGCTTTGAGCCATTCATTCATGCTGCATCGCCATCATGGCACCTTCATGGAGAAATCGCGCGGTCATGCAAGCGGTCATATACGCGGTCATGCAAACCCGGCGGGACTACGGGGCGGCTATACACATTGTTCGTCCGGCACGACGCCAATCCCATCGGGCAATCCCTTAGTCCCTTCCGCGAAAAGCCTGATAGTGGCCACGGAAAAACCGGTGGTCGTTTGGCTTGACCAGCCTATGAACGTTGCCCACGTCAGTTCTCCGCGCATCGTCTTTGGACTGGTAACCATACGTTCGCCAACATGTCCGATTTCCACCGGTTCGAACGCCAGGGTTCGCACCTCGACATCCGCGCGCGCCAATTCGGCTGGCTCCATATTCGACGCGTAGCGCGACCGGCGTGCGTCGCATGCCCGATAGTCTGCCCCGAGTCGGTTACGCGAGCACCTGGTCCAGCGATCTCGCGAGCTTGTCGATGATCTCGTCAAGCTCGGCCTCATTCACAATATATGGCGGGGCCAACATGACGTGGTCACCGCTAACGCCATCCACCGTGCCACCCATGGGATAGCACATGAGGCCGTTGTTCATCGCCTGCTGCTTCAGACGCGCATGAATTCGGCGCTTCGGGTCGAACGGTGCCTTGGTAGCGCGGTCTTCCACTAATTCGAGCGCCTGAAACAGGCCGCGCCCGCGAATATTGCCGACATGCGGGTGATTGGCAAAGCGTTGCTGCAAGCGCTGCACGAGCGTCTGCCCGCGTGCCCGCACCTGCGCAAGCAGGCCGCGTTCCTGGATCGTACGCTGCACCGCGAGCGCCGCGGCGCAACCGGTGGCGTGACCGGTGTAGGTATGGCCGTGCTGGAAGAATCCCGTGCCATTGACCACGGCGTCGTAGATGCGCCCACTTGCCAGCAGCGCGCCAATCGGCTGGTAGCCGGCGCCCAGCCCCTTGCCGATGCAGATCAGGTCCGGCGCGACGCCTTCCGGTTCACAGGCAAACAGCGTTCCGCAGCGGCCCATGCCACACATGACTTCATCGAGAATCAGCAACACGCCATATTTGTCGCACACCTCGCGAACGCCCTTGAAGTATCCGGGCACCGGCGTCACGCAGCCTGCCGTGGCCCCGCCGACGGTCTCGGCAACGAACGCGATGACCTTGCCTTCGCCGAGGCGCTGAATTTCCGCTTCAAGTTCGCGCACCAGCCGCTGCCCGTACTGCACTTCGTTTTCGGACGGTAGCTGATCGCGATAGGTGTAGCAAGGGGCGACGTGAGAAACCTCGACCAGCAGCGGCTCGAATTGCTGTCGCCGCCACAGGTTACCGCCGGTGGCGAGCGCGCCGAGCGTGTTGCCGTGATAGCTTTGCCGGCGCGCGATGACATGCTGGCGCTGCGGTTGGCCGATCTCGGTAAAGTACTGGCGCGCCAGTTTCAGCGCCGACTCGATGGCCTCCGATCCGCTGCTGCAAAAGTACGCACGTTCAATGCCCGGCGGCGCCTTGGCGATCAGTTCATCGGCCAGCGTTTCCATCGGCTGGTTGGTGAAGAAAGAAGTGTGCGCAAAGGCGAGCTGGTCCACCTGCGCCTTGATCGCAGCCACCACGCTGGCGTCGCTATGACCGAGACAGGAAACCGCGGCGCCACCCGACGCATCGAGATAACGCTTGCCGCTGGCGTCGACGATGTAGCAGCCATCACCCCTGACGGCGACCGGATAGTCCTGCTTGGGATTGCGGTGGAAGACGTGTGCCATTTTCCGTTTTGATTCTCATTGGTTAATTGACAGCCTGCCACCGCGCGACGCAGCCTCAAGCCGATGGCAATCCTCTAGCACCGACGCGCCTTTCCAGCCATAAACGCCTGGAAAGTCCCGTCAAATGGCGATCTACGCTTGATTATGCCGGGGAGCAATCTTCCGTGGCGTCGTTTTCGACTATTCCTTCAGATCATCCTGCAACGTAACCGGAGCAATGTTTTGTCAATGCGTGGCGGTGGGTTCAAATTGATCGGCAAACAAGTATAAATAGCGGCGGGCGCAATCTCCAAGCGACTTGCAACCCGTCCCCGATCCCGATTCGCAAATCCGCCAATCGGACGACTAACGCCCTTCCGCAACGCCATCCCGCCTGGGATCGGCCGCACCAATCCAGCCGCCCAGCCCATCACTCGCGCCACCCACCCCGCCCGCCACGCCAGCATTGTCGCGGCGCATCAAAAATCCCAGACCACTGGTCATCGGCAACACATCGACGTCATGCCCCTTGGCCGCGAGTGTCGCCGACTGAGACGCCACCGCAGTATCTTTTTCCAGTTGCAGCTTGCCGCGTATCGCCGTGGAGACATGACCCCGCGCCAGCGCCTCCGCAGGTGTGCGCTGATTGGCCAGCATCTCCACCAGGCTGGCACTGATGTAATCGACAATCTGACCACCACCTGCCGACCCGCCGACAATAAACGGCTTGCCGGATCGGTCAAACACAATGGTGGGCGCCATCGATGTCACGGGACGCTTGCCCGCCTGCATGCGGTTGGGCGCGGCCTGGCCCGCGCGCGGTGCGGCGGAGAAATTGGTCATCGCGTTATTCAGCACGAAACCATCGACCATCAGGCGCGAGCCGAAATTGAGATTGATCGTCGTCGTCATGCTCAGCGCATTGCCCGCCGCATCCACGATGGCAATCTGGCTCGTCGCATCCGCGGTTTCAGGCTGCGATGCCTCGACCGGCATGATCGCAGCAGCCTTCGCTTCCACTACGCCGGCGCTCACGTCCTTGGTCATGCGCGAAGAATCGATTCGCTGCGCACGATCGCGCACATACGCACCCGCAACCAGGGCATCCGCCGGCACGCTCACAAAGCCCGGATCGCCGACGTAGTGCAGTCGATCCGCCTGCGCCAGTCTTCCCGCCTCGGCATAGTAGTGGACAAACGCCGGATCATCGAAATCGAAGCGTGCCGCGCCCGGCGCGGCGGGCTTGCGCGCTTCCAGCATCTGCAACATCTGCAGTACCACCACGCCACCGAACGACGACGGGCCCATCACGCACACCGAATACGCAAGGAACGGCGCGCAAACCGGATCGCGGGGCTCGGCACGATAGGCGGAAAGATCCGCCTCGGTGATCAGCGAATGGCGATATCCACGCTGCGCAGACGCGACCAGCGCCGTGCCGGCGCCCTCTTCCCACAGGCCGGCCGGCCCGCGCGCGGCGATTCGCTTCATCGTGATTGCATACGCAGGATTTGTCACGGTCGCGCCGATCGGCCGCACCTTGCCATCCGCGCCAAAAAAAAGCGGCACCATATCCGGATGTTCGCTTGCGGCGGTCGGTGTGGAAAGAATCTTGTGCATGTACGCGGGCATCGGGAAACCGCTTTGCGCAAGTTCGATCGCCGGCGCGAACAGCGCGGACCATTGAAGCTTGCCGTAGCGTTCATGCACCATCTTCAGCACCGCCAGTGTCCCGGGAACGCCCACCGTGCGACCGCCGCGCTGCACATCTTCGCTTTTCAGTGTGCTGCCATCGACGTCAATCGTCAGCGCAGCCGTGACATTGGACGGCGCGGCGGCCAGACCATCGTAGCTGGTAAGTTTCCCCGCGGCGGCATCCCAATTCATGATGAGCGACCCACCGCCAATGCCGGACGATTGCGCTTCGACCAGACCCAGCACCATCTGCGCCGCGATCGCCGCATCGATCGGGCTGCCGCCCTGATCGAGCATCCTCAGCGCCGCGCGCGTGGCCAGCGGATGCGCGGTGACGACCGCCTGCTTCGCGGGTTGGGTGGCAATTGAACGGGACAATCCTTGGGGCGTCGGCGACAACAATTTGCCGGATGGCGACGGATAAGCGCACGCACCCAGAAGTAAGAGCGTGCCAACTTTCAAGAACGGCCGGCAACAACATGACATGAACGGTTTGATCATGAATCCTCCCAAGGCAAAGCTCCCCCGCATGACGCTACCGGCGATTGACAACGCCATGCGCCATGCCTATCAACGATTCGGCAGGCTCCATAGCCATGCCGCGACCACTGCGCAAAAGGCTGCTGGCACCCACTGAAATGGCGCCGACACGATCCACCATGACCAGGCCGCGCTCAGCACCATCATGACGGTGGCGAATTGTTTCGCGCGCAGTGGCACCGCGCGGTGTTCGCGCCAGTTTCGCACCATCGGCCCATAGCGCGGATGGTGCAGTAGCCAGCGCTCCCAGCGTTCGCTGCCACGCGAAAAACAAAACGCCGCCAGCAACACAAACGGCGTGGTCGGCAACAGCGGCAGGAAGATGCCGATGATACCGAGCAGCAACGCCAGCCAGCCGGCGACCAGCCACAGCGCGCGCTGCGAACGAATGGTCCAGTGATGTTTCACCGGTGCCGACCGGGCAGCAGCCGCGTTAACGTCAAGGTGCCCAGGTTCAGTCGCCACGAAAACTTTTTTCAGTATTGTCCACGCTCAGCTCAACAATGTCGCCGCGAGCCCCATCAACCCCAAGCCCAGCGCCGCCAACGCGTCACCCGCGATGAGTCCCCCGCCCATCAGCGAAGTCGTGCTCATGTCGCTGGGCAGCGCTGATTTGCTTTCGCCATTGCCGCTCCCATTACCGTTGCGGCTTTCCTTGCGCTTGGCAAAGGTATCCACCACGCTGGAGAAAATGCCGCCGGCTGCGAACCACGCCGAAGTCGGCAGGTTGACGAAGCCGCCGAAAGACGATGCGTACGGCGACGGCAGGATCGCGGCGTCGAGCGCGAAATCGGTGGCAAAACCTGCGCGGCTGTTCGCGATCCATTTCTGATAGCGCTCGCTCGCCTTGATCCATTGACGCAACAACTGCGTCACCAGGCCGATGGCGACGCCAAGCCAGATGGCGGTGCGCTGATAAGGCTTGTCGTCGGTCAGGCTGCGCAGCGCGCCGACAAATTTATAGGTCATCGCAGAGGTCCATTTGTCCGGCTGCTGGTCGGCCGCGAGCGTCGTCTGATCAATATTGAGGATCGGATACGCGGACATGAACAGCTTCGCGAACACCACCGCCATGACCGCCCCCATGACGATGCCGGCAACCTGATAACGGAACTGGATGACGCGATTGGTGCCGAGGCGCCAGCCGGTGGAACGATCCTGTTGCATGTCGACGCCGGTAGAAGTGGCGATCAGCAGCACGCTGGCCGCAAGCAGGCCGGCGATGGGATCTTTCAGGCCCAGTGCCGCCATCAGCACGACGGTGACGACAAAGGCAGACGAGATCGGGTTCGAGTCGGTCATGCCGGTGGAAATGCCGTTGACCATCACGAACACAAACACCAGCACCACGGCAAAGATCAGGTAGCCCACCGGGACATTCATCAGCTGAGATCCCACCACGATGATGGTCACGCCCCAGAACGCCACCCAGGCAACCAGGCGGCCCATATGGACCTTCTTCCAGTCTTCTTCCACGATCTTGGGCGCATTCGCGGTCTCACGCGATTGCTTCCAGGCGCGCCACAGGATCTGGCTCACGTCCACCAGCGCCGCGCCCATGATCATGCCGAGCGCGATCAGGAAGGTGATTTTGCGGAACGGCTCGCCCGCTTTCAGCCAGCCGATGGAAATGAAGTACGGAATCAGCGCCCAGCCGGCGAGGCCACCGGCGATGGCGGCGATACCGATGCGCGCGCCGACGATCATGCCCGCACCGAACGTCGAGGTGGAGAGATCGATTGCGCCCAGGAAAGCAGTTTTCGCCGCACCAATGCCGCCGGCAATACCCAGCGCCATGCCACCGAACAGACGCGATACCGATTGCCTCAGCAATACCGGATCGGTCAGCGCCCGCAGAATATTGGCCACAGCGAGGCCAGAGGGAAAGTTAAGCTTCAGGCGATCCACCAGGATCGGTGTGTACAACATGCCGACGCCAACCCCGAACATGCCGATGCTCATCATGTACAGGATCAGCACCCAGGTCGGCGGCTGCGGTAATCCCAGCCATACCATCGCCTGGATGACCACAGCCATTCCGCTCATGCCCGCCACCGAGGCGGCCGTAGTCTGGATGTAGTTGGCGCCGTGCTTGCCCTCGGCGCCATATCCATA
The DNA here is from genome assembly GCA_016720925.1 of Betaproteobacteria bacterium. Lineage (NCBI taxonomy): Bacteria > Pseudomonadati > Pseudomonadota > Betaproteobacteria > Betaproteobacteria bacterium. Next base: position 91,100 of record JADKJR010000004.1, on the reverse strand, counting down.
TGTCACCACCGAGCCCAGGATGCCCGCCAGTACCTGCCCGCCAACAAAGAAACCCAGCGAGAAATTCATGTAAGAGGCCGTCACCCCGCCGAGCGGGCCAAGTATCAGGATGCCGACAATGCCAAGCAGCGCGTAATACTTCCACGTGCCCAACGTCGGCAGCCAGCTCCAGCGGGGAGCGGTTGAGGATGCAGGAGTAGTCGTCATGATTCGCCTTTGTGGGATCGCGCCCGGGGTCAGGCCTGCAATCGGGTGCTGGGGAAACGTGCTGCATTGTAAAGCCCCGCGATGCGAAGTGACCAGCTGCCACTCTTGAATATTCATCGACGGGGTAACATTGAGTAGCACCCACGCGGCTCCTGTCAAAATGCCGGTTCCGTGCGCCTCCGCATTCGGTAGAATCTGAACGCTATCCGCAATTTGCAATTGCCCTGTATCCGTTTTACTGACCCCAACTTGCGTGCGTGCAACGCATGAATATGGCGCACCTCATCCCCGAACTTATTCAAGTGACCCGCGCCACAAAGTACCCGATCCTGCAACGCGTTGGCGCTGCGCTATTCACCTTGCTCGCCATGTGCCCGCCCGGCGTCCATGCAGAGACATGGCCGAGCAAGCCGCTGCGCTGGATCGTCGCCTATCCGGCCGGCGGCGGCTCCGACTTTCTGGCGCGCCAGCTCGCACCGCAATTGGGGAAGCAACTTGGCCAGCCTGTCGTCATCGACAATCGTCCGGGCGCGGCGGGCATGATCGGGACGGACATTGCCGCCAAGGCAGCGCCGGACGGATACACCATCGTCACCGGCGACAACGGCGCCATGGTGTTCCACGGCGCGATGTATAAGAAAGTGCCTTACGATCCGCATGAACTCGCGCCAATCGGCTTGATGGCGCGCTTTCCGCTGATCCTCGCGGTAAATACCGCCTCGGGCTTCAACAGCGCCAGACAGCTGATCGAAGAACTCAGGAAGCGTCCTGGCATGTACAGCTACGCCTCACCCGGCGTCGGCAGTCCGCATCACCTGGCGATGGAGTTGTTCATCGAACGGACGAGGACAACGATTCTGCATATCCCCTACCGCGGCACCGCGCTGGCGGTGCAGGATGTCATCGGCGGTCAGGTGCCGATGATGGTGCTGGATACCGCCGCCGGGCTGCCGCAGATCAAGGGCGGCAACGTCAGGGCGCTCGCCGTGATGTCGAAGGCACGCATTCCGTCGCTGCCCGACGTGCCGACGCTCGACGAGATCGGCCGCGATGCCGGTTTTGATGCAGGATTGAAAGATTTCGAGGTGACCGCATGGCAGGGGCTGTTCGCGCCGAAGGACACGTCACCTGCGATCATCAGCAGGCTGACCGCTGAAATGAACCAGGCCATCAACGCACCGGACATACGCGCGCGGCTGGAAGCATACGGCCTTGAAATCATGCCGACCGACGGGAAAGCGTTGGCATCGTTTATCCAGCGCGAGACGACGTTCTGGCACGCGCTGATCCGGGCGCGGAAACTGTCCGCCGAGTAACTCGCCGGACGGGGAGCTTGCGGCGTCTCGCCATGTCAGCAAACTCAAGAACTGGCGCGGCGCTCAGGGCCTTTTCGGCCTGAAACGCCCGCCAAATGGCGATCCGCGATTCACGGTGGGTGGATTCAACGCACCGGCCCACCGCGATCGCTAACGGGCTCGCCAGAATCGGAATCACAATCGCCGCGATAATCCCTAGCACGGCAAGCGCCAATGAAGCCATCAGTAAAATTCCTGCAAGCCGCCAGAATTTTTGCTGGTGCTGCAGTGCTGCCTCCGTCGATTCCGCAAGTCCATCGGCCATCAGCCGGCCGATGGCGCTCGAACATCTGACGCTCCAACACCCAGAGGATTTGCCTTCTTTAGCTGCCTGCGACTTCAGATCAACCAGCCGGGCCGCACCAGCAACACAACGCCCAGCGCCAGCATCACAAGCCCGCTCAGGAGCTTGAGCCATCGGCCTGTGTGCTCCGTCAGCTTTCGATTGCCCAAGGCTACCACCGCCACCGTGACCATCAGGGTGTCATCGGCAATGTAGCCCAGGATGTACAGCCCCAGGTAGCCGTAGTGCGCCGCCGGGCTCACGCTCTGCTGGGTCAGAACGGCGGTGTAAATGGCGGGCAGCCCCGCCGTGCACAGCAGTTCCATGAAGTTCACCACCACGGCCAGCACGGCCACTGCCAATAGCGAACCTGGGAGCGCCTCGGCGTTGAGCACGGCGCGCACACGCGCATATATGCGTGGCTTGGCGGATTCCGGAATGGAGAACGAGATGCCCTTGCCAAACGCCATGAAATCTTTCACATTGACGGCACCCACCAACAGGGCGAAGGCGGCAAGCACCCAGCGCACCTGAGTGGACAGGCCGACCGCCAGAAAGACATTCAGCCAGGCCGCCATGAACGCGTAGTACACGGCGCCGCTGACCAACACAAAGGTGCCGGCGACCAGCGCCATGCGGCGCCGGTCCTGCAGGCGCACCAGCAGGGATAGCAAGAACAGCAGCACCCACATGGCGCACGGATTGAAGCCGTCCAGCAGGCCCAGCGCCAGCGTGAAAAGCGGCAAGCCCATCTGCGACGCGCTGAGGGTGCCAAAGAGGCGCGTTTCGACCTTGCTCGGCGCCACGGTTTCCTGATCAATCAGGGCCAGGACCACCGGGCCGCTTTCACGGGCGTCGCCAAAACCAACCAGCACCCGCCCCTTGACGACAAACGTCGGAACACCTGGCGGCCCGGTGCCCGCGCTGCGGGACAGCGCCATCAGTTCGTCACGCGCGGAAGGGTCCTTGTCCACCGCCCGCAACACGATGCGCAACTGCGGCCGCTCACGCGCAAGCTGTTCGAGGAACACCTTGGCATCCGCGCAATGCGGGCAGCCGTCGCGCACGTACACCACCAAGGCGACAGACGTCTGGTTGGCGGGCGCATCGGACGGTGTCTGCGCCAAGCCCGGAGAAGACGCGCAGCCCAAAGCCAGCACCGCGGCAAGGGCGCGAAAAACACTGAGAACCCAGTAAATGAAGCCGCTCACAAAGCCACCTTAACGGACAACACGAATACCTTTCATTTTGACGTTAAAGCTGAAGTCGGACGGACCGGTGTTGGCCGAAACGAGTCCCTCAATTGTAAGCCTGCAGCCGACTAACTGCGGATATTCAGGGGTCCCGGAGGCGGGCGATAGACGTTAGCCGTAACCAGCGATGGATCCACCTGCGTGCGCGTTTCGCCTGAGTTGCATTCGCAGGGCTGTCTCGAGGCGGCCTCGCAAATAACGAAGATGAAGGATTGGATAGATGTTGAAGATTAGTTGAACCGCCACGAAGAAGGTTCCGGTGTTGTATTGGCCGGTTATGCCGAGGTAGCCAATGTATGGCGTGAACATGACTGCAGCGTAGAAATGGATTGCTTCGGCGGAAGCGGCCCGCCGATAAAGTCCGTGTAGGTCAGGCGCCTGGGGTGAGAGGTAAACGTTGGTGTTGAGGTAACGAAGGGGAGGGTTGCGAAGGAACGCCCCAAACCGCAGCACCCCAAGCCGCCGATAGATCCTCCCTGTCTGCTCCCAAACGTGAACCTTGTTGAGAGATCTTGGCATTCGAAACATGAAGATCGGCTCTGCGACCTTGGCTAGGCCCATGAAGTAGAACATCAATAGAAGCGCGAGCCATGGTGAGGTGACCCCGATGACTCGCGCAAGCATGACGAAACTGACAGCGAACGCAATCGCGGTCCCAGTGACCGCCAAGACGCGGCGCAATAGCTGCATACGGGCCATCTCTTCGCTAACGACGGAGTAAAAGGAGTCTGGTCATGGTCGCGTCGTGGGGTGTTTCAATTGGAAGTTCAAGCCGAGGAGCCGCACGTGGCCGGATGCAGAACATCAAACGCCGGATGAATAAATAGAAGCAAGAACACGCTGTATTCGTTCTGACGCAAATACCGCCCCCCAAAGACAAAGAAGGCAAAGGACCACTAACATTATTGCGGGAAGGCCAAATTCTTCGGCTTTAAGGACGACTGACGCGAACCCGCCTGAAACGGTGCTCACCGCGATTAGGTAGAAATGACAGACTCCGATAGAGGGTTTCTTGTCAACTGCCTATCCTTTGCCGAGGACGAGTATGACCATTAGTACATCGTGCCGAGATTCAAACGGAAGATCAAGTCGATCGGCTTGTGATGGCCGAAACGAGAGTGTCAATTGCAAGCTCCAATTCGTCAAAGCAAATGAAGTCGCGATTCATTGTGGCCGCCACAGAAATGTAAGCCCTGGAAGCATTGAATTCCCAAGCGTCGGAACCTGGTTTATGGAGCTTACAAGATGCGCCGCAAGCCCGGTAGGCGGCGGCCGATGTCGGCCACAGCGAAGCTGGCAGTAAGTCCGGTAAGTGTGAGAAGCGCGACAAGGGCATAAGTGTTCTGCGGCAAGGTGCGAAAGAGCATCGCCAGAGCGATTATGACTGGGGCGTGCAACACAGTAAACGCCGAAGGAACGGTCGGAAAGCCAGCGCAAGAGTTGGCTTTCGATGTTGCATTTGCGCGAAAACAACGCAAGCAAGCCGAGCGAGAGGCCAACGCCGGCGAGTTGCTCCCACACGGCGTAACCGAAAGACTGCCAGCGCCAACCTCCAAAGAACGCTTCGGGTCCCGCCGCTCTAGAACCGATGATGATGATCGCGAGCAACAGCACCGGACCGCCGAAAAGGGCCAGCCTACCAGCGGTGCGGGCGCACGAGGACGAAGCCAGTGGAAGTAGCCAACCGTGACGTGCTGCGTGCCAGCCTGCCAGAAAGAACGCGATGTATTGCACGAAGAAACACAGCTGCATGTTTAGCACGTTAGTCCCGATGGGCTGCACGAGGCGCATAGCGAATGAACCGAAACCGAGAACAAGCGCGAACAGCAAGAGGAACGCGCCGGTTGGGGCGGTAGCAGGCCGTGGATCATTGGACAAAGGTCGCATCGAGCGCCACGCTGCGAATATCAGACTAAAAAGTAGCAACGCAACTACGAACCAAAGGGGGCCTGTGGAGCCGAGGAATTTCCCCGTGCGAAGATAATTGACGTAAAACGCAGCCGGAGGGCCGAAATTGAAGTTCCACGGATTCAACACCAACAGAATGAAGGGGTGAATCACCAGCATGTAAAGCAATGCTGGAAGTCCGAGACGAAGTAGACGCTCGCGGACGAAGGCACCGACGCCGCGGCGGGCGATTGAGCCATGTGCAAAATAGGCGGAGATGAAGAACAACAGACCCATGAAAAATGACTGGAGATGAGCCTGCCAGAGAATGAACGGCACCTTCGCGGCCAGCGTGGGTTCCTGCGCACTCATGAAGTACCAATCGCCAACATGGCTATAAGTCACGCACGCATGAAGGTTGACGACCAGCACAATCAGCAACGTACGAAGATTGTCGATCCAGGGTAGACGGTCGGAAGAGGCTGGAGTAATGCGGGCACCTTGCGGGATGGTGAATATGGCTAACGTTGCGGGTAACGGGCCGAATACAAGCGGCGAAGCCGGCTGTGGGCGGTCCGGTTGACCCGCCGGTTAGGCCGCACTTTTGATGCGCACTGCATTTGCTTCGGGTTTCCAATCGCGCCTGAGAAGACCGTAGATCCAAGAGTCAGAAACTTCTCCAGCGACGATGCAGTCTTCTCGCCTCATACCTTCTCGCGCGAAGCCGAGCTTCTCAAGTACGCGCGCGGACGCGGCATTACGGGTGTCGAGTTCGGCTTCCACTCGGTTCAGATCGAGTACGTCGTAAGCCCAATGCAACATGGCTCGCACGGCTTCCGTTGCATAGCCTTTGCTCCAGGCGGGTTCGTCTAGGCAGTAGCCGATTCCGAGACTCCGATATACCGGGTTCCAGCGAAAAATGGAGCACCAGCCAATGAACAAGCGCTCCGCGCCGGTCTCTATTGCCAGCCGTGCACCGCTTCCGTCCTCTTCCATCTGTCTGCACGCTGCGATGAAGGCCTGTGCGCGGGCGCGGTCGGTCCAAGGCGGTGCATCCCAATAGCGAAGAACTCGCGGGTTGCTTTGAAGGGCGTAGATCGCCTCCGCGTCGGTCTCCGCAAAAGGACGCAGAAGTAGTCGCGAGGTTTGTAGTGTTGGTGTCCGCAGTGGCATGTATGTGCGGCTAACGATGGTGTAGGAAATGCCTGGTCATGGTTGCATCGTGCCGATATTCAAATCAATTGGGAGATCAAGCTGAAGGACCGGATGTGGCCGAATCCTGCCCGTCGACTGTAAGCCAGCGCTGGAGCCCGAGGAACCTGTCAGGTTTATCAAATCAGACCTTCAATGACTTCATGTTAATTCATTCGACAGACATGAGTCCTGGCCGACAGGCTTCATTGCTACCGTCAAATAATAACCCAGCGTGACGCATGGAACCAGTGCGATCCTTGCACGCCACAAGGAAAGTCTGGCGAGGCATGAAAGCCAATATCTCTCGCGGTCAATGCGCCAATAGCGATCAGCGGTGATACGATTGTTCTTACGGCTCACGGCACGATCGAACGCCGGTCATGCGTGGGCCGTGCATTGGTCGAACGTTGGTTTACCGCCGCGCGCAAACATCGAATCACTCCTGCCACCCCCAATGACTTCTCCGCAAACAACACCCGCTCGACCGAAACCCGACATTGACTTGCCCGAAGTCGAATTGGCCCGGTGCCTGACCTGGCTGCAACTTGGCTGGCGGGACCTGCGGCGGCATCCGGCGATCGGCATCGCGCATGGCCTGGTCATGGCGGTATTCGGCGCGGTCATCTTCGGTTTTGCACGCGATCGCTTCTGGCTACTGGCAGGCGCATTTTCCGGCTTTTTGCTGGTCGCACCGGTACTCGCCACGGGTCTGTACGCCGTCAGCCGCGCACTGGAAAAAAATGAGCCCGCCTCCTTCGCCACCGTGCGCGATGTGTGGGGGTCGGGCGATGGCTGCATGATCCGATTCGGCGTGTTGCTGGCACTGTCCGGCACCGGCTGGGTGCTAACTTCCGCCGCGATGATCACGCTGTGGGCGCCGCATCCCATCAGCGGGCCGGCGGATTTCCTGAAGTACGTCGTGATCAGCGATTCGTGGCTGTTCGAAGCCTGGGTGGTGCTGGGTGGCATTCTGGCCGCGCCGGTATTCGCCTCCAGCGTGATCGCGATGCCGATGCTGCTCGATCGCCATGTCAGCATGCTGACGGCGGTGCTGACGAGTTGGCGGGTCGTGATGACGAATCCGCTGCCAATGGCGGCATGGGCGACTGTGATCATGCTGCTTGCCGCGGTCGGCATGGCGACGGCGTTGCTGGGATTGATCGTGCTGATGCCGCTGCTGGGGCACGCCAGCTGGCACGCGTATCGCGATCTGGTCCGGGACGAAGTCTAGTGTTCAACGTCACGGAAGCGGAGTTCGCGCAGTTCGGCCTGACCTTCGGGCTGGGCGCGTTCATGTTGTACATGCTGTTCATCATCTACAAACTTGCGCAGGATTCGAAAGCCGGCAAGCTTGGCACTTTTGTGTTGTTCCTGGTGCTGGCCTTTGGCATGATCGGCTTCATTGCCAAAGGCGTGATCAAGATGGTGATGGGAATTCAATGACGCCAACCTGATCGCCCCGATGAAACCTTCATTTTCCTGAATGCCGCGGCAGGCGACGATTCCAACTTACCCGGAGAGACACATGCACCAGCTCAGTCGAAACTTTTCTCAGCACCGCGTGGTGTTATTGGCGGCATTGCTCGGCCTCGCGTCGATATTCGCGCCGGCATTACAAGCACAGGCCACCTACCCCAGCCGCCCGATCGTGATGCTGGTCCCGCAGACCGCCGGCGGCACCAATGACATTGTTGGCCGCGTCGTGGGCCAGAAGCTCGCCGAGATCCTTGGCGCGTCGATCGTGGTGGAGAACCGACCCGGCGCGGGCGGCAATATCGGCACGCAGGCAGCCGCCCGTGCACAGAAGGACGGCTACACCCTGCTCATGACCATCAGCAGCAGCCAGGCGATCAACCCGGCACTCTACAAGAATCCGGGCTTTGATCCGGTGAAGGATTTCAAGCCCATCAGCCTCATCGGCGCGGTACCGAACGTGCTGCTGGTGCACCCGTCGTTTCCGGCGAAATCCGTTGCCGAATTATTGGCGTTGGCCAAAGGCAAGCCGAACGAATATCAATATGCTTCGGCCGGCAACGGCACGCTGAATCACCTGCTAGGCGAGATGCTGGGCAGCATGGCCGGCGTGCAATTGCAGCACGTGCCTTACAAAGGCGTCGCACCCGCGCTGAACGATGTGCTGGGTGGCCAGCTGCCGATGCTGTTCGCGAGCCTGCCTTCCGCGCTTTCGCACATCAAGGCCGGCAAGCTGCGCGCGCTGGCGGTGAGCGGTGCTGCGCGCTCGCCTGTACTGCCCGACGTACCGACCATCGCCGAGACCGTCCCAGGCTACAACGGCACACTCTGGATCGGCCTGTTCGCGCCGGCCGGCGTCGCGCAAGACGTGCTGGCCAAGTTGCAGGATGGCATGGGCAAGGCGCTCGCCACCAAGGATCTGCGCGACAAACTGGAGCAACTGGGCGTGGAACTGGCGGCGCCCGCGGACAAACCTGTTACACCCGAGCAGTTTGCGGCGATCCTGAATGACGACATCATCAAGTGGGCGCGTATCGTAAAAACTTCCGGCGCCTCGGTCGACTGAAGCATGCTGTCCGATATCCGAATGAAAACGCTCGCCTGTTTGCTTGTTTTCGTCGCCGCAACCGCGCACGCGGAAACGCTCTACAAAGTCGTCGGGCCTGACGGGCGCATCACGTACACGGATCGGCCGCCTGCCGACGGCAAATCAACGACCACACTTCGTATCGTGGACGCACCCTCCTCGCCATTGCCGCCATCAGTATTGAAGTATCAGGCGGAATTGCAGAAGAGCATGCAGAACCGCCTGGCGCAGATGAAGAAAATGGATTCATCCGATACGCCGGTACTTTTCAGCGCGAACTGGTGCGGCTATTGCAAGCAGGCGAAAACGTATTTGCAATCCAGGGGAATAAGTTATCAGGAGATCGACATCGATACCCCTGACGGCGGTCGCGCATATTTTGAGGCAGGTGGCCGGCAAGGTGTGCCACTAATCGTGGCCGGCGGCAGGCGACAACAAGGATTTTCCGCGGGGTCCTATGACAGCTTCTTTGGCGCAAAGAAATAGCGGTAACGCCGCCTGACAATGAATCAAGTGAACAAGGGAAAGGGTGGAACGAATCGGCGTTTGACGGTGTGTCAATGGTGCATTGCTGCCTTGGGCATGCTTGGTACTTTCGCGACCGCGATGGTCGAAGCGGCAGCGACATTGCCGGAAGCTGAAATCCGCGCCTCCCGTATCGTCCACTACGCTCCCGGCAGCCTTCCGGATAAACCCGCCGGCATATTCACCGGCGTCGACATGATGAACCTCTTCATCGTGGTCGAGACGGGCGCCCATCATGTGACCGTGCTCGACGGCGGCAAGCTTGAACCGGTCCATCGCTTTCAGAGCCGCCTTGCGCTGCAGGGCGCGCCGCGATTCACGCCGAACGGTCGCTACGCGTACTTTGCGTCGCGTGATGGCTGGATCACGAAGTTCGACATCTGGAATCTGAAAGCAGTCGCCGAAATTCGAGCCGGTATTGAAACGTCTGACCTCGCCATCTCGCGCGACGGAAAGTTTCTCGCGATCGCCAACGACCTGCCGCACATACTGGTACTGCTGGATGCGGAACTGAACGTGCTCAAGGTACATTCCGTCAAGGCCAAGGACGGCAAAGCGAGCTCCCGCGTTTCAGCCGTTTACGATGCGGGACCACGCCGGAGCTTTGTCGCCGCGCTCACGGACGTGCCGGAAATTTGGGAGATCAGTTACAACCCCACTGCTGAAGAGTTGCCGATTGGGATGATCCATGATTTTCAATACCGTGAGGGCACGTTCGTTCCTGGTTTTCTGAACCCCCGCCGCACATCGCTTTCAGAACCGTTGAATGATTTTTTCTTTGCACGGGAATTCAGCGAATTAATGGGCGCCAGCCGCGCCACCGGACGGGTACAGGTCGTCAATCTCGATGTACGCAAAAAAATCGCCGGGGTGAATCTGCCGGGAATGCCCCATCCTGGCGCCGGCACTTCATGGCAATGGAACGGCAAGACCGTGGCGGCCGTGCCCAACATAAGTGATAGCGCGATCTCCCTCGTCGACGTGGCCCGATGGGAAACGGTCAAATCACTTCCAGTGCCCGGCCCGGGTTTCCTGATTCGCGTGCACGAAAAAATACCTCACGTCTGGGCTTATCCGGCGACGAGCAAGTCAGATGGCAAAATTCTCGTGTTCGATAAACACTCGCTGCAACCGATCGCCGAAATCAACACAGAGCCTGGCAAGACTCTCACGCATGTCGAGTTCAGCCACGATGGAAAGTACGCCTTGGCAAGCCTCGCGGAACGCCGAGCTGACGGCGGCGCGCTAATCGTCTTTGATACCGCCACATTCAAAGAAGTCAAACGCATCCCGATGGACAAACCGGCCGGCGCACACAACGTGCACAACACGATCGGGCGTTCTGACAAGGCTTTACGAGGCGCTGGCAGCAACTGATTGTCTGCTCTCCGTTCTTTGCATTCCCCCTTTTCTTCTTGAAAGAAACACCATGACCCTCGACGCCAATGCCGTCAAAACCCTTTCCGCGGTGACCACCGCAACCATCACCACGCTGCTGCTCAAGAAAGGCCTGCGCAATGTGTGGATGCGCGGCACGCGACCACTAAGGGGCGATCAGCCGCGCCTCGTCGGGCGCGCCTTCACGCTGCGCTTCGTCCCTGCGCGCGAGGATCTGGCGACACCGGCATCCTGGTCCAAGCCAATCTCGACGCGCGCGGCCATTGAAGCCATGCCGGCCGGCTGTATTGCCGTGGTGGATGCGATGGGTGTCACTGACGCAGGTATCTTTGGCGATATTCTGTGCGCGCGCATGCAAAAGCGCGGCGTCACGGCACTCATTACCGATGGCGTGGTGCGCGACGTGGCGGGTGTGCTCGCGACCAATCTTCCCGTGTGGTGCCAAGGCGCCGCGGCACCACCGTCGGTGGCGGGGCTCACGTTCGTGAACTGGCAGGAGCCGATCGGCTGCGGCGGCGTGGCGGTATTTCCCGACGACGTTGTGGTCGCCGATGCGGACGGCGCAGTGCTGATTCCGGCTGCACTGCTTGATGAAATTGTTGCCGCGGCGCCGGAGCAGGAGCGCCTGGAAAACTGGATCATGCAGGAAGTCGGGAATGGGGCCGCGCTACCGGGCCTGTATCCGCCCAATGCCGAAAACCTGGCGCGTTATGAAGCAACCAAATAGTCAGCGAGTAAGTTGGAACGATGTGGTTTCAAATAGATAAGGCAACAAGATTTGTGACAATATGAAAATTGCATCTCAATTACATTCGAGGAAAAGCAAATGAAAAAAACGCTACTCGTCGCGGTCGCGGCCGCGCTTGGCTTGACAGCCTGTGCGTCGCACCATTCCCACGGAATGAAGTCAGATCCGGCCAGCCCCCGCGTCTCCATCCTTGGCGGAAAGCAAATCGTCGTCGATCAGGAGCCGCTGTTTTTTGCAAAGGGCATACAGAACGTCAGGATCAATTGGCAATTGCCGCCTGATTCGAAATACACGTTTCCAAAAGATGGCATTGTGGTCAACGACGCGCGCGATGAGATTGCCGATTGCCGTCCCGAGAAGAATGGGCTTGCGTTTTCCTGTCTAAACAGGCACTCCAAGCCGGGAAAATTCAAGTACACCATCAAGGTGGACGGCTCGCCAGCGGTACCGCCGCTGGATCCGATCATCATCAACGACTAGTCCCGTTGGGCGGCCCGCCAGACATCAGGCGTCAGGCGTTGGCCGCCAGAAACCCGTGCGCTTTGCCCATCGCCTCCTCATAGTCAAACGCGCGGCCCGTTGTCTCGGCCGTGGCAAAGTCCACGTCTGTCATTGCCTGCCGCGTCCGCGCAATCCGCGGCGCCAGGAAAGCCTCGTCGGCAGGGTCGCGGCGAAGCCCCGTATCTGCCGCCAGCGCCTCTGCCGCGCCATAGTATTGCGCCGCCAATGCCCACTCCGTGCGCAACGCGGCGAGCCCCGCAGACACTTCCAGCACACTTTGCCCCATTCGCCTGGAACCGATTTCGTGAGCGATTGCCAGCGCCTCAAGCAACATCGGCGCTGCCACGTCAGCTGACCCGCGATCGATTGATACCATCGCAAGGTTGAGGAGGCCAATGGCAATGCTTTCGCGATCCTCAAGTTCACGGGCTAGCGCCAGGCTTTTCTCGTACAGTGGTTCCGCGGTATCAAGTTCACCGCCTACCCGAAGCATTTGCGCCAGCATGTTCAGTGCACCCGCAATTTCACGTTTATTCCCCAACTCGCTCGCCATGGCGAGCGCCTCCTGCAAATGGATCCGCGCCGCGATCATGTCCCCTTGTCCCATGCACGCCATTCCCAGCGGCTGCAATGCCACGGCGATCCTGCGCTTGTCATCGATCTCGCGCGCAATAGCCAGGCTTTCCTCCAGATACCGCTGCGCCTCGGCATAACGGCCCAACACGATGTCAAACTGCCCCGCGTCAAAGAGTCCGCGGCAACGCGCCAGGTTTCTTTGCTCCGCACCTGGCCGCGAGATCGCCTCTACCGTCATCTGCTGTCCCAGACCAAGGAAACCACGCGTAATCCAGTAGGGCCTGAGCGCCCACACCAGGCTCAATCCCAGAGTAGCGCCCATTTCCGCACGATCCGCCCACGCATGCGCGGACAAGAGATTTTCGCGCTCAAGGTCGAGCCGCGCGAGCCACTTGCCTTGTTCCGGCCCCGCAAGGGCGGGCCGCGCCCTTTCGGCAAGATCCGAGTAGAACCTGAAATGTCGCATGCGCGCGGCACTTTCCCCACCCGATTCGTGTAGCCGCCCCAGCGCATATTGGCGCACAGTTTCCAGCAGTCGATAACGTTCGCCAGTGGCGTCCATAACCACCAGCGATTTTTCGACCAGGTGAATCAGGATGTCGAGTACGGCCGATTCTTCAATGCTGTCTCCCGCGCCCACCGCTTCCGCGGCGTCCAGCGTCCAGCCACCCGCGAAGACCGAAAGGCGCTGGAGCAAGATCCGCTCCGGCTCCAGAAGCAGGTCATAGCTCCAGTCGATTGACGCGCGCAGGGTTTGCTGACGCGGCATGCTGGTCTTGTCTCCCCCGGTGAGCAATCCGAATCGGTCGCTCAGGCGCGTCGCGATCTTATCAACGGAGAGCGCGCTTACCCGCGCGGCAGCAAGCTCAATGGCCAAAGGGATGCCATCGAGACGGCGGCAGATATCCGCTATCGCCGTCACGTTCTGGCGCGTCATTTTGAATGCCGGCTGAGCAGCCACCGCGCGGTCCATAAAAAGTCGCACCGCACCGTACTGCATGAATGCGTCGAGTTGGATGGCCCCGGTGGGCGCGTTGCCGGCGCCCGGGAGAGGGTCGGGAACAGCCAGCGAGGGCACAGGATAGGTTGTCTCGCCCATCACATGCAGGTGTTCGCGGCTGGACGCCAGGATCTGCAGGCCGCGTCCCGATCGCAGCAGTTTTTTTGCGAGGTCGGCGCAGGCCTGCACCAGATGTTCGCAGTTGTCGAGGATGAGCAGCAGTTGCCGGTCCCTGACAAATCTTTCCAACGCCTCCAGCACGGGACGCCCGGCGACTTCCTTCACACCAAGCACTGATGCCACCGCCTGCGGCACCAGCCGTTCGTCGCCCAGAGGCGCCAGTTCCACGAACCACACGCCATCCGGGTAGTCCTCCGTCACTTCGGCCGCGACCTGCAACGACAGCCGCGTCTTGCCGGTCCCGCCCATGCTGGTCAAGGTCACCAACCGCGTGGTGCCCAACAGCTCCGTAAGCTCACTGATTTCTCGCTCGCGCCCGACAAAGCTGTTGAGTTGCGCCGGCAGATTGTGCATGCGCAACGCCTGCGCAGGAGAGAGTGACTCCCCTGTATCGCCGTCCAGCTTGAGCGTGAACCGATATCCACGACCGGGAATGGTGGCAAGCGCATGGGCGCCGAGCAACTTGCGCAGCGTGGAGACCTGGACCTGGAGATTATTTTCCTCGACAACGAGGCCGGGCCAAACGAGTTCGAGCAACTCATCCTTGCTGACCACGCGTTCACGGCGCGCGATCAGCGCCAGCAGCAAATCAAAGGCGCGGGCGCCGACGCTGACGGGCTGGCCATCGACAAGTATCCGGCGTTCGGCGGGCCGGATCTCAACCTGACCGAACCGATAGTTGTGTGGCAAGTGTGCTCCAGGGACCAAGTGTCGTCGCACCGCCGACGCAACGGGCTTTCCGACAGCCAAATTCTAGCCGTTTCAGAACGTTTAAGGGCCGCTTAAGGACTGAACGCCCCCTTCTGGCAGACAGTACACACATCGCCCGGGCAGCCCTGATTTGCTCAGGCACAAGAGAAGGAGACGCAGCATGAACATGACACTCGAAAGCGATCAACGGCCTCATTTGACTGGCATTCCATGGTTTCAAAAGACGCGGCCCGGTGTTCGTACGAACCGGGCAGTCACGCCGCTGCACTCGTCCGGGAACCCGCATTCATCCCCGGCGGACACTGCCTCAGCTTCGATCATAGCCAGTCCGAAGGTGGCAGCCGCGCCAGACAAAGCCGTCGAACCGCGTCTCAATCGTGAAGCCGGCATCGACGCCGATGACGAGATCCCTCTCAAGGAAATCGCCTGCCTGTCCATCGTCGTTACGGCGCTCATTCTTTTCGCCGCCATTGCATTGTCCGGCTGCAACTGGGACGAACGCAAGATCGTGGTGGTATCCGCAGGCGACCGTGTTGTACCCATCGTGGCGACGGTCGACCGGCGCTGAGCGCGGGGACTTTTCGACGCGAGCCCTAACCCTTCTAACTCCCTAACCCTTCGCGTCAAACTGTCCGGCGTTCTTACCTTTGAAGGGCGCATAAAACGCCTTGATGACTTGCATGTCGGCATCGATGTCGCCGGTGGGGTGAAACACCGGCCCGAGTCCTGACAGCTTCCGGTGGTAGTCCATGTAGGCCATGACGATCGGCACGTTGGCGCCCAATGCAATGTAGTAAAAACCGGTCTTCCAGTAGCGCTCCTTGCTGCGCGTGCCTTCGGGCGGCACCACCAATTGCAGCGGCCGGTCGGCATTCCGGATCGCCTCGGCCGAGGCGGCGACCAGATTCGTCGAGCGTTCCCGATCGACAGGAATACCCCCCAGCCACATCATCAGGCCACGAAACGGCGGCGAAAATATCGATTGTTTGCCCATCCAGTAAACATGCAATCGCAACTCGAACGCAACCATCAACGTGAACGGCAGATCCCAGTTGCTGGTATGCGGCGCCGCAATCAAAACGCACTTGCCAACGCCCGGCGGAAGTGCGCCGGTCACTTTCCAGCCGCCAAGTTTCAGAAAGGTAACTGAAAACCAGCGCAGGACTGTGTTGATGACGGGCGTATCAAAGATAGTGGTGTGCATATTTGGCGCATCAATCGCTAAGCTTTGGCGCTCGCGGATTTTCTTGTAAGTTGAATGGCGACTATAAACCTGCGAGCATCGCAGTGATTCCGCTCGCCTTCTGGTTCATGTGTCAACCACGGTCGATGGACGCAAACTCAAGAACTGGCGCGGAATTTGAGCCATTTTAGCCCCGGAAAGCCCGTCAAATGGCGATCCGCAACTTTGGCCGACGTTGAACGCACAATTTCACCCAAACGACCGCCGCCGCAGATATTGCGCGCCTACCGCAGGACATATTCCGCGTTTGTCCATTTACACGATCTGACGGTAGAGCGCCACGTACTTCGCCGCACTGGTTTGCCAACCAAAGGATTGCCGCATGGCACGGGTGGCAACCGCATTCCATTCTCCCGCACTCGCGTACAAGGCAAATGTGCGGCGCATGGCGCCGGCAAATCCCTGTGGGGAAAACTCCTCAAATACAAAGCCGTTCGCGTTCTGTGCACGCAATCCCTCCGTTGTGCAGTCGATCACCGTATCCGCGAGGCCGCCCACGCGATGCACCAGCGGCAGGCTGCCATATTTGAGGCCATACATCTGCGTTAGCCCGCAGGGTTCAAAGCGCGACGGCACCACTGTCACATCGGTCGCGGCAAAGATGCGGTGAGCCAACGCTTCGTCGTAGCCCAGGCGCACCGCCACCGATTGAGGATGGCGGCCGGCCTGTTCACGCAAGGCAAATTCCAATCCACCTTCACCACTGCCCAGCACCACCAATTGGCCGCCGCTTGCGATCAACTCGTCGATCGCGGCGATCACCAAATGCAGGCCCTTTTGTTCCGTCAACCGGCTCACTACCCCAAACAACGGGGCACGGCTCGTAATGGCCAACCCCATTTCCTGTTGCAGTGCCGCCTTGCAGCGCGCCTTGCCGGCATTATCGGTGGCGGTGTATTTGCGGGGAATTTGCTTGTCGGTGGCCGGGTTCCACACCGCCTCATCCACCGCGTTTAGAATACCCGACAGCACAGCGCTTCGCGCGCGCAACAAGCCGTCGAGTCCGCAACCCTGTTCCGGCGTTTGAATCTCCTTTGCGTAGGTGGGGCTGACCGTAGTGATGCGGTCGGCATAGACGAGCCCCGCCTTCATGAATGAAATCTGTCCGTAATATTCCAGCCCATCCATCGCAAAGGCCGCGTCCGGCAGGCCGAGCTCAGCGAAGTGCTGCCCCGGAAACACGCCTTGGTAGGCGAGGTTGTGCACGGTATAGAGGCTGGCCACGCGCTTCGGTTGCCGCTCACGCGAGAAGGCCAGGTAAGCCGGCGCCAGCGCGGCGTGCCAGTCGTGGCTGTGCACCACTTGCGGATGCCATTGCGTATCAACGCCCTGCCCCAATTGCCCCGCCATCCAGCCCAGCAACGCAAAGCGCCGGTAGTTATCAGCGTACGGTTGGCGCTGCGCGTCTTCATACGGGCTACCCGGGCGCGCGTATAACCCCGGCGCGTCGATCACATAGGCTTGCAGACCGAGAGCATTCAGGCGGCCCTTCTGCAGCACCACCGATTCCCCCCACGGCGTGACGAGTTGCGCGAGCGCGGTTATGTCCTTCAGGTCCTGCAATATCGGCGGAAAACCCGGCAACAGCAAACGCACTTCACAGCCTGCCGCGGTCAGGGCGAGCGGCAAGGCACCGGCAATATCCGCCAAGCCGCCAGTCTTGAGTAACGGAAATATTTCGGCGCTGACCTGTAGCACTTTCATTTGACCGGCGCCATCGTCAGTTTTTCCAGCATTCCCCGGGTGATGAGAACCACCCCGTTCTCCGTGCGCTCAAAGCGCTGTGCATCCAGCACGGGATCCTCGCCGACCACCAGTCCCGCTGGCAGCACACAGTTGCGGTCGATCACCACCTGCCGCAAGCGGCAATGGCGATTCACGGTCACATTCGGCAAGAGCACCGCTTGTTCAACGTGGCAGAACGAATGAATACGCACCTCCGAGAACAGCACCGAATGCGCCACGTAAGAGCCCGAGACAATGCAGCCGCCCGAGATCACTGTATTGACGGTGACACCGGTGGCGCCATTGGTATCCGGAACGAACTTTGCCGGGGGAAGCTGGCGCTGGTAAGTCCAGATCGGCCAGTCGGTGTCGTAAATATCCAACTCCGGCGTGGTCGAAGCGAGGTCGAGGTTGGCCGCCCAGAATGCTTCGATGGTGCCCACATCGCGCCAATACGGCGTGGTGGTTTCCACTCGAGATACACAGCTCATGCTGAATGGGTGTGCCAGGACTTTGCCCTCGGACACGCAGCGGGGAATCACATCCTTGCCAAAGTCGTGGCTCGAATCAGGATTCAAAAGATCCTCCTCGAGCACGCGGTAAAGATACTCGGCATCAAACACATAAATGCCCATGCTCGCCAGCGACATTTCGGGCTTGCCGGGCATCGGCGGCGGATCGGCGGGCTTTTCCACAAATGCGGTGATCTGCCGGTGCGGGCCTACCGCCATCACGCCAAAACCACTGGCCTCAGCGCGTGGCACCTCGATGCAGCCGACGGTGCAGCCGGCGCCGCTTTCCACGTGATCCCAGATCATCAACGAGTAATCCATCTTGTAGACGTGATCCCCCGCCAGGATGATGATGTAGTCCGGTTTGCTGGAACGGATGATGTCGAGATTCTGAAACACTGCGTCCGCAGTCCCGCGGTACCAGTGTTCTTCTCCCACGCGCTGCTGGGCGGGGAGCAAGTCCACCATTTCATTGAGTTCAGCCCGCAGAAAACTCCAGCCGCGCTGCAGGTGGCGCAGCAGCGAATGCGACTTGTACTGCGTCAACACCGCCATGCGCCGGATCCCGGAATTCAGGCAATTGGACAGCGCGAAGTCGATGATGCGGAACTTGCCACCGAAGTAGACCGCCGGTTTGGCGCGGCCATTGGTCAATTGCTTCAGACGCGAGCCCCGGCCCCCGGCCAGCACCAGTGCCACGGTGCGCCGCATCAGTTGGTGGACCTGCATGTTCTTGTTGCTGGTATTGCGGTCAACGTTGGCGGGCATGGCCGTTCCTTTTCGAGGGTGGGTTCCGGCATTGCTCATCACGACAAAAATACCGGATCATTCTGTGCCTTACCTTATTTTGACCGCACCGGGGTTGGTTGCGATCTGAGCGAGGTCAAACAAACCGAAAATAGTGACCCCGATATACGCCATATACGCCGTGAATTTCCCGGTTCACCACGGGTCCGTCAGAAGCGACGTCCTCTGCAGATAGCCATCCTTCCGGCTCCGCTTCAGCCTGGTGGCGAACTTCGGAAAGTCGAGTCCATAGTGCTTGTGCATGGCTTTGGCCTGCCCCTCGATCCATCGCCAGCGGGGCTCGAAGGAGGCATTTCTAAATGCAAACACCAGATAATTGCCATCATCTTCGATGGGCAACGCGATGATATTGCCGCCGAACACGTCGGCAATCATCTCAAGATGGGCGTTGCGCTCCGCCTTCGGTCCAACCATGTTTGCCACCATCACTCCCTCCGGGGCGAGCGCATCGCGAACATCCAGATAGAACGCAGGGGTACATACCGAAGCGGAAAATCCGTCGCGATCAAAGGCGTCTATGATCATCACGTCCGCGGGCGCCTGCCCGTCATGCATGCGCAGGTAAAGGGCCGCATCACCGAGCCGGACCGTGAGCCGGGCATCGTCGGGCGGCATCAGAAACTGTTCGCGGAAGGCAAGAATTTGCGGATCGATTTCAAGCACCGTGATGTGCGCAGAGGGCAGGTGACGATGGCAATATTTCGCGAGTGATCCGCCACCCAGACCGAGCATCAGGATGTGCCGCGGCGCATGCACAAACAACAGGAAACTCATCATCTTGCGCGTATAGGCAAACTCCAGCGCGTACGGATCGCTCAGACGCATGCCGCTTTGCGTGAGCTCCCTTGAGAAATACAGCGATCGTGTATCGCTTTCTTCAATCACGAACGGCTTGTCGTAGATGCCGGCCAGAATCCGCGTGGCGAGTTGCTCGCGATCGCAATCTTCCGGCTCGAGTAGACGGATGACACCGCTCTCGCCTGGAAAAGGATTGGGCAGTTCAAGCATCGCGGAAGGCGCAATCCGCGCCGCGCCGTGGCCGCCACGGGACAGGCACCCGCGCATCCATTGGATTCAAACCAGCACCTGCCGCGTATGCGCCAGAAAATGCTGGATTTGCCGGTCGAGGCTCGGATCGATCATTCGCTCGGGCCGCATGCCGCGCGGGCAGGCCAGTCGTGGCGTGCTGCCAAACACCCGGCAGATCAACGGTCGCAATGTGTAGACATTGCATCCCTGAGCGCCGAGGTGCGGGCAACTGAAATTGGCCAGCGCTGCCGCATGATCGGCATCGCTGATCACGGGCAACTCGAACATCTCCTCGCTGGACGCTGTCACCGGTCCGCAGCAATCATGGCATCCCGGAATGCAGGCAAAGGTTGGAATGCGTTCCCGGAAAAACCGGATTTTCTGCAAGTTTCCAGTCACTGGCACTATTCCCAACGGCACGACAACAATTGGCCCGGCTTACGCGCGGCGGCATGTACCGCGCACGCTGTACGCCATGATTTCTGGATCATCTCCGGAAATGGCGCGACGAAAGTCATATTATCAACTCTGCCGCACGGCGAACGAAAAAGACTGAAACACTGTTTTCCGAAGGTACCGCGCGCGCCACTTCGCTTTCATCCCATGCAAGGCGCAACGCAAACCTCGCGTGGCATCCGCGAAAGCGGTGTGGCGCGGCGCACTGAATTTGGCGGGAACTGCACCATCTTTGTCCCTTGTCAAATACCCGAATCGCTGTTTCTGGCACCGTGAATTTTATGGAACAGGAATTGCCACCGCTCATCCGCGCCCTGCTCGAACCGCGGCGTTATCCACATCTTCCCGACGCGGTGGAGCGGGTTGAACTCGTGCAGACGCATATTTCCTGGGTACTGCTCGCCGGCGACTTTGCCTACAAGATCAAGAAACCGCTGAAACTGCCATTTCTGGACTTCAGCACGCTGGAGCGGCGCCACGACCGTTGCGAGGACGAATTGCGTTTGAACAGTCGCTTTGCCCCCGATATTTATCTGGACGTTGTCAGCATTACCCATACAGTGCAGGACCCGCGAATTAGCGGCCCGGGTACGCCGATTGAATACGCGGTCAGGATGCGGCGTTTTGACGAGGCAGGCAGGCTGGACCGCGTCTGTGCCCGCGGCGAGCTGACCGCCGCGCATCTCTCCGATCTGGCCGACGCGGTGGTTTCCTTTCATGCGGGCGCGTCGATCATGCCGCCGGCGTCACGTTTCGGAATGCCCACCGAAGTGCTGGCACCGGCGCTCGATAATTTCCATGATCTTTCGCGCCTGCTGCGACATGGGCATGTCCAGGCCCGGCTGAATGCGTTGCGCGCGTGGACCGAGGCGCAATTCAAACACCTGTCGCCGTTGATGGAAGCGCGCAAGCGCGCTGGCCGGGTGCGCGAGTGTCACGGCGACCTGCATCTGGCCAATCTCGTCATGATCGGCGGGCGTGTGAGGATGTTCGACTGCCTCGAGTTCAACGAAGATCTGCGCTGCATCGATGTCGCCAGCGAGATTGCCTTCACCTATATCGACCTGCTCGATCACGGTCAGCCGGGGCTGGCCAACTGGTTCGTCGACGAGGTTTTCAGTCGCAATGGCGACTACGAGGCCGTGCACGTCCTGCGGTTTTACGCGGTCTACCGGGCGCTGGTACGCGCGAAGGTTGAGGCCATACGTACCGGGCAGACTCAGGACGATAGTGGTGAAGCGATGACCTCAATGACATATATCGCGCTGGCGGAACAACTGGTCCGCCCACCCCCTGTCAGGCTCATCATCACCCACGGTCTGGCCGGCTGCGGGAAGACCGCCGATTCCAGCCGGTTGCTGCAGAGTGATCTCCATGCATGCACGCTGCGATTGCGATCAGATGTGGAACGTAAGCGACTGTTCGGCCTCGTGGGTACGCATAAGAGCGGCTCGGGCATGGATTCCGGTATTTACTCGCCCGATGCCCACGCCCGCACCTACGCCCACCTGCGTGATCGCGCCGGCATGTTGCTGCGCGCGGGTTGGTCGGTGATCGTGGACGCGGCATTTCTGAAACGCGCCGATCGCGACAGCTTTCACGCCCTTGCCGGCGAGCTCGGTGCAGCCTTCGGCATCCTGGCGCCGCAAGCCACGCCGGCGCTATTGCGAGAGCGTATCCATGCGCGCAGGGATCTTGGCCGCGATGCCTCCGAGGCGACAATTGAAGTGCTTGAGCAACAAATGCGCAGGGTAGAGCTGCTGGATGCGGAAGAGCGAAACCATCTGCTCGCCGGATAGCTTATGCCTCCCGCAGCGCCCGCCCGAAGGATTCCGCCCCCAGGCTGAACGCCTGCGCAAATCCGCCGACGACACGCACGGTCACCGGCGCAATCCTGAATATCGAGAAATCCGCAAACTCAAATATGTCGGCGGATTGCGGAAAGCGGGCGATGTAGGATGCCTTTGCCGCCGCATACTCCGATGATTCCCGGTCGAGTGGCTGCGCATCGCCCTGCACCGTAATGCGTGCCCGGCTTTGCGGCAAGTCCCCGTCCTGCGCGATGATCAGCAGACTCACGCGCGGATGGGCAATCATGTCTTTGGTGTGGGTGGCAAGGCGGCTGACGTGGATGAAAAAATCCGCGCCGCCCGCGTGTTGCGCATAGGGAACCATCGACACAAACGGATCGCCGTCGTGCAAGGTACCGAGCGATGCGATGGTTTGCCCGCGCACCAGATTGCGTAGTGCCTGCACCTGATCTTCATTCATGATGCAAGTTTAGCAGGGAGGGTCGCGCGGAGGCGCAAACAGGTTCGCAAACAGATTTGCGCGCGATTGCACAATGCAATCTGGTTCCCGCTAATGCTCGTCATGCTCCAGCACAAATCCCGCGCCTGAATCCCGTCCCAGTATTTTCACCAGATACGGCATCACGCCCTGCAGCGTTTTATGCAGCGTCCACGGCGGGTTGAGGATGAACAGGCCGCTGCCGCGCATGCCGAATCCATCTTCGGGCGGCGCGCTGACCGAGAGGGAAACATGCAGCCAACTCTTGGCGGGCAGTAATTTCAGTGCCGCCGGCAGGCGCTGGCTATCGATGCGCGACAACTGTGGGTACCACAGGACATATGTGCCGGTGGCAAAGCGCGTCAACGCATCCTTCAGCATCAGCGGAATGGCGCGGTAGTCATCCTTGTCCTCGTAGGAAGGATCGATCAGCACCAGCCCGCGGCGCGGCAACGGTGGCAACAGCGCCTTGAGGCCCGCATAGCCGTCCGTTGGCTGAATGATGGTACGCCGCTCCACGCGGGTGCCCAGCGAACAAAAGTTCTCCTGCAGCAAAGCGCTGTCACTGCTGTGCAGTTCGAACAATCGCAGGCGGTCCTGATCCCGCAGCAGGCGTTGCGCGAACCACGGGGACCCGGGATATGCGTGCAACCCGCCGTCGGCATGGAGTTCCCGGTTGAATGCGCGCACCAGGTCAACGTATTCCGCCAATGCGGCGGGCAAGTCTTTGCGATTCCACAAACGCCCAATGCCGTCAACGTGTTCGGCGAGCTTGGTCGCGTAACCCGTATCGAGCGCGTATACGCCGGCGCCCGCGTGCGTGTCGACATACCAGAACGGCGTCTCCTTCAGGCAAAGGTGCCGAATAAGTTCAACCAGCACGAAATGTTTCAGCACGTCCGCGTGATTGCCGGCGTGGAAGGCGTGGCGGTAGCTCAGCATGTTATTGACGGTAAGCGACGTGGATCGACAGACACAGCAAAACTACGCCTTCCAGTGCGGTGGAACCGTCTTCTCGAAATACGGCAACGATTCAATGCGCTTCATCCATGCGGCCACCTTCGGCGGCGCCAGCGCGAGCAAGTGGTAGCCGGGTATGCGCGTATCAACACGGCCCAGAAAAGCCAGGTAGGGATACAGCGTAAAGTCCGCGCCGCTCAATTTCCCGCCGGCAAGATAATCTTCGTCCAGCCAGCCTTCGATGCGCGCGAGTTCTTCGGTCAGCGCCTGCTTGCTGGCGTCGATGGACGCGACATCGGGAATCTTGCCGGCTGGACCGAACAGCTCGGTAAAGAGCTTGTCGTTGATCGGATCGACATACGCCACCACTTCCGCCGCGCGTCTGCGCGCGATGGCGCGGGCTTGCACGTCGCGCGGCCACAAACGCTCACCGCTGTCGGGATAGCGGTCTTCCAGGTATTCGAGGATGGCGGCCGATTCGTACATGGCGAACCCGTTGTCCACCAGCGCGGGCACTTTCTGCCGTGGATTGATGGCGGTAAATTCAGGCGTCTTCAGGTCCCCGTTATCAAAGGACATGCGCTTCGCTTCATAGGGCAGCTTCTTGTGCTCCAGCGCCAGCCAGACTTTCCACGCGTAAGGCGAACCAGAACCGAAATAGAACGTGATGATGTTGGACATGTGAATTTCCTGAAGAGAATTTGATCCGATTTGAACGATGATACTTTCGCGACATTCGTTTCAAGCCCTTTGCCAGGCGAGCAGCCTGTCGAACGGCGCGAAGCGAACGCGCATTGTGTCCTGAGAACTTGAAGCAGGCAAAGTCATTCACTGGCGCGGCTTCCTGGACATTTTCGGCCTGCGAAGCCCGTGAAATGGCGATCTACGTGTTATGTTTCAGGACGTTGTCCGGGGAATTCGCGTGCGCTTCTACTGAGTCAATTCGGTATGTGCGGTGCCAGTGTCGTGACACTAGCCGGCACTGCCCTGCACCAGTTCAATGCGCCTGCGCAACCGCTGCACGTCGTCGCCCGCCCCCGCCTGCTCGGCGCGCTGCAATTGCACTTTCAGCCACGCCAGTAGTGGTCGCCGCCAGCCCTGCGACGACGCGGCGTCGATCGCCAGCGCAATGACGCTGGGATCCGCACGACCTGTCTTGAATAACACACCCGCCGCCACCAGCCGCGACAGCGGATCAGCAATACCGCTCAATGCCGCAGTATTCGCCACATCGTTCGGCCCGCCCGCCGCGACCGCTCGATGCGACTCGGGGAGCAACGCAATATCTGCCGGCCCCAGTTTGATCCGCAGGTAGTCAGCATAGACTCGTTCGGGCGCAGCCGCATCGGCGCGTAGTGGCTCGAACCCTTCACAGGGGCCGAATACGAGGCTCGCCACCTGAGCCGCGCAATGCGTCAGCTCGACCCGGGCCAACAGGTCAGCGCGCCCGGTGCGTGCGACTTCAGTGCGCGCGCGCGACAATTCCGCGGCCTCGACCCGGGTATTGCCCACAAGATAGGCTGCGATGGCGCGTTCAGTGGATTGCTTCGTGTTGGCCTGCCAATCCGGTGGCGGCGGGTTGCCGGCGCACGCAGCCAGCAATAGCGCAATCGCGCTGCCGGCAAACAGCTTCAAGCAGCGGCCCGGCGAAATGTTCGTCATGGCAGTTTCAACTCGCTGTCGCGCGCGAAAGGCCACTTGCGATTCAGCTCGTTAATCAGGTAATCAACGTGCCGCAAACTGGCGTCGACTTCCGCGCGCAGCACACCGAGGTCGGTGCTGGCGACGCGTGCGTTCGCGCCAACAACCTTTGCATCGTCGAGCAGCGCATCGACACGTTTCAAGCTGGCGCGCGCCTCAACGAGCATCGCGTTGAGCTGCTGGACCGTGCTTTGCGCATCGCGCATCATGCCATCCGCACCGAACACCTGTGTATCGGCCTTCGCGGCCAGTCCATCGAGGCGAGCCAGCAGCGTGTTGGTACGATCCAGCGTTGTGCGCAGCTTGGCGGCTTCCGCGTCACCGCCGAGCAACGCGCCCATCGCGCCGCCGCGTCCATTGAGTTTTTCAGTGAACGTTTTGACGTTGGCGAGGCTCTCGTTGATGGACGAGCCATCGGCCGTCATTGCGTTCAGGTTCTGCAGCAATTGGTGCGCCTCATTCATCAGGCGCGGAATCTCGGCGCTCGCGTCACCGCCCAGAACCATACGCTCCGCGCCATCCGGCAATGGCGGATCATTCAGGATGCCGCTGAAGGCGCGGATATTGGTGCTGCCGACCACGCCGTGCGAGAGCGTGAACACGCTGGACGTACGCAACCAGTGCGCATCTTTCAGCGGCACATCGACGAGGATGCGTGCGTTCCCGTCCGATCCCAGTTCGATGCGGCGCACACGGCCGATCGGAAAACCGGCGAACGTCATGCTCATCCCGACGCTCACGCCCTCCGCATCTTCAGCGATCAGCACCAGCCGCTGCGTGCTCTCGAACGCGCCGCGGGCGTAGCTCAGGTAGAGTGCGGCGCCGCCAATCAGCAGCGCAAGGGTGAGTAACAGGATCGAGGCCTTCAACTCGACGTGTGCGGGCGCCGCAACCGGCGCGGTGTCTGGCGATGGCGGAGGGGATGGTGATGCGCTCATGGCGGAATCAGTGTCAATAATAGCTACTCATCAGTGAAACCACCTCGATCAGCAAAAGTGTGGCGAACAAACGCACCAGGCTATCGAGTTCCGGGCTGCCGTGCACGCCCGCCGTGCTGCGACCGCGAAGATATGCGGCCACCGGGATCAACGAAACCGCAAAACTGAAAAACAGCGTCTTGAGCGCGAAGATCAGCGCCACTGCCGGATTGAATATATGACCCATCGTGCGCGTAAAGCCGGCGAAGGCGCTGAAGGTGGCGCCATAAACCGCGAAATACGCCAGCACCATCGCAATCACGCCGCTGACGGCGGCCAGCATCAGCACCGCAAATACGCCCGCCACCACGCGCGGCAACAGCTCGTGGCGCAGCGGATCATTGCCCGCGCGGCGCAGCGCCTCAACCTCGCCGCGAGCGTGCATCCGCACGAGATCCGCTCCGCTCGGCACGGTGATTCGCAGCGCGACAAACAACGCAGCCGACAGCGGGATCAATTCCAGCACCAGCACCCGCACCATCATCTCGAAGGCGTAATGTGAGAGGCCATAGGCCATCGCGGTGACGATCACGATCCGGATCAGCACCACGCTGATCAGCGCCGACAGAAACGCAAACCACGGCAGGATCGGTGCCGTGCCGAGAACCACATGCCGCGCCAGCAAGGCGCGGTTGCCGCGCCGATAGGTCGATGGCGAAAGTGCCAGCACCAGAATCAGCGCGCCAACCCAGACGACATGCCACCAGCTTGCCGACCAGCGCGCACCACTTCGGCCAATCTGGCCGACACGATCCTGCAGGGAAGGTAGCGTTGTCATGAATAGATGATAAGCGCGCGTCGAAGCGGTGGTCAATGTTGGGTTGCCAAGTCCGATTCGTTGTAGCCAGGAACGAGCCATGACGCAGACGTGGCGAACATGCGTTGTCACTTTGCGAATGACTACCGAAGCCAGATTTTGCTGACATAAAAAGCGCCGTTCGGTACCGGGTGCAAGGCAAAAATGGCGAGATTGGCAATCGCATCGAGATTCAGCAACCTGCGTTTGGGGCCATGCTGCAATTCCTGCAACGGGACCATGATGGTGGTGCGGGTTCTCGCGCCAATAATGATAGAGCGATTGAAGCGATCGTCGTATTCGAAATTGTGCGGTCGATCGTGCACGCGAATGACAAGCTCCATTTCGCTCTCACCGGGATTGATGATATCCACGGCTAGCGCCTGATACCCGCTCCATTTCGGGAACGGCTCGGTGATTTGAAGGCCGGGGTATCGCCCTTTGTCGATGGCGACTTTCAGGACCGGCGCCTCGTTTACATCATTTTGTTGCGCTCCACCGCCTTCGCCGATGCCGGGCAACCTTGTTATGGAAACGTTACCGGCATCGGACGAAACGAAAAACATGCCGAGCGCGGATGGATTTTGCATCATGATCGGAAACCGCGCATCGCGCTCCGCGTAGGCGGCCAGGCACCAGATCAGAGGCCCCAGCGCGACTGCCGTCGCCAATAACGCCACCGACAAAAGCCCCAGCCACAAGCCAAGCGGCTTCGGCACGATTCGACCGCCAAGAATTCCGGCGTGACCGGCGAGGCAAGCTATCGCGCCAACGGCATCGTACATCACGTCCACGACTGACGCGCCTCGATGGGTAAATAGTTGACCGATCTCGGTCACTGCCCCGACCACTACGGCCGCGATGAACGCCGCAAGATACCGAATCCAGGCAGGCCTGGCGAGCAGGCCTTTGCGCTTCGTCAGCAAAGTTAAAACGAGCAACGCAATCAATCCAAACGCCAAAGGGTGCCCGGTCTTGTGCAGCACGTGCATGAATTTCGTGGAACTAGGCAAACCCGCGAACACCACGAGGGCGGCCAGCAGGCCAATCGCGACGGCGACAATAATCGTGAACGCAATGTCTTTGCTTCGGATGTTGTTTTGGCGAAAACTCATGTGCGCGTGGAAAAAGAGCCCGAGCTAGATTTTATCTTCAGGCAACACTACCGCGCAGGGAAACATGGAAGGCAGACTCGAACAAATTCTTCAGGAATCAAAACGCGCTCAATGTGATCGTGAACGGAGGACCCAGTGAATACCGTAGCGGGAGGCGCGATCCGCAATCCACGGCTCATTTCGATTCCAGACAGTACTTTCGCCACGACCGGGCTGAAGCGTGTCATTGAATCCTGAACGCGCAGAACCTGGGCACTGGCCTGCGGCGGTACGACAGAGGCACCAGCCATTCAACTGAGCTACGAATCGCCCAGAGCGCGCTCACGCACTTACCTGAATCTGCCCCTCACAACTTCCGCAGTACCCCGTCCGCTTCCCTCCAGGCTTTTTCCCATTGCGCCTTGACCGTCGCGGCTTCAGTGGACTTGCCTTGGCGGGTGAGCGATTGGGTCAGGCCGCGCAACGCCCAGCCGCTGCCGGGCTGGTCGGCCAGGTCGTCGCGAAAAGCTTGTTCCGCGCCGCCCCAGCGTTTTGCTTCGAGCATCACGTGCCCGAGCAAATTGCGCGAGCCCGCCGCCAGCAGTGGCGGCTCACGATCCTCGATCGCATCCTCCAGATCCACACCCCGTTGCGCGGCACGTTGCGCGGCATCGGCATCGCCCGCGGCCAGCGCCAACTCGGCCTGTTGCCACGTCAGCAAAACGTCGAGCAAGGTCAACGCAAAGCTTTCATCACCCGATGGATTCCGCTCACGTTTCAGGATGGTCACCGCGTTCTCGACAACATCGCCCGCCTCACGCGCCTGCGCGAGCTGGCCGGTGCGCGCCAACGCCACGGCGCGCGCATGCGCATGGACCGCGGTCCCGAAACGCTTGCCCGCGTCCGCGGCAGGCGCGGGCTCGGCCAACACATCTGCCCAGCGTTGCAATCGAATCAACGTCAGCAGCGGCAAGCTGCGATTGTATTCGGCATAGACATGCTTGTCCTCGGCACTGCGTTTCGCCGCGCGCCGGGCAGTCTCCAGCGCCAGTCCGGCGCGCCCATCCATCAAGGCCGCGAACCACAGGAAATGCAGGTTGTGGCCATCCCAGTCCTTGACGACCTTGAACTGCTGGCGCTTGATCAGTTCGGCGAGACTGACTTCGGATTCAAGCGCGCTCTGGTTCACGCGCACCGCATCACCAAAGCGGGCGATGCGCGCGTAGATGTGCGCGGGCATATGCCGCAGGTGTGGCGATTGCGGCGCCAGCACGCCCAGCCGGTCGGCCGCGGCTTCCGCGCGCTGTGGTTGCGGCGAGGCATCGACGGCATGGATCAGGTAATGATTCAGCCCGGTGTGATCCGGCGCGCTCTTCAGCAGCCGCTCGATATGCGCGGTGACCGCGCCGATCTGTCCCGCCGCCACACCGGTCTTGCGATCCCACCAGTCGCCCGGCGTGGCGATCATCGCCGCCTCCGCATACAGCGACGCGATATCCGCATCATCCGGAAAAGCCTTGGCCAGCTCGCGCATGTGCGCGAGATAGGCGAGGTCCAGCGGATCGGGCGCCTTGGTACTTTTCACGCCGCAGATATCGCTCGGCAACGTGGGCACCTCGCGCACCGGCACCCCGAGGCCGGCATAGCGCGCGGTCATCGCTTCGATCAGTCCGCGTTCACGTGGCGTCACGCGCGACATGTGCTCGCGGGCGAGCGCGGCATAGCGCCGCATCTCGGTCTGGTCGCCGCGTTCCGTCGCATTGATATTCGGCCCGAGTTGCCAGGCCACGCCCCACGCGCACATCGCGCACGCCGGGTCGGCGGCCAGCGCGGCCTTGAAAGCGCGCACCGCCTCGTGTTCATTGAATGCATACGCCTGCAACACGCCCTGGTCAAACAGGCGCTGCGCCTCCGGCTTTGACGTGGTGATCGTCTGCGTGGTCTTGCCGAAATTCTCCAGCACCGGCGCCGTGGCGGCCAGGTCCGGCACGATCGGGGTGACACATGAAGCCAGCAACAGCGCGGCGCCAATGCGCAGTACATGCCTCAATGGCAGCACCGTCCGCAATGGCAGGGCCGTCGAACATGAACGGGAAAGGCGGCGCATCGTTTCCTCACTTTCAGGCGACGGCGACTTCGGCTATGCGCGCGGGCGAGGCGCGCCGCGACAGAAGCGCCAGCGGGGGATGATTGGAAGTGCCGATTCTATCCGGGGCCGGTCATCACCGATAGGGTCCCGAAAAAGTTGTCGGCGCGCCCCGGGCGAAAGGGTTTACCGTAAACGATCCGCAGCCTGCCCAGTAGTGGTATTTCGAGCTAGATCCCCTCATTCACTTCCTTTAACTCCCGCAATTTCAGCCAAGAAATGCTCAGTACGTAACCACAATGCAACCCATACTCTTACCGCGCGGCATCAGCATACAATCACACCATCACCAGACTCAGGAGCCACCGATGAACGATCAGTCGACGTTGAGCCACGGCGTACAAACGGAATCCGCCGCACGAACGAACGCAATCCACCCTTCGTCCCGTCACTGGGCAGTGCGTGCCGCCATGGCCCTGGCGCTGGCCGGCACCGTCGCTGCAATACACCCCGCCTTTGCACAGACGCTGCCCTACCCAAATAAACCAATCCGGCTGGTCGTGCCGTTCACGCCCGGCGGCGTAACCGATACGAGCGGCCGGGTGATCGCCGAGCAGCTTTCGAAACGGCTCGGTCAACCCGTCATTGTCGACAACAAGCCCGGCGCCTCGGGCAACATCGGCACGCAGCTCGTCACCACGGCGGACGCGGACGGCTACACGCTGCTGCTTGGCTTCGATGGCACGCTGGTCATCAATCCGCACGTGTTTGAAAAAATCCCGTTCAACACTGAAAAGGACTTCGTCCCGGTGGGCAAGATCGGCGATGCCATTCTCATCCTGGTCGCCAACCCCTCCGTGCCCGTGAAGAACTTGCGCGACGTCATCGCGCTATCGAAAAAAGAGCCCGGCGGATTGTCCTATGGCACATCGGGCACCGGTGGTACGCCGCACATCGCCGGTGAGCTGTTCAAGCAGCGGTCCGGCGCCAACCTGGTTCACATTCCCTACAAAGGCGGCGGGCAGGCGCTGATCGATGTGCTCGGTGGCAGCGTGCCGCTGGTGTACACGGCCGTCGCGGGCGCATTGCAGCACATAAAGTCCGGCAAGCTCACGGCGATTGCCGTATCGAGCATGCAACGATCTTCCGCATTGCCGGATGTGCCGACATTCATCGAAAGCGGTATCGCCGATTTTGAAATCAACTCCTGGGTCGGGTTGCTCGCGCCGGCCAAAACCCCCAAGGCCATCATCGACCGGTTAAGCACCGAACTGAACGCGGTGCTCACGGATCCTGACACGCGCGCGCGGCTCGACGTGCTCGGCATCACCGCCACACCCGGAACACCGGAAAAATTTGGTGCGGAAATCAAGCGTGATCTTGCCCGCTACGGCGAAGTGGTGAAGTCTGCGGGTATCAAGGCCGGCGGGTAGCGAGATCGCCATTGGGCGCGGTGTTTCAGGCTTTTTCCTGCCGGGAGGCTCATGAATGCTGGGATTTTGCGTCGTTATCCCATGAAGAAATCGCCATGGCGCCCGGATCAGTCATCCCGCATTCCAGCGCCGCCAGCCCTACCCGGCTTTCGTTTCACCGTCACGACCGGACTCTTCGTGTTAGCGAATTCGCAAACGTAAGAACGTGCCGGTGAACGTGGGGACGCACGAAGTGGATTGCCGGTGATGAGCGAATACGAGCGCGGCCGTCGTGACCCATTCTTCTCTGTTTAGTGCATTCAGCTCTTTTAGAGGCACTCAATAAGGGAGGTGAACTCCCGTCTTATGCGCAATTTGCCCACCTACCGCCTTTGGCACCATGTTCGCTCAAACGAACCGTATCCGCCATTCAACATCCTATATTCGTGTCTGCCCTCGTTACGCATTTCAAGCGGCGGCCGGGAATTCCATGTATCCCCGGCGATGAAAGTACCGAGCCTGGCACGGTGCAGCTTTAACGGCCTGATGGCCTTGCCGGCCATCAAGTTGCCAGCATATCCATCATCGAATGATGGCAACGCTCGCAAATCCCATGGGTTATTCCGGGAAGCACCGAGCGCTCGAAAAGCTGCAAGTGCGTGATGGCGTCTTCCACTTCCAGCCAGCCGTCTTCGACCTTAACCTTCTTGCACCACCCACAGACAGACAGCAGATCTGCGGAACGGGTCGTGCCAGGGTCGAACAGCGGCTGGCATACCCGGTCTTCCTCTGAAATCGTGCGAACTCGAAACTCGATAATTCGATCTTCGCCTTTGCAAACCTTCATCTGCAGCAGCCGCCGGCAGGTGGGCGAATCGCAGCGCAGGCTGAATTGAATCGCGCGGCCGCCACGCACGCGGCTTAACACATCGCGGTAAATCTGCCGCGTGCTCGGATCGGTGATGAAATCCCACAACGGACGATGAAGAACCGCCTCTGACGTGACTGCCACCCCGGCATTTGCGCCCGCGAATTCGTCGTATTCGCTGTTCACGAAACAGACTTCATCCCGATCATTCAGCCAATAGACGATGTCACCCTTCGTACTCATCTCACCGCCCTTGCGCCGCTCAAGCCGGTGTTGACATACAGCGGGAAACGCATGTCCGTCCACCCGGCACAGGGCGCGCCCGCGATGACGACAATGTCGGGTTTCTGCACTAACACGATACGGATTGTATTTCAAACATGCGGTAAGCAAGCATAGCGGAATCCAGCGCCATGGCGCAATTGGCCGCATGTGCGAATGTGCGCACATGCAATTGCGCGCCTGCTACCCGACATGACTCCTTCGATCGCCACCTAGCCTCCCCAGGCGCCGCCAACGGCAACACCAACTCCCGCTTTTCTGCGCAATGACACCAGATCGCGCCAGCGCTTCAAAAGATAAGAATGCAATGGGGCGCACTTAACACGACATCGATTGTCGCAGCCGGCTGCTGCCCTTCCTGAAGGCTTCTGGCGGGTCCGATTCCCAAATACAAAGGACGCTATTTCCAGTAACCCTGTCCCGATCCATTTTCCGATCCCTATCCGTTGCCATTTCGATCTCGCTCGCGTCGTCGCACGGCGCGCTCGGGGCCTCGGGCGACCTTGATCCGACTTTCGGCGTCAATGGCGTCTCGTCGGTCAACATGGGGCAGGCCGCGCATACGCCAACCGGATTCGTTGCACAGGCGGATGGTCGATACCTGGTCTCCTTCGAGGCGCCGGTTGCCAATGGCGGCGGCGCAATAGGCGGCACCCCTGCAGGCAGCGTGCCCTTCGGCGGTGGCGTGGCCCGATTCAACACGGACCACACACTCGACACCTCATGGGGATATCAGGGCATCGCCGGGCGCGGCACGACGATCAACGGCATCACATTGAGCAACGGGCAACTCCTGACAATCGAGAATGGTGTATTGCCCTCTACTGTTCCGAGTTTGTATAACAGCATCGAATTCCCCTTTGTGACCCGCTACAACGCCGATGGCATTCCGGACCTGGGGTTCGGCAGCGACAGTGGCCGGACATTGCCGGTGCTGACCGACAACAATGCCGGTTATCAACAGCGGTTCAATGCGATCGCAATCGCCCCGGACGGAAAAATCATCGTCGCGGGTAGCGATCAGGGCCAGGTATTTGTCGCGCGATTCCGTGCCGACGGAACGCCGGACGCCGCATTCGGGTCAATCTCCCGCCTCTCAGTGGAGGCTGGATGCGTTTTACCGTTGGAGCGGGCCTAATGCCGCCAATGCGGTCGCCATACAAGCTGATGGAAGAATCGTGGTAGCAGGAAGTTATGGTCCCGATGTTTCCACCACGCGGGCGTTTGTCGCCAGGCTCACCGCCAGCGGCTCCCCTGATCCGGATTTTGCATTCGGCGGCACCCTTTCCTTTCCGACACCCGGTGACCCGAGCGATTGCCGGAGCGTGACGATTGACGCTATCCGGATTGTCGCCGGCTGCACCACCGGCATTACCGGCGGGAAAGACCTGTACATATGGGGTATGACATTGTCCGGCGCCACCGATCCGACCTTTGCGTCCACTCTGATCGACCTTGGCAGCACGCAGGACAAAATGTTCGCCATGTTCAAGCATCCCGATGGACGTTTTATTGCCGCCGGCCGAGGCGGCGCGGGCAATAGTCAGCTGGCGGTGATCGCGGTCGACGCAAATGGTGGCCGCGCAAGCGCTTTCGGCACAAACGGCGTTTTTCTCGCACCCGAATCCGACACGGGTGACGGCGGCGCAATCGGCTGGAACGGAAATGAAATTGTTGCTGTCAGCCGGCGAACCGTGGCCGTCAAAGACGATGCGGTAACTACCGCCCTCTCGATCACAGGCGCGCGCACGTCGGTGACGTACTCGACGTTGTCGTTTTCCTATGGCGACTACATTCGCCCCAAGGTTTTGGCCGATGGCCGAATCCTCGCGATCGGCAATATGTCATTCGGCACAAAAGGCGCGTTTCGTGTTTCGCGATTTCTTCCCGGCGGCTCGCTGGACGCGACCTTTGGAGGCGGCGGGCACACGTCCTTTTTTACCGAAGACAACTGGACATGGGGCGCGCGCGATTTTGTGTTGCAGCCGGACGGCAATATTGTCCTGACCGGCGGATTCGGCGCGCAGCCGCCACTCTCGCCAGAGCAGACGCTCGGTGCAGCGCGAGTATTGGGTAATGGTGGCCTCGATCCCGCATTCAATGCCGGCCCCAGTGCGGGCCAATCGTCCTTTGTCGTTCCGAATACTTTCAATGCCAGCGCCGGTCGTGCCGTGCGATTGCAAGGCGACGGCAAGATACTGCTGGCGTCCCGCTATGTCCCGGCAAGCGCAGCCGGCAGGGAAATGCTCGCGGTACGTTTCAATGCGGACGGGACACGCGACACGGGCTATGGGATCAATGGCTTGGCAACGAGTGCTTTCGTCATTGGAGCGACCCAGTGCCGCGCCATGGACCTCGATGGCAACGGCCGCGCGGTGCTGATGGGCGATGGCGCGGGCGAAGTGAGGTTGACGCGGTTCACCACCAGCGGCACGCTGGATCCGAGTTTCGGGACGGGCGGCATGGCGGCGTTTCCACTCCCTGCCGGGCACAGCCTGCTTTTTGCGTCCGCAATGGGCTTTGTGCTGCCCAACGGAAAAATACTTGCCGTGCTCAACGCAAGCAAAGGCACTGATGGCGAAGTGGGCCTGATGCAGGCGAATGCCAACGGCACACTGGATACCACGTTTGGCAACGGCGGATTCAGTTTTGTGACGGTGTCGGCGGGAACAGCCAACAATGGCAACGCCTTTCATGCGGCCATCGCGCCCAATGGCCGCATTGCCATCGTCGGATTTGGTAGCTTGGGCACCGTGACATACGTGCCCATGCTGGCGCGTTTCATGCCCGATGGCCGACCGGATAGCAGCTTTGGCAGCGGCGGCGTCCGCTTCTATGCGTTGCCAGCCGACAGCTGGCTGATCGGCGTCGCGTTCGCGGCGGACGGCTCGATGATCCTGACGGGGAGCACCAGCGCCGGCGGAAGAATCTTCGCCAACGTCATCAAAACCGTGGCCGACGGCAACGCGATCGGCCCCAACCTGGTGAACGCGTTTTCACGCAAACATCACGCCGGACAGAGCGGAGCGTTCGATCTCAGGCTCGACCCCGTCGCGGGAATCTCCGGCCCCATTTTCGTGGAGCCGCGCGCAAGCGGCATGGGCCATACCATCGTCTTTCGGTTCGACACCACAATTGCTTCCGTTGGATCGACAACGGTTGAAGATGCCAACGGCATATCGTTGGGAAATCCGACGCCAGTTTTTTCCGGTAATGAAGTCAGCATCCTGCTACCGCCGATTGCCGATATGACACGCGCAAAGGTCCGAGCCACCGGCGTCAATGGATTGACCTCTGTCGAGGTCAATGTCGGCTTTCTTTTCGGCGATATCACCGGTTCGCGCAAAATAAATGCGGCCGACATCAGCGCCATAAAACGCCGGATGGGACAGTCGATTACGGCGGGCGATAACTTTGCCTATGACGTCAACACCAACGGCAGCATCGATGGCGTAGATTTGTCGATTGTCAAATGGCGGTCTGGAAAGTTGCTTCCCTTACTTGCGGTTGACTAATGAGGGTAGACCCTGATAGTTCTTGCGTGGTGCCTGCTTTGATCGGCGCATTGATGGTCTTGCCATCGGGCAACGTGAATTTCGTGTGTCCATCGGTCAGGAAGATGGCGACGACGTTCGGATGTTCGTGCATGACGGGTTTTCATTGACGCCGTAGTTGATGTGTAGCACGCGCACTTGGTCGTTCTCGCATTCCACTTTGTCGTGCTTGGCATCGACCTTGATGGGGCTCTCCGCTGTCGCGCAATTCCTCGAATGCGCCGCTACCCCGCGCGATCAATGGTAAAAACATTGTCAGGTGGGTTGGTCGCCTTGCGGTAGTAGTAGGCGCACCACGCTGCGCGGGATTCGCTGCAGGGCGGGATGTACAGCAGCACCTGTCCGCCATCTTTCAGTTCATAACCGCCGCTGGACGAGCGGGCCAGCAAAACCGGATCGCCGGCGCGTTGCATGGCGTCGTTGAAATTGGCGATGTCATGTAGCGCGGCGAGCCACGCGGCCTCTTCGCGGTGGTCGGCCCGCAGGTCTTCGACCGCGCCCGATTGGGAAATGGCCCGGTGCAATTCGGCGAGCTTCGCTTCGGCTTCGCGGTCAAACAGATGATCCGGTTGATCGAAGAGCGTGAAATCGATTTCCGCGAGCTCATCGTGACTGAGCCGCTTCAGCGCCAGAGGAAAGAAACACTTTTCTTCCGTCGCCATGTGCAGATGGTAGGCGTCCAGATAAGTGGTCAGTTGTTCGGCCAATGGTGTGTTGACCGTCGGCAATTGATGCTGCACGACCGCGATGCTGCGCCGCAGGTTCCGCGTGAAATACGCAAGCGTCTCGTGCTCATCGACCAGGTCCCTGAGCGAATCCACGATATCCGGGCAGTTGCTGCGCAATTTCCGGTAGACCAGGTCTTCCTTCGGGTGATGGCATTTCTCGGGATAACTCGACAGATACTGGAAGCAACTCTCCAGCAAACGATAGTTCACCGGCGCGCGGCTGGCCAAATTGGCCGCTTGCCGCTGGATGAGGTCCAGCACCCGGGAAATATTGCGATGCTCCTGCAGCAGGATATTGATGACGTCCGACATGTTGGCCTCCTTTCTTGAACAGTTTTCTGAACTGATTCGGGAATTGTGACTTATATCAAAAGATCGTGGTTAACATTCTGCTCGCGCCAGCGGGGTGGCTCCCGTCTTTGCGGTGTCAATATCCCGGTTTTCCGTGGCCTGCGCTTGCGTTGCCCCGCGCGCCACCGCACGTAACTGCGACTACTTACACGTGATTACGTGCGACAACTACGCCCCATACGGCACCCAGATATTCTTCACCTGTGTGGCCTCGCGAAGGACGTCGTCCACATTCGGCAGCGCGCCGCCCGCCTCCATCACCCACGTGCGTTTCATGTTGGCGGCACTGGCTTTCTGCACGGCGGCCTGGCCTTCTGCAGCACCTGCATACCAGATCGCATCCACGTCGTCGTGTTCGCTCAACGTTTTGGCCAGTTCGTCACGGTCGCCGGTGACGATGTTGATGGTGCCGTGCGGCACGTCGGAGGTTTCCAGCACCTGGTAGAGATCGGTGGCGCTGAGCGGGTGTTTGGGCGAGGGCACGATCACCAGCGCATTGCCCATCGCGAGCGCGGGTGCGGCGAGCGCGGCCAGTGCCAGCAGCGGGTGCTCATCCGGCATGACGATGGCGAGCACGCCCATCGGCTCCGGCATCGCCAGCGTGACGTTGCGTTGCGGCACGCCGTGGATGTGGCCGTCGTATTTGTCGGCCCAGGCGGCGGCGGTGAAGAGCTGCTCGATGGATGCTTCGACTTCCGCGTTGGCCGCGATCGGTGATGCGCCCGTTTGCTGACTGATGCGCTGCGCGAATTCGCCGGCGCGGGCGGCGAGGTTTTCGGCGAGGTAGTAGATGATCTGCGCGCGGTTATGGCCGGTGGATTTGGCCCAGCCATTTGCGGTCGCGCGAGCGGCTTCGACGGCGTTACGGATGTCCTTGCGGTTGCCGGCGCCGACGTCGCCGATTCTGGTTTTGTCCGGCGCGTAGATGGCAAGGGAGAGGCCGCCGGCGGGGCGCGTTTGTTTGCCATTGATGAAGAGTTTGGCGGTGCGGTCGATGGGGGGCAAAGCCGGAAGTGAACGTCCAGCACTGGCGCGCTTCTCCGAGGCTTTTTGGCTGGAGAGGCGCGCGGGCGCTTGGGTTTTGCCTTGTGGCGCGGACTTGCGTTTGACGTATTCGTAGAGCCCTTCCTTGCCTCCTTCCCGCCCGAAACCCGATTCGCGATAACCGCCGAAGCCACTCGCTGCGTCGAATTGATTGGTGCTGTTGATCCAGACGGTGCCGGCCTTTACTTGCGTGGCGAGATCGAGAGCGAGGTTGATGTCCTCACTCCAGATGCTGGCGGCCAAACCATAGCGCGTGTTGTTGGCGAGCTTGACGGCTTCTTCGGGCGTGCGGAAGGTCATCGCGGCAAGCACGGGGCCGAAGATTTCGACTTGCGCGATGGTGGACGCGGGCGAGACGTTGGTGAAGAGTGTGGGCGGATAAAAGCAGCCGCCTTCGGGGCCGCATTTTGTGTGGGCCCAGCTCGGTTGCCACAAGGTCGCGCCTTCATCCGCGCCCTGCTTCACCAGCGCTTCAATTTGTTTCAACTGAACCGGGGCGACGATGGCGCCGATGTCGATGCCTTTGTCCAGCGGATCGCCGACGCGCAGTTTTTCCATGCGCGCGCGGAGTTTCTTGTACATTTTTTCCGCGACACCTTCCTGCACCAGCAGGCGCGAGCCCGCGCAGCACACCTGCCCCTGGTTGAACCAGATCGCGTCGACCACGCCTTCGACGGCGCTGTCGAGATCGGCATCGTCGAACACGATGAAGGGCGATTTGCCGCCAAGTTCGAGCGAGAGTTTCTTGTGCGTGCCGGCGGTGGCTTTGCGGATGATGCGACCGACATCGGTGGAACCAGTGAAGGCGATCTTGTCCACGTCCGGATGCTCAACGAGCGCGGCGCCGGTGCGACCATCGCCGGTGATGATATTGACCACGCCCGGCGGCAGGCCGACGGATGCGCAGATTTCGGCGAACAGCAGCGCGGTGAGCGAGGTGAATTCGGCGGGCTTCAGCACCACCGTGTTGCCCATCGCGATCGCCGGCGCAATTTTCCACGAGAGCATCAGCAGCGGAAAATTCCACGGGATGATCTGGCCGACCACGCCGAGCGATTGGTGATCGGGCAGTGAGTGGTCCATCAGTTGCGCCCAGCCGGCGTGATGATAGAAGTGGCGCGCTACCAGCGGGATATCGATATCGCGCGTCTCGCGGATCGGCTTGCCGTTGTCCATCGTTTCCAGCACGGCGAACAGCCGCGCGTGTTTCTGTATCTGGCGCGCGATCGCGTACAGGTAGCGCGCGCGGATGTGGCCCGGAGTGGCGGACCACGCGGGGTAGGCCTTGCGCGCAGCTTTGACGGCGGCGTTCACGTCGGCCGTGGTGCCTTGCGCGATGCTCGCGAGTTTCTTTCCAGTGGCCGGATTGATGGAGTCGAACCATTCCCTGCCAGAAGGATTCTTCCACTCGTTCCCGATGAAGAGCTGGAATTTCCCGGCGTGTTCGGCGATCCAGTCGAGCGCGGGTTTCGCGGCTTCGGGTGCGAGGCCGTAGGCGAGGGTTTTGGTGAGGTCTGTGACTTTCATTATTTTCCGCTCAATAATTGTTCTTGATCGTTGCACACTGGAAAAAACACGTTTGGAACGTCAAGGCAGTCAATCGACGATGAAAAGTTTGGCGCCAATATCCGTATAGGAACGATGGGACTCTTCGTTATCCGCCACTTGATAGCTCATTCCCGGCTTCAGCAAGAATTTGCGACCGTCTTCCAGTTCGGTATGCAATTCCCCTTCCATGCACAAAAGTACATGGCCCTTCACGCACCAATGATCGGCGAGGTAGCCGGGTGTGTATTCGACCATGCGCACACGGATATTGTTGAATTTCTGCGTGCGCCAGAAGGCTGAACCGCTGAAGCCCTTGTGTTCAGTTCTTTCGATCAAGGACCAATCGGTGGTGCCGAATGGAATGCCTGTCATTTGCATGATGGATGGTTGGCTTAACCGAGCGGTTGGTACTGCATCGACGCATACCGTCCATACGCAAAATGCTCCAACTGCCGCTCGATATCATTGGTCAGCGCCGACGCCCCGAGTCGGAACAGATGCGGCTGCATCCACTCATCCCCCAATTCCTCCTTCATCAATATCAGCCAGTCCAGCGCCTGCTTCGCGGTGCGAATCCCGCCGGCAGGTTTGAAGCCGACTTTCACCCCCGTCTGTTCGTGGTATTGGCGGATCGCGCGCACCATCACCAGTGATCCGGCCAGCGTGGCGTTGGTCGGCTCCTTGCCGGTCGAGGTCTTGATGAAGTCCGATCCGGCCTGCATGCACACGATGCTCGCTCGCATGATGTTCTTCAGTGTGCCGAGTTCGCCGGTGGCGATGATGGCTTTCATGTGCGCGCGGCCGCAGGCTTCGCGGAACGCTTTGACTTCGTCATAGAGCGCGCGCCAGTTGCCATTGAGCACGTGCTCACGCGAAATGACGATATCGATTTCAGCTGGCGCCGTCTTTCACGCTGGCTTTGATCTCTTCAATCTTTTGCGGAAAAGGATTGAGGCCGGCGGGGAAACCGGTGGAAACGGCCGCCACCGGAATACCGGCGCCTTGCAGCGCATCCACGGCGGTCGCGACGAAGTGGTGATATACGCACACGGCGCCAGTGTGCAGCGGCTCGATGATGCCCATGTCGTTCAGCAGTTCAGCGCGAATCGGCTGCCGGGCCTTGGCGCACAGGCGCCGCACGGTGCCAGGCGTGTCGTCGCCACTCAAGGTGGTGAGGTCGATCGTCTTCACGGCATGGATCAGCCACGCGGCCTGGTGCTCTTTTTTGACGGTGCGGCGCGTCGACATGGTGGCGGCGCGCCGTTCCACCGCGCTGCGATTGACGCGCACATCCTTCACGGGGCCGAGATCGAATTTGGTGCCGGGATTGCGCCCTTCTTCTTCAGTCGAATGCGGCGCGCCGGAGACGTTCAGGTGGGTGACTTTGGCCATGGTTCGCGGGTACTCAGGTAAGAAATGAGAAGGAAGGAACGTCCGCAAAATTATACGCTGCAAAGTTGACCGGAGCCCTTGTGTGCCGGCCACTTGGTCATGCCAGGTTGATGTGTAACAGAACGTATCGGGCGCGGCGTATCGGCCCAGTGCAACCGCAAAATAACCTGATGAAGGGATTCCACTGGCTGCCCCAATTAGAGTAAATTGAACGCATGTCTACTCTTCGAATGATTCTTTTCGGGCTGGCGCTGGCATTGGCGGCAGCGCCTTTGCTCTGGTTTGATCTCGACCCGAAGGCAGGTGACAAGCTGCTGCAACTCATGAGCAAGAAAGCGTCTCCGTCGCAAACTCGCTGAGTGCGTTGGTGGCCAGGTGGTTGGCGTGACGCCGAGTTCACCCAACGGTGCATTGGGGCGCTCGCGCATTAATCCTTGCTGCGCCTTGAAACAACTTGAGGCGCGCGATTCTTCCAGTACGCATCGCCTGGATGCACGGCGGGGCAAATTGTTTGCACCTGCCGTACGGCGATTGATGCCCTACTCTTCCGTGCCCACAATCACCTGCTTAATGATCGCAAAACCGAAACCGCGAGATTGCAGGTAGCGTATCTGTTTCGCCTTCGCGCTGGCATCGGCGGGCGGCTCGCGGAACTTGCGTGTCCAGATTGCCCGCGCCTGCGCCAATTCGTTTTCCTTCAGATCGGGCACGACCTCGGCGATGGCTTCTTCCGTGGCGCCTTTGCTGCGCAGCGTCTGCGTGACGCGGCTCACGCCGTATTTGGCGGACAGACGGCGGGCCGCACCTTCCACGTAACGGGCTTCATTGAGAAAGCCCAGCGACACACACCAGTCGGCGGCGCCCTCCACTTCCATTTTCTCGAAACCTGCCGCAACCAACTTCGCGACAAACTCCGCGCGTGACGCATCGCGCCGCGAGAGAAATCCCAACGCGCGGGAAAGGAGTTCCTTGTTTTCCGGTTTGGCCGTTTCGATGATGTACTTTCTTGCCGGCCCGCTATGGGATTTGCCGGCTCATGAATGCTTTCGAAACAGCCGCCAGCCCAGGCTCTGGCAATGCATGCACACCATGCCGGTATGCCACCCTGTGCCATTGCATGCTGTGCAGGCTTGCCATGCATTGCCGGCGAGCACACTGGTCAGCACACCCGAACAAGGCTTGCCGTGGCTGATGCGTTCACAGGGTTGATCGATGGCGCTGAACGTAAAGGAAAACGCGGCGCAACGGGTACAGACCGCCGCCGGTCGTTGGCGCTGCGGATGAAGCATCGGTCGGTGGGCAAGGAAGTCCTGCGGATTGCGGAAAGAATGCGATGCGAGTGATGACGAGGTAGCGGATTGCATGAAGGTCTCCGGAGACGTGTTGCCCTGTCTAGCCGTCTTGTGCCGACCCTCACCTTTCGGGCGCGGCGACATAGGACGGAAATTAGCTTGGGGCAGTGTGATACAGAATAAAAAAGAGCCGCTGATTTCAAGTTACCTTGGTCCGGCGGCCCAACCATCAATTCTTTTGCTGTTACTTCGGCAACGAATACTGAAAATCGTAGAAGTGCTTCTTGTCGACAATGTCAATCTTGAATGAACCCGCGAGCCCTACCAGATCACCTGTAGCCGAATCCGGCACGACAGTAACGGACAACTGCGGCAAGCCGCGCGTCATGACGCCGTTGTGCTGCAACACAAACGACCCTTTGCGCCCGTTGAGTGATCCGTCGACCCGCTCAATGGCAACGTAACCGGCCGAGCCCTTGGTGTCCGTCATGGCGCTCAGCATTTCGCCTTTGCTGTTACCGATGAGATCACCGGAAAAGCGTTTGTCGATGGCCATGCGGCCAAGTTTTTCGTTCGCCGCGGCATCCGCCAGCGATTGCGCGGTCAGCGAGACTTCGAATGTGCCCTTCGCCTGAAAGCTCATCTGCGTAACTCCGGTTTTCCTGGTTTCTTCAAGCTGTTGCGCATGGGCCACGCCCAAAGCGAGCGCTGTCATGGCAAAACAGATCGTGATTCGAACGGCACTATTCATGACGCTTCACTCAATCAGGAGGGTGGCAAGACAGACACGCGCGCGAACGCTATGCGAACTCTGCGCGTGCGCCGCGACGAAGCCGCGCACGCGGGAGGATGATTACTCTTCGACTTCTTCGCTCTCGTCACTGCCGCCGCCGGGGGTGCCGCTCACGCCGACAGCTGCGCGAATCCGGGCTTCAATTTCCTTGGCCATAGCGGGATTTTCTTTCAGAAACTTGCGGGTGTTGTCCTTGCCCTGGCCGATTTTTTCGCCTTTGTAGGCATACCACGCGCCGGATTTATCGACGATCTTGTGGATCACGCCGAGCTCGATAATTTCACCTTCGCGTGAAATGCCTTCGCCATACAGGATGTCGAATTCGGCGATGCGGAACGGCGGCGCGACTTTGTTCTTGACAACTTTCACGCGGGTCTCAGAACCGATCACCTCTTCGCCGTTCTTGATCGCGCCAATGCGGCGGATATCGATACGCACCGAAGCATAGAACTTGAGCGCATTGCCACCGGTGGTGGTTTCGGGGCTGCCAAACATGACGCCGATTTTCATGCGGATCTGGTTGATGAATATGACCAGCGTGTTGGAGCGTTTGATATTGGCAGTGAGCTTGCGCAGCGCTTGCGACATCAGGCGCGCCTGCAGGCCGGGCAACTGGTCACCCATCTCGCCTTCGATTTCGGCGCGCGGCGTGAGCGCCGCGACAGAGTCAATGACCACGATATCGACCGAGCCGGAACGCACCAGCATGTCAGCGATTTCCAGGGCTTGTTCGCCGTTATCCGGTTGCGAGATCAGGAGGTCATTGATGTTCACGCCCAGCTTGGCGGCATATTGTGGGTCGAGCGCATGTTCGGCATCGATAAAGGCAGCCGTGCCACCGGTCTTCTGCATCTCGGCGATGACTTGCAGCGTGAGCGTGGTCTTGCCGGACGATTCCGG
Organism: Betaproteobacteria bacterium; assembly: GCA_016720925.1. NCBI lineage: Bacteria > Pseudomonadati > Pseudomonadota > Betaproteobacteria > Betaproteobacteria bacterium. Next base: position 46,883 of record JADKJR010000004.1, on the reverse strand, counting down.
CCCGTAAATTTCGCACACGCGACCGCGCGGCAGGCCGCCGATGCCCAACGCGATATCCAGGCCCAGCGAGCCGGTCGATACCGGAATGATGTCGGGGATGACATTGCCGTCGCCCATTTTCATGATCGAACCCTTGCCAAACTGCTTCTCGATTTGTGAAAGCGCGGCCTGCAGGGCTTTGGATTTGTTTTCGTCCATAAAGGATTCTTTCATCATGTTCATGGTTTGCTCCCGGTGGTTGGAAATTCGATGGAGGTGGACTCGAATGACTGTAAATGAATACAGCCTGTATTTCCGTACAGTACCGAAAAGCTAAACCGATTGCAAGTTTTTTTTGGGGGGGTGTGCGACGTTGCGTGATTGCTGGGTGCAACCTGCCGAACGGCGGGTCAACTGAGATTATGCAGCAACTTGCTTAGCGCATGAACGACCGTCTGGTTTCTGACGGCGGTCCGGTCGCCTGAAAAATGGCAAACCTCTGTAATGACAGGCTTTTTTGGGAATTTCCAGGCAAACCAGACCGTGCCGACCGGCTTGTCGGCCATGCCGCCCTCGGGACCGGCAATGCCGGTGACCGCCACGGCAACCTGCGCGCGGGAACGGGAAATGGCGCCATCCGCCATTTCGCGCGCCGTCTCCTGCGACACGGCGCCGTAGTCGACCAATATGTCACGGTGGACGCCCAGCATGGAGGTTTTGGCTTCATAGCTGTAGGTCACGAAGGCACAGTCGAACCACGCCGATGACCCGGGGATGCGGGTGACCGCCTCGGCAATGCCACCGCCAGTGCATGATTCCGCCGTGGTCAGCATCAGGCCGCGGCCTTTCAGCGCGGCGCCTAGCTGGGCGGCAAGCAATGTAATGTCTTTGTCGTTCATGAGTGTTGTGATCAGGCGCCGAAGTGGTGGTGGAGTAGTCCGGTGTGCAAATGTTCGAGTTGTTCGAGTGTTTTCAATTTCACATGCAAATTCGAATGGCGGTGCATGGCGGGAAGATTGGAAAGCGTTGGGAATTTGCGCAAGAACTTGAGATTGCTCGCCTGCCACTTGAGATCATACCCGCCAGTGGAGAAATGAATCAGCAACAGGTCCATGGGTACCGCGAGGCGATAGCCGGCAAAGTGCGCGCGATAGGTGAAATCGATATCGTACCCATGAAAGCCATCGAAGGTCGTCTCGTCATATCGCACCGCTTCCCACACCTCGCGATGCATGCCGATGAAGACGCCGTCGAGTGCGTGGATATGCTCCACCACCGGCGCCTGCATTCCTGCACAGAAATAAAGGTAGCCCTCCTGCCCTGGTGGCCGGTGGATGATCTGGCCATGCACATACGGCACGCCCGCGTGCCCCCAGTCGGCGTTCACCAGTTTGCTGGCCCCCGCGACACCGGCCAAGTCGCACGACGCGAGATGACGCAACAGCCGTTCACCGAAATCGGCGTGCACAATATCGATGTCGTCGTGGCAAAAGATCAGTATTTCTCCCGTGGCCCTGGCCGCGCCGCGGTTATAGGCTTCACAAAGCGATTTCGCGTCATGGATACCAATCAATTCAAATTGATGACGCATAAACTGCCCGCTGAGCTGGCGTTCGATGTTGGCGAAATACGCCGGACGGTTACTACAGACGATGGCGGAGACTTTGCACCGCTTCTCCACGAAAGCAATCGGCTCTTTCCATGCGGCAGCGATTCGTGGATTCGCGCGAGACCACGCCATGCAGGCACGCGCCATCTCGCGCTTGGCGAGTTCCCAATGCGGGCGGCATTTCATCAGCGGTTGCAGCAGCGCAAGCGCGTCGTCATGCCGCCCGGAATCGAGCGCGGCGCGGGATTGCTGTAACGCTGTTTCGCTTCCGGCAAAGCGATCCGGCCGGCCATTCGCCTCGATACGCTGTTCGCACCAAAGTTGCCACGTTTGCTGATACAGGTGCTCAAGATCGCGCGTGAAACTGACGGTATCCAATATCGGACTCGTCCGCATCCGCTGCCGCATCGATGCGCGCAATTCAACCAATCCGCCGATGTCGGCAGCCAGCCGGTTTGCGCGCGCGAGGAAATCCGTTTCGCCGGTCGCGATCAAGTCGGGCAAATTGAGCGTGGTGAGCAAACTGGCCGTTGAACGGGAACAGGACCGCTGCCCCGGAAGCGTCAACACCGGCACGCCTTGCCACAACGCATCAAGCGTCGTGGTTGCCCCAGAAAATGGAAATGGATCAAGCGCGATATCGACTTCGGCAAATGCGGCGCGGTAGTCTGCCACGCTCAGGCGCGCCAGGAACGTCACGCGCGAAGCGTCGCACGCAAGGCCCGCCAACACGCGGGCACGCGCCACGCCCTCGGGAATGCCGGCAACACGCATATGCACGTCAGGCAGAATTTCCAGCAGGCGGCGCCACAATTGGAGCGTGGCGTCGGTGAGCTTTTGCGCATTGTTGAATGAGCCAAACGTGATATGGCCGCGCCGCATCGCCGGCAGGTCCGACACGGGCGGCGCGGCATCGTCTGGCTGCCAGCACCACTGCGCATGCGGCAATCGCAGCAGCGCCTCGCAATGAAACGCTTCACTGCCCGGCGGATCGGCGATGGGATCAGTGATGCGATAGTCCATCGCTTGCAGACCCGTGGTGCAGAGGTAATCCAGCCACGTCATTTGCACGGGCGCGGGCTTGCGCGCAAACACGCCGAGGCGATTGTGGCCGGTGTGCCCGGCGATATCGATGAGGATATCGATGGCGTCTTCGTGAATCTGTGTGGCAACCTGCTGGTCATCGCGGCCGCGCATGATTCGTGCAGTGTCGGCAATGCCAAGGATTTTCAATTTTTCCGGATCCTGCGGATTATTGAAATAGCAGAACACGTCGAACTGCCGGCGATCGTGGCATGCGATAACCGGATCAAGGAACGCCGGCACCGCTGTATGGCAATCCGGCGAGACATAGCCCACGCGCAAGCGCCGCGCCGTCTCCGGTGAATTCACGAGCAACGGCGCATGCGTCGACACAGCTTCAAACCAGTTCGACCACTGGCGGTGTTGATCGAGAATTTGCGAGGGCGTCAGCAATGCATCGACCTTCAATGCGGCCAGGCGGTTGCTGAATACCTGCTGCATCATCGGGTTCAGCTCCAGCGCACGCTGATAGCATGCGAGCGCTTCCACGAGCCGGCCCTGATCCTTGAGAAAATTGCCGAGGTTGTTGAGCAGTTCCGCAGAACCAGGCTGGCGCACCCGCGCGCGCTCAAGCGCGGCAACGGCTTCATCAAGCCGGCCCAGCGCATGCAGCGCGTTGGCCATGTTGATCAGCGCGCTGGGCAATTCCGGTGACATCGACAACGCGGTTTCGAACGCGGCGACTGCCGCTGCGTGTTGCTGCTGAGCGGCCAGCGAATTGCCACGGTTTACGTGGGCGGCAGGTAACGAAGGATTGACCGAGATACTGCGATCAAACAATGCCAGCGCCGCCGCAAAGTGGCCCGTCTGATGCGCGACGACGCCGAGGCCGAGCAACGCCTGTGCATCGCGGGCATCGCATGCCAAGGCATCCCGCAATCGCCGCTCGGCTCCACGCAAATTCCCTGCCTGCAGGAGGGCCATGCCTTCGGCCGAGGCAGAGGTAGATTCAGCAGGAACGGGCGTCGCGCCAGCGGGCGTCTTTATCATGGCGCGTATGTTAACCCGCTCGACGATTCCGATCCGGATTGGCGCGAATTCGAGCGTTCCCGTCAAAAATGCGCTGGTTGGCTTTCAATGACAAGAAAGTGTGGCATTGGCGTCATGCGTACAGCAGTGTTCATACGACTTCTTCCATCAGTTCCGCCCGCAACCACAGCTCAACCCGTACGAATTCCGCCTCCAGCGCGGCGACCTGGGTCAGCGACATCGCCGGGGGCGTGGCCTTGCCCGCGACCTCGATCTCCCGGCACAGGCTACCCAGCCGGGTCGCGCCCACGTAAAGGCTGCTCGGCCGCAGCGTATGCGCCGCCCGGCTGACCGCCGCCACGTCGCCCGCATCCGCCGCCGCCCGTATCGCCTGCACCAGCGGCGGTGCGCTCTTCTGGTAAATCCCGATCAGACGCGCCAGCACCGCGTTGCCGCCCGCCTTGTCCAGCGCACGAATACTGTCCAGCACCCGCCGGTCCAGCCCCTCGACGACGTTCTCGTCGCCCATATTGGCTGCCGCCGTCGTGTTCGTTGCGGCGCCTGCTGTGCCGGTCGCAGCTGACGCCGCATTCGCCGATTGCGGCGCGAGATGGCTTCGGATCGCCGCCTCCAGCTGCTGCTGACCATAAGGCTTGGCGAGGTAGCCATCCATGCCGGCGGCAATACATTGCGCCTCGTCGCCCTCCATGGCGTGCGCGGTCAAGGCGATCACCCGCAAGCGCGGTGCGCCGCTGGCGGCCTCCCGCGCGCGCAGCGCCCGGGTGGCTTCGAAGCCATCCATCTCCGGCATCTGGCAGTCCATCAGCACCACGTCATAGGCATCCTGCGCCATCGCGGCGAGCGCCTCGCGCCCGTTCGCGGCGATCCGGCAGGTGCAGCCCAGCGCCGCCAGCATCTCGATGGCCACCGCCTGATTGACCAGGTTGTCTTCGGCGACCAGTACGTGCAGGGCACGCGGGCCGGGCACCGATGCTCCCGCAGTCGAGGTCGCGGTCGGCACCGAGGACGCCGTCAAGATTGCCGCCGGGCCGGATACGGATGCGTCAATGGCCGTGCAGGCGATCAGGCAGTCGCTCAACTGCGAACGGCTGACCGGCTTGGTCAGCCAGGTGCGCACGCGCAATGCATGCAGGGTCGGCGTGGGCACATCGAGGCCGACCGAGCTCAGCATCAGCAGCTCGACATCCTTGATCGCGGGGTCGCGACGGATGAGTCGCGCCAGTTCCAGTCCGTCCATGCCCGGCATGTGCATGTCGAGGATGGCAATGCGATAGGGGTCGCGGCCGGCAGCCCCGAGGAGGGCGCGCAGCGCTTCCTGCCCGCCGGCGACGCTGTCGGCGCGCAGGCCCAGTCCGGCGAGCTGGCTGCAGAGGATTTCCCGGTTGGTGGCATTGTCGTCGACCACCAGCACCCGCAGGTGATGCAGCGAGGCCGGCCGCGGCGGGGCATAGGGGACGGCGTCCTGTTGCGTGGCAAACGGCACGGTGAACCAGAACGTGGCGCCGTGGCCGAGTTCGCTGGTGACGCCGATTTCGCCGCCGAACAACCCGACCAGCTCCTTGCTGATGGCGAGCCCCAGGCCGGTGCCGCCGTATTTGCGCGTGGTGCTGTTGTCGGCCTGGGAAAAGGCGCTGAACAGCCGTGCCTGGGTGTCGGCATCGATGCCGATGCCGGTGTCGCTGACCTGGAAGCGCAGTACCACGCGCTCGCCCTCGTGCGGCGCCATGGCCGATGCGCACCGCGACTTCTCCCTGCTCGGTGAACTTGATGGCGTTGGTGATGAGGTTGGTGAGGATCTGCCGCAGCCGCCCGCAATCGCCCCGCAGCGCCGGCGGCACGGTTTCGTCCACGTGCAGGATCAGTTCGATCCCCTTGGCCTGGGCCGGCTCGGCGAACAGGCCGACCAGTTCGTCGAGGGTGCGGCGCAGGTCGAAGTCGACATGCTCCAGTTCGAGCTTGCCGGCTTCGATCTTGGAGAAGTCGAGGATGTCGTTGATGATCTTGAGCAGGGCGGTGCCGGACTGGCGCGCGGTGTCGGCGAGGCGCCGCTGGCGTTCGCTCAGTTCGGTGCCGAGCAGCAGCTCGGTCATGCCCAGCACGCCGTTCATCGGCGTGCGGATCTCGTGGCTCATGTTGGCGAGGAACTGGGATTTGGCGCGGTTCGCCGCTTCGGCGGCTTCCTTGGCCTGCAAATACTCCGCCGTACGCGTCTCGACCTTGTGCTCAAGCTCGAGGCGGTTTTCCTGCAGCGCCTGGTCCCGCGCCGTGATTTCGCCTAGCATTTCATTGAATCGATCGACCAGTTCGCCGAGTTCATCGTTGCTGTGCTTGATGACGCGCTGGTTGTAGGTCCTGTCTGACGACAACGCGCGTGCCGATGCCGCGAGTTGCTCAATGGGCATCGTGATTGCGCGTTGCAATCTTGAGGTAAGGACGATGGCGACGCCAAACGCAAGCAGCATGCCGAGGGCCGCCATGGCCAGGCTATCAAGCATACGCCCCCACATTCCGGAGAGATCCGCGCGGATGCCGATGCGGCCGATCGTCTCGTTATCGTATTGAATCGGGCGCGAAACGGTGAGTTCGGAGAGTGACTGCCAATCATCGGCGGTCGATTCACTTGGTGGCGGCGCATTCGCGCCAGCCGGTCCGGCGCCGCGCGACGCGAATGCCGCAACCACGGCGCCGTCAGGACGCTGAATCCAGGCAGCGGTGATTTCCTTGCGCGTATGCAGCGCCGAGAGGTTTTTTTCTGCGGCACGCGAGTCATCGAAGAATATCGCCGCCGCGCAGTTGTTGCCGATCAATTCCGCAAAACTTTCGAGTTGCGTGCCGGCCGCTTTGCGTTGCGTGCGGATCTCGTTGACCGCGAACAAGGCGAAACTCACCAGCAACCCGACGCCGACCGCGGCCATGGTGATGGCCGTGAGCTTGCGCGTAATGGGCAGGTCGCGAAAACGCATTTTCAGTTCCTGCCCTTGCCGCCGCTCACCGAGCGTGCAAGGCTGAGCAACTGCGAGCTGACTTTCAGGTTGACGCGATTGGCCGGCGCAAGATTGATGTCGAACTGGATCCGGCTGTCCGCCACCACCAATCCGATCATTCCGCCGGCATCGGTAAAGCCCTCGATATCGCTAACCGTCAGCACCGGATGCTGCTGCACGGCCTTGAGAAATACCGGTGCCCGACGTTCCTCGGACTCGGACACGAACAACATGTGGCAACCCGAGATCGTCTCGGGCGATACGCCCAGGCGAATGCGCAGGCGTTGTCCCTGCACGAGCTTGCCCTCGATGGCCGCCAGCGCGGAACCGAAAGGATCCTTGCCCGCGACACAGAGCACAAAGCCACCCTCTTGCGATGCCGCGATCGCGGGGTTGCTACTGCCCCAATCGGTGAACTTGGCGAAGTTATAAAGGAAGGCCGCCTTGATCTGGTACTCGGTAGGCTTGTCCGGCTGGGCGCGGACGACCGTAGTCAGCGCTAGCGCCAGCAGCAGGGCCCCAAGCAGAAGGCGAATGGCGTATCTCGACACGGTCAGATTTCCCGATGGCTTAGTGACTTAGAACTGCCATTTCGCATTCAGTTGGGCACTTCGCTGAACCTGAAGCTGTATCGACGCCAAATTGTCGCTTTTGAACTGCGGGAGTTGCTTGTGCAGAAGATTCTGCCCGGTCACTGCCAGTTCCAGGTCCTTGCGCGGCCGCCACGCATAGCGAATATCCAGATCCCAGCGGCCCGGAATATTGGCATACGTAAGGCTGCTGACATAGTGGAGCCACAAATCAAGTCGCTGGCGCTCCGCCACATCGAACTGCGAGCGCAACGAAAACTGATGGCGCGGGCTGTTCCCGGCAATTCTTTCGCCGTCGGAATCGCGCACCGGGTCACCCGTCACGGGCGCTGTCATGCGAAACCACGCATAGCTGGGCTGCAAGCGCCACCATGAGTATGGACGCCAGTCGAGCGCGAGTTCGATGCCACGGGTCTCAGCCGACGCGAGGTTGTCGACCGCGATAGTCGTGACCAGGTATGGCGCAGGCGCGAACTCAAGCCCTGTCGAGACAATGCTCGCGGATCGCAAGCGGCGATAGCGGTTGGCAAACAGGGCGGCGTCAAGCGATAGCCGTGTGCCTAGTTGCGCGCGGTAGCCAAACTCGAGTGAGTCGACATGCTCGGACACCAGCCCCTGCGCCACGTTGGGTACCGAACGGAGCAACATCGGAAACGGCGTCGGGTTTTGCGGCGACAAGGGTGGCGTCACGCTGAGCTGCACAATCGCGTCCGTTTCGCCTCGCGACGGCGTCCGGGTTGCGCGCGAAGCGGCTGTCCAGAGACTGTGCATCGCATCAGGCCGCCAGAACACGCGCACGTTAGCCTGCGGTTCGCTGCCGGAAAAGTTGTTGTGCTCGAACCTCGCGCCGACGGTCAGCCGCAATTTATCCGGGACAATCGTGATCTCATCCTGCACGTAGACACTGGCGAGCCTGAAGGTGCGGCTTGGCACGGCAAAATTGATATAACCGCCGCCCGTCAGGCTGTCACGCGAGTTCCGGACATTCAGGCCCCAGATGATGTCATTGCGTTCGCCCGCATGAAGCCGGTGCTGAAAATCGAAATCGATGGTATTGCGGCGCTCGCCCACGGATCCATCGATATCAAGTTCGGAATGATCAACGAAGGCCTGGAATGTGATCGCGGAACCCTCTTCGAGATTGCGCTCATAGCGCCCAAGAAGATTGGATCCGGAGTTGAATTGGCGAACGGCTTTGTTAAGGCTGTACGGTGCCGTCAAGACCGGCGTGGCCCAGGTATCCCCGCCGCGGCTTTTGCGCGATTCACCTGAAAAGGTGAGGCGCGAGTCATCGCGCAGGCGGCTGTCGATGCGAAATCCGGCGAGGTCCGAGCCCGAGCTATCGTTGGCACGCTCACCGTTCATGTCGACCATCGATGAGCGGTCCACTGCCTTCGCGTAAATCCGGAAGCGCGTCTCATCGCCCATCATGCCACCGTAGCGCGCGGTCAATGCGGCGCGCTCCAACGTGCCGACGCCAGCCGATACCATCGCGCCCTGCGTGTCCTTTGCCTTTTTGGTAATGATGTTGATCACGCCATTGACCGCATTGGCGCCCCACAATGCCGCCCCGGGCCCGCGAATTACCTCGATGCTATCGATATCCTCAAGGTTCATGTCCTGCTCTTCCCACAGGACACCGGAGAACAGCGGCGAATAAATGCTGCGACCGTCCCGCAGCACCAGCAATTTGTTGGCGAAACGCCCGTCGAAACCGCGCACCGTCACTGCCCAGCGATTGCTTGCGAGCCGCCCGACCTGCACGCCAGGCACCATCTGCAAAATCTCCGGTATGGAGGATGCACCGGACCGGCGAATATCGTCGCCGGTGATGACGAACACGGCGGCAGCGGTGTCCGACAGCCGCTGCGCTTTGCGCGATGCCGAAGTTACCTCGATATTCATGAGGTCCTCGAGACTGAGATCCGCGACGTTTCTGGCGGATTCGGCATACGCAGCCAAGCTACCGCACGTCAGTGCTAAACCAATGGAAGCCCTCCACAGACACACGAGGTAATGCGGGAGTATTGAATTGGACATGGTTGCCTGTTCCCTTCGGCGGAGCGTTTTTTAAACTGGCGCGATTGTTGTCGTCGATTGAGCCAAGTAACGGCATTTGACGTGGATTCTTTAGTGTCGCAGTGGTTTTATTGCATGCGTAGCCAGTGCTGCGGGCCGGATAGCCGTACGCAAATCGTAGCGTGCGAACGGGGTTCGCCGTCCAGGGAACAGGACTGGAATTACCCCCTATTTCCCTTTGCCGGCGCCGGTGCGCTGAGTCCGTGGAATGACGCGCGGCGCCCCGGCTATGCAGACTGCGGACACCGGCCGAACGAGCAACTACCTGTATTTGCAATGTTTCACGAACAGTTTTCGCCGGCATGCTTGCCAGTGTTTGCGGGTTTCCGTTTCGCTATCGGCCCGCTCGGGGGCGATGGGGCAAGATCAGGCGCAGTATCGCGGTGGCGTTTGCCGAACGCGGTCACGCTGCCGGATCAACTGGTTCCGGTTGCCGGTACGGCCGGCTGCACGCGATGCCAATAGGTGTACGCCGGCGAAAAACCGAATTTGCGGTAAACCGCGATGGCCGCTTCATTTGCCTGATCAACCTGCAGAAAAGCAGTGGAAGCGCCCTGCTCCAGCCCCCATGCCAGCAGATACGCAACCAGAATTGTCGCGTAACCTTTGTCGCGCGCCTTGCTCGCGGTACGCATGTTGAAAATGCCGAGGTGGCCGGCTTCCAGTCTGGCCATGCCCGTGGACGCGATGCCGTGGCTGGTTTTCAAGGAAAGAAAAACCTGTGGCCCTTTCCACAGTGCCTGTCGCTTCAGATCTTGCGTGTGCAGCGCGGCGCTCACAGCCTTCATGCGATGAATGTCATCAAGTCCTTCATCTTCGCTGCGCTCAAGCAGCTTCGCGCTCTCGGGCAGGTGATAGTCGCCCGGCGGAATCCCCCGCGAGAGATCCTTGGTCATTACCCAGGTTTCGACTTCCCGCGAGTAGCCTCGCTTGGCTAACAATCCATCCAGCTCAGGAGGCGCCAGCGCTTCCGTCAGACGAAACATTGCCGGCTGCCCGTAAGTGCGGTACCACTCCTCGGTACGGTTAATTTTCTCCTCAAGCGGCAGCGTCGACGGCTGCATCGCCGTCGCGCTGTTGGCGCGGCGAGTGTCGGTCGCGGACGCGCGCAATAGCCAGCCATCGTAGAGTGCCTGATGGATCGCGGGAGACGTGTTAAGGGTAAGTTCTTCGAGGCGGCGAGTTAAGACAGCGAGGGCAGCGAGATCAGACATTGCGCAATTCTAATGGCAGGCGACAGGTACCGATTTGATTGAGATCAACCAATGAAACTCCAGTACTGAAGCGGCTCCCGGCTGTTTTTTGCCCTGCAAGGCGCGCCAGTGCTGGGGTTTTGATTTCAAACCCGATGTTTCCGCACGACTCACCTATAGCCGCTTGCCGCTCGCCGAATCGAAGAAATAGTATCTTTCCGGCATCGGCGTGACGGTCAATCGCGCGCCATTGTCATGCTTGATGTACCCATCGGCACGCACCACCACCATGTGCGCGCCCATTTTGCCGTGTATCAGCGAATCCGATCCCAGTGCTTCGGCGCTCTCGACAACCAGTCCCATGCCGTTGGGCCCAAGTTCCAGATGTTCGGGACGAATACCGAACGTGACGGCATCGCCGCTTTTCACTTTATCCTTCACGCGCGCGGGCAGGGGCACACCCAAGCCATCGCCCATTTCGAGCATTCCGCCATTGACCTTACCCGCCAGGAAATTCATCGCCGGAGAACCGATAAATCCCGCGACAAAGATTGACGCGGGGTTGTCGTAAACCTCCATCGGCGCGCCGATCTGCTCGACCAGTCCCGCATTCATCACGATCATGCGGTGCGCGAGGGTCATCGCCTCCACCTGATCGTGGGTGACAAAAATGCTGGTGGTTTTCAATTCACGCGAGAGCTTCTGGATTTCCAGCCGCATCTGCACCCGCAACTTGGCGTCGAGATTCGACAACGGCTCATCGAACAGAAACAGCTTCGGCTGGCGCACTATGGCGCGGCCCATCGCCACGCGCTGCCGCTGGCCGCCGGAAAGCTCACGCGGCTTGCGCTGCAGCAACTCACCCAGTTCCAAAATTTTCGCCGCCTTCTGCACGCGCGCTTCGATATCGTCCTTCGACAGCTTGCGAATCTTCAATCCGTACGCCATGTTTTCGTACACCGACATGTGCGGATACAGCGCGTAATTCTGGAACACCATCGCGATGTCGCGGTCCTTCGGTTCCAGATTGTTGACCAGCTTGCCGCCGATCCATACCTCGCCCGCCGTGATGATCTCCAGCCCGGCGATCATCCGCAGCAACGTGGATTTCCCGCAACCGGAAGGCCCGACGATGACGATGAATTCGCCATCGGCGATTTCGGCATCAACCCCGTGGACCACGGCCAGCTTGCCGTAGGATTTCTTGACGTCTTTGAGAGTGATGTTTGCCATGGACAATCTAAGTCAAATTAGGCCAAGCCGCTGCATCGGCTTGGCGTTCGCCGGGCGTGGCGCATGCGCCACGAATTCCCCGCCTCACCCCCGGACTAAATCCAGGGCGACAGCAGTGATGGGTTAATCGGGTCCCCATGAGAGTCGCCGAGCAGCAGAGCAAACGCGGGGGAAGTCCGCGAGGACTGTCTGAGGGTGAGCGCAAACAAAACCCCTTGCGAGATACCCATTCGAGCCCGAGTTCCGCAGCGGCCCGCGTTTGTGAGCAGCGCAGGGAACCCGAAGGGCGACGAACCTGGGGTCGCCTTTCTTTGGTTACTTTCTTTGGCGAAGCAAAGAAAGTGAGTTGCCGCCGGGCAACCCCCGGCAAATCAATAGGGCGATAGGAAACCGATTCCAAATCCGAAGCCTCCAAAGAACAACACGAACAAAGCAACATTGAATGCGTGACGTCTGCTTGATCTGCCAATACGCACGACAAAATAGCTCGCGCACGCCAAGATCAATGTGCATATCGCACCACTCAGAAAATACTTCCCCATTCGCGCAAGGGCACCTAAATAGAGGCCACCACCCGCCAGAAATGGCACCATGCCGGGACGTCCGATTAGGCGATCACAAAGGCAAAGAAGCTTATTCCAAACCCCCTTCCCCATATCCACTTGTCGCGGATTAACCATCACTATTTTTCCGTCTCCACCAACCCCTTAACAAACCACCTCTGCATCAAAATCACCACCATCGCCGGCGGAATCATCGCCAATATCGCCGTCGCCATCACCAGATTCCATTCCGTCGCCGCATCCCCGCCGGCGATCATGCGCTTGATGCCGATCACCGTCGTGTACATCGATTCCTGCGTGGTGATAAGCAGCGGCCACAGATACTGGTTCCAGCCGTAAATGAACTGGATCACGAACAACGCGGCGATGGATGTCTTCGACAGTGGCAGCACTACGTCGAAGAAGAAACGCATCGGCCCGGCGCCATCCATGCGCGCCGCTTCGGCAAGCTCATCGGGAATGGTGAGAAAAAACTGGCGGAAAAGAAATGTCGCGGTCGCGGAGGCGATCAAAGGCAATGTCAGCCCGACGTAGGAATCGAGGATGCCGAGGTCCGACACGACTTTATAGGTCGGCAGGATACGCACTTCCACGGGCAACATCAGCGTGACGAAAATCATCCAGAAGAAAAAATTCCTGAGTGGGAAGCGGAAGAAGATGATGGCGAAGGCCGAGATGATGGAGATGGCAATTTTGCCGAAGGCAATGACCAGCGCCATGATGAGCGAATTGATCATCATCTGCCCGACCGGCGCCGACGATCCACGGGTGGAACCGCCAGTCAGCACCTGCGAATAATTGGCCCAGAACTGGTCGCCTGGCACGAGTGGCATCGGTACTTTCAGCACCTGCTCCAGCGTCAGCGTCGAGGCGACAAAGGTCACGTAGAGCGGAAAAACGACGATCAGCACGCCGAGCGTGAGCACCGCGTAGTAAAACACCTTCATCCATGGACGGTTCTCGACCATCTAGTACTGCACTTTCTTTTCGATGAAGCGAAACTGGATCACCGACAACGTGATCACGATGATCATCAACACGACGGACTGTGCCGCGGAGCCACCCAGATCACCGCTCTTGAAGCCGTCGTTGTAGACCTTGTAGACGAGGATCTGTGTCGCCGTGGATGGGCCGCCCTGGGTCGTCGCGTCGATCACACCGAACGTATCGAAGAACGCATAGACGATGTTGACCACCAGCAGGAAAAAAGTGGTGGGCGACAAGAGCGGAAATACGATCGTCCAGAATCGGCGGAACGGCGAGGCGCCATCAATGGCCGCGGCTTCCATCAGCGATTTGGGAATCGACTGCAGGCCCGCGAGAAAAAACAGGAAGTTGTAGCTGATCTGCTTCCAGACAGACGCGATCACCACCAGGATCATGGCGTGGTCGCTATCGAGCACGTAATTCCAGGGAACGCCGTTCTGTTTCAGGACATAGGCAATGATGCCGATCGAAGGCGCAAACAGGAAGGCCCACAGCACACCGGCAATGGCGGGCGCCACCGCATAGGGCCAGATCAGCAGCGTCCTGAAAATGAACGAGCCACGCACGATTCTATCTGCTGCCACCGCCAACATCAGCGAAATCGACAACCCGAGCGAAGCTACCAGCAGGCTGAACACCGCCGTGACCTTGAATGAGGCGAGGTACCGCTCATCACTGAAAAGCGCCTTGAAATTCTCGAACCAGACAAATTCAGTTTGGAGTCCGAACGCATCCTGCAACTGCATCGACTGATAGACGGCTTGAAATGCCGGCCAGAAAAAGAATATGACCGTGACGGCGATCTGCGGGGCGACCAGCACATAGGGCAACCATGCGGAGCGGAAGACGACGCGTTTTTCCATCTGACTCAGTGACGGGTGAGGCGTGGCAGGATTAGCGAAACGGGTAACAGGTGCATGCTTTTCACCCGTTACCGGTCATCGTGACGAATTATTGCTTGTTGGCCGCCTGAAACTTGCGCAGTATTTCATTGCCGCGTTTCACCGCCTCGTCGAGCGCGGTTTTGGCGTCTTTCTTGCCGGCGAACACGCCTTCCAATTCCTCTTCAATCACTTCGCGGCCTTGCACGAAGTTGCCAAATCGCAGGCCCTTGGAGTTGGCGGTGGCGGCCTTGTTGTTCAGCGACCTGGTGGCCAAGTCCATGCCGGGATTCTTTTCGTAGAACCCGGATTTCTTCGTCATTTCGGCGGCGGCCAGCGTGATCGGCACATAGCCGGTGCTGGTGTGCCAATCCATCTGCACTTCCGGCCGGGAGAGGAAGGCAAAGTACTTGGCGACGCCTTTGTATGCGTTGTTGGTCTTGCCACCCATCACCCAAAGCGAAGCGCCGCCGATGATGGTATTTTGCGGCGCGCCCTTGACGTCGTCGTGATACGGGATCAGGTTGATGGACCAGTCGAACTTGGCGTTGCGCTTGATATTGGCAATTGCGCTGGTGCTGCCGGTGAACATGGCACATTCGCCGCTGTAGAATTTCGAGTCACCCTGTGTGGTGCGGCCGGCGTAGGTGAACGTGCCTTTTTTCGACATATCACCCAGCATGGTGATGTGCCTCACGTGCAGAGGCGAATTGATCTGGAACTGTGTGTCCAGTCCGCCAATGCCGTTTTCCAGCGTGCCGATCGGCACGTTATGCCAGGCGCTGAAATTTTCGATATGCAGCCATGACGGCCAGCTGGTGGTGTATGGGCAGGCGTGTCCTGAAGCCTTGAGTTTTTCCGCCGTGGCGACAAACTCCTTCCACGTTTTCGGGACTTTCGAGGCATCGATCCCGGCTTTCTTGAAGGCGTCCTTGTTGATGTAGAAAGCGACCGAGGAACTGTTGAACGGGAAAGACAACATATTGCCCTTGCTGTCGGTGTAATAGCCCGCAACGGCCGGCAGATAAGCCTTGGAATCAAATGGTTCGTCGGCGTCCTTCATCAATTGGTACACCGGTTTGACTGCGCCCTTGGCTGCCATCATTGTCGCGGTTCCGACTTCGAACACCTGCAGTATGTGTGGTGCATTGCCGGCACGGAAAGCGGCGATTGCGGCGGTCATGGATTCCGGATAGCTGCCCTTGAACACCGGCACCACCTTGTAATCTTTCTGGGAGGCATTGAACTTCGTCGCCAACTCGCCCACCTTGTCGCCCAGCGCACCAGTCATCGAATGCCACATCTGGATTTCGGCCTGGGCATGGGCAGCGGTCGCCACTACGGCAAGTGTGACACTGGCAATCAGACGCAACGAAGCAGTTCTTAACATGCGGATCTCCTCAAGTTCTTGGTGGATTGTTCAGGGGATGGGAAAGACGGTGCAAAGGCGGAGCAAAGATGCAGTAATGGAGGCCGCTATTGAGATAGGCCAAATGATCGGGAAATAGCGTCAATCGCCAATTTACTTGTTGTTTATTACTGTAACTTTACTCCAACATTCCATTAGTCACGAAATTATCCTCCCGAAAGTGCGGCGACAATGAGGACCTCATCGCGCGGTTTCAGGCGCGCTGCCAGTGATCGCTCCAACTCGGCATTGACGAACAGCTTGATATGCGCGCGAACGCTTTCCTGTTCGTCGATCATGCGAAAGCGGATGCCGGGATGTTGCCGGTCGAGATCATGCAGCAATGCGTCCAGAGTCTGCCCGACGCCTGTCACCTCGCGCACCCCGCCTGTGTACTCGATCAAGGGCGTGGGTAAAGTCACTTTCACAGGGTATATGCCTCTACCGAGTAGATATGCGGCAGGTGCAGCATCAGGCAGTGCCATTGGCTGCCCTCGTCAAAACTCGCCCAGACCTCGCCGCATGTGGTGCCGAAATACAACCCAACTTTCTGTTGCTGGTCGGCACTCATGGCCTGACGTTTGACGGTGAACCACGCGTGTGCGGCGGGTAGTCCCCTGGTTTGACGTTTCCAGGTGGCGCCTGCATCTCGAGAACAATAAACCGCCGGTTTGCCGGCCACCGACATGCGCGGCCAGACAGTTGTGCCGTCCATGGGAAATACCCACAATGTCTTCGCATCACGCGGGTGCAGGGTCATCGGAAATCCAATATCGCCGACCTCTTTGGGCATATGTTCGCCAATGCGCTGCCACCGATTGGCGGCGCGATCCAGCTTGTAAATGCCACAATGGTTTTGCTGGTACACCACATTTTTTACGGAAGGGTGCATGCGCATGCAATGCGGGTCGTGGCCCCACTCGGCGTTCGGGTCCGGCAGAAAGTCCGCCACGCAGCCGCGGTTTAACGGCCTCCACGTTTCACCCCGATCGAAGCTTTCGAACACACCACCCGCGGACATGCCGATCATCAGGTGTTTCGCATCGAACGGATCGACATTGATGGAGTGCAATATTGCCCCATCCGGCGGCGCTTCCTGCGAGCCACCCAGCCATTTTGGTCGGTCTGGATGCAAGTTAAATCCATCGACGCTTTGCCACGTCACCCCATCGTCTCCAGAACGGAACAGTCCGTGCGGCGAGGTACCGGCATACCAGACTTGGGGTTCCGATGAATGTCCCGGCGTGAGCCAGAACACATGCGCCACGGACCAGCCGTAATCGGGCTGTTCGCGCTTCGGAAACGCCGGCGGGGATGCCGCTTCCTTCCACGTCTTGCCGGAATCGGTCGAGCGAAACACAGTTGGCCCCAGGTGCCCTGCTCTTGCCGCCGCCAATATCGTGCCGGTGCGCGGGTTCATCACCGCATGATTGACGATCTGGCCAAGGAAATGCGGCGCATCACCTGTATTACCATTAACGCGCCACTTTTCGCGCTTGCCATCCCCTTCAAGAATGAACAGGCCTTTGCGCGTACCGACCAGCAAAAAAGTGCGTCCCGGTCTGCCGGGTCTGGATGAAGTAGCCATGTCGCCTTCCTCCTCTGTCATGAAGTGTTGCGGAAATTATTTTACGCGCGCACCGCCTGGTATACCGTCGGGTTTGGCATCACTGCCGTGTCACCAATCGTGATTGCCTGCTGCAAGGCGACGACCGCAGCTTCCGCGGCAGCTGTCGTGCTCGCATGGATGAACGCCAGCGGCGCGCCTGCCTTGACCGTCTCGCCCAGTGATACAAAATCGGTGAGTCCGACAGCGAAATCGATGGCATCTTCCGCACGCCGCCGTCCGCCACCAAGACCGACGACGGCCATGCCGAGCGCGCGCGCATCCATGTCGGCAACGATGCCATCGCGCAGCGCCGGTACCGGTACAGTTACCGGCGCCTGCGCAAGATGCTTGTTCGGGTTCGTCACCAAGTCCGCCGGACCACCAAGCGCGGCGACCATGCGTTCAAACACTTCGGTCGCACGACCGTTCTCCAGTACGCGCATCAGCGCCTGTCTGGCGAGCGCATCGCCGGCGAACAAGCCGCAATGCACCAGCAGCTCAACAGAGAGCGCCAACGTAATCTCATGCAGGCGCGTCGGCCGCGATTTTCCTGTGAGATAGTCGATCGCGCAGCGCACCTCGATTGCGTTGCCCGCGCAGGGCGCCAAGGGTTGGCTCATGTCGGTCAACAATGCAGAGGTCGTCACACCGGCACCGTTGCCGACGGCAACAATGCTTTCCGCTAGTGCGACCGATTGTTCAAATGTCGGCATGAATGCGCCGGAGCCGACCTTGACATCCATCACCAGCGCGTCAAGTCCGGCGGATAGTTTTTTGGAAAGGATCGAGGCGGTAATGAGCGGGATCGATTCCACCGTCGCCGTCACGTCCCGGGTCGCGTATATTCGCTTGTCGGCGGGCGCCAGATCGGATGTTTGGCCGATGATCGCCACACCGACATCCTTGACCACCTGCTGAAATTTTTCGATGGGAACACTGGTCTGGTAACCAGGAATGGCATCGAACTTGTCGAGCGTGCCGCCGGTGTGTCCCAGGCCGCGTCCCGAGATCATCGGTACGAATCCGCCGCATGCCGCCAGCATCGGTCCCATCATCAGCGATACCACATCGCCGACGCCACCCGTGGAATGCTTGTCGATCACCGGGCCGGAGAGATTCAACGATTTCCATTCGAGCACCCGGCCGGAATCGCGCATGGCGAGGGTCAAAGCCACCGCCTCATTGCGCGTCATGCCATTGAAGTACGTCGCCATCGTGAAAGCCGCAATCTGGCCTTCCGTGACTGACTCGTCGGTGACGCCGCGAATGAAGTCGCGAATATCTTCCACGGTCAATGCATGGCCGTCGCGCTTTCTGCGGATGAATTCCTGGGGCAGTAGCATGTTCTTCAGTATTTCAAACTGAGGAAGATACCGGCAATCGTCGCACTCATCAGGTTTGACAATGTTGCGGCCGCGACCACACGCAGCCCCAGTCGCGCCACATCGCCACGCAGATGTGGCGCGATGCTACCGAACGCACCGGCCAGGATGGCAATCGACGTGAAGTTGGCAAACCCGCACAGCGCGAAGGAGACAATGGCCAGCGTGCGCGGATCGATGACTGTGAGCCCGGCAGCAATCACCTTGGCCTCCGGTTGCAGATAGGGCGCGAGGCCGACATACGCAACGAACTCGTTCAGGATAAGCTTCTGGCCGATGAGATTGCCCGCAAAGGCCGCGTGATCAGCGGAAACACCGAGCATGTAAGCCAGCGGTGAAAACGCCTTGCCGAGCAAGGTTTCCAGATTCACCCCGCTGAAACCCATCCAGCCGGCAACACCACCCACTGCACCATTCAGCAGGGCAATGAGGCCGATGAACGCGAGCAACATCGCGCCGACGTTGACCGCGATCTTGAGGCCCAGCGCCGCGCCACCGGCCGCGGCTTCAATCACGTTGGCCGGACGCTTTTCTTCAAACTCAAAACGGTCGAATCGAATGTCGGAGGTCTCGGTGCTGGGATAGATGAGTTTGGCAAAGAGCAGCCCACCGGGAATGGCCATGAACGAGGCGGCCACCAGATATTCCACTTTGACGCCGAGCCCGGCGTAGCCCGCCAATGCCGCGCCGGCCACACTCGCCATGCCGCTGGTCATGATTGCAAATAACTCCTGCCGCTTGAGCTGGCTGATGAACGGCTTCGCTGCCGCACCCATCTCGTTCTGCCCAAGGAAAATTGTGGTCACCGCGCAAAAAGATTCGATCTTGGATACGCCCAACAATTTTTGGAAAATCATGCCAAGAATGGTGATGATCCAGCGCATGATGCCCAAGTAATACAGTACGGCGATCAGCGCCGTGACAAAAATAATGGTGGGTAGCACGCGCAACGCGAAGATGAATCCGCCGCCGCCAAATACTTCAAACATCTTGCCGGACACGAGCCCGCCAAACAGGAATTCCGTTCCCTTGAAGCCGAACTCGAGGACGTGGGTCACGCCGCCAGCAATGCCGCCGAGAATGTCCTTGCCGATCGGCACAAACAGCACGAACGCACCGATGGCCATTTGCACGGCGAGCGCGGCCAGCACCGTGCGCCAGCTGATGGCCTTGCGATTGTATGAAAGCAGGAATCCGATCAGCACCAGAATGCCTACACCGATCAGACTGCGGAATGTCTCCGTCATTGTTATTGCTCCTCCACGTTGATGCGGAATATTACAGCAGGGAGGAGTTACGGCATTTGATAGAAAAACTCCAGCACTGGCGCGGCGTTCGAGGCTTTTTTGGCCTGGAAAGCGCGCCAGTGCTGGTGTTTGTAGAATTCAGTTAAGCAAGTCAAGGAAAGGAATTTGCTGGTTTCGCATGCGAAAACAGTCGAAAGAAATTCGCCGTCGTCGCCTCCCCCACTTCCTCCACCGAAATACCCCGCAACTCCGCAATATGTTCCGCCACAAACCTTATATACCCCGGCTGATTCATCTTGCCGCGAAACGGCGTCGGCGCCAAGTACGGCGAATCGGTCTCGATCAGCATCCGGTTCAGAGGTACATGCTTCGCAACCTCTTTCAAATCCTTGGCACTCTTGAAGGTGACGATGCCGGAAAATGAAATATGGAAATTCATCGCCATCGCCGTATCGGCAATTTCCTGGGATTCTGTAAAGCAATGCATCACACCTCCGACCTCGGCGGCGCCCTCTTCCTTCATCAGCTTCAGGGTATCGGTCGATGCATTTCGCGTGTGGATTATGAGGGGCTTGCCGGATTGCTTTGCCGCACGGATATGAATACGAAAGCGCTCGCGCTGCCATTCCAGCGGCTCAGGCAAGCGGTAGTAATCAAGCCCGGTCTCGCCGATGGCAACGACCTTCGGGTGATCGGCCATTTGCAGCAACTCTTGCAGCGTGGCTTCGTGATCGTCCACTTGCTCATCTGGATGCACGCCGGCAGAGCACCACATGTTCTCATGGGCTTCAGCGACAGCACGCACCGCCGGAAAGGTTTTCAGCGTGGTTGAGATGGTCAGCGCATGCGTGACGCGATTTTCCTTCATCAGGCGCAGGACGGCGTCGCGATCCGCGGCGAGTTCAGGAAAATCCAGGTGGCAATGGGAGTCGATGAACATGCCGCCATTATCGCAGCACAATCCTCCGTCGTAGTTGCGCATCATATTTCGACGCATACCGGGAACTTCAGTTTCGCTTGGCGCCCCAGTCGCAAACGACGATCCGCAAGGAAATTTTGCATCGGATGTTCACGGACTCGGGAAAAGGGTTACCCTAATCACACCGTATCGTATTCTATTGCGACCACCCACCCGAAAGGAACGCCAATTGGCCAAACCTAACTACGACTTTGCAAAACGCCAAAAAGAACTCGCCAAAAAAGCGAAAAAAGAAGAAAAACGCCTGCGCAAATTGGCCGCCGGCGAAGCACCGGACGCAGAAGATGCCCCGGAGTCACCCGACGCACCTCCCGACGAAAGCACACCTGCGCCTCAAGCCTAGGGGAAAATCGGCGTTACCGCCGCCCGGTATAATCGAGCCATGAGAAAACTCGACTCCCTCTGCCTTTTTTGCGGCTCCAGTTCCGGGGCCAATCCGGTTTACAAGTCCGCCGCCCACCACTTCGGCAAAACACTTGCCGAACGTGATATTCGCCTGGTTTACGGAGGTGGGAGCGTAGGTTTAATGGGAATCGCCGCCGACGCCTGCATGGCGGCGGGTGGAAAGGTGATCGGCGTTATCCCGAAATTGCTGATGGAAAAGGAAGTCGGTCACAAGGGCATCACCGAAATGCATCTGGTAGCCAATATGCATGAACGCAAAGCCCTGATGACCGAGCTGTCCGACGGCTTCATCGCCCTCCCCGGCGGGTACGGCACACTGGATGAACTGTTCGAAGCGCTTACCTGGCTACAGCTTGGCTACCATCGAAAACCCGTCGGGCTGTTGAATGTGGATGGTTTCTTCAACCATCTCGTCAGCTTCATCGATCATTCGCGTGATGAACGTTTTTTGCGCGATGTGCATCGCGATTCATTGTGCGAGGATGCGGACCTCGGCCAGTTGATCAACAAGCTGCGCGCTTCGGAAGTGCCTGATGCGGGCAAATGGCTCGATCAGGCGAAATTCAATTTGAGCGCGACCTGAACGCGCGGCATTAGAGTGTGGCGGTCGGCCGGTCAGACTTGGCTACCGGCGCCAGGAGCCCTTCAATTTTCTTTTTCAATTCCTTGCCGACGTCATTATCCGGCAGGCGAATGCCGATTCCCTGCGGTCGATTGCCCTGCGCGTGCGGCGGATTGATCCATGCCACGATCCCCGACATGGGAATCTTGGTTGGCTCTTCAAGGAATGTCAGGACCACCAGGATTTCATCTCCGAGTTGATGCGGCTTGGTGGTCTGAAGGAACAGTCCACCGCCCTTCAGCAAGGGCATCCACGCCGCATAGAGCGCGCTCTTTCCCTTCAAATTGAGGGAAATGACGTCTGGTCGCTTGATCGGCGAGACGCTACTGGATCCGGTGGTGGCGCGGTCTGCACTCATTTTGCGATGCTATCGAATGGCATTTGAGTAGGATATTAGCAACTGTTCCAGCAAAAGTCTCGCATTCAGCGGGTGGTGAATGCTACGCCGGGCCTGGCGCAATTGCGACTCATAGCGAAAAAGTGCCGGCAAATTCACCCGCGTCGCGATTCGGGAAAGCGCCGTTTTCTGGTCGCGATGATGCCGCACGTCACCGGTAAATCGCGACAACACCAAATCGCTTACCCATGTCTGCAACCAGGTAAGGACACTCACGGGATCGGCTTTCTCAAACGCCTGCGCGGCAGCGAGATAGTCGGCATTGCTGTCGGACAACACGCGCACGAACGCAATGCGTTCTGCCTGGTAGTTGTTGTCCGCGAACGCAATGGCATCCAGTGGGGCGCCGCCGGCTTGCGCAAGCGCCGTGGGAGCGTCGGCAATTCCTTGCGCCTTCAGCCATTGCAGCGCCGTTGCCTCGTCGGGTGACGGCACCATCAGCCGCTGACATCGGCTCCGGATTGTCGCCAGCAGGCGGCCAATGCGGTCGGTGACTAGCAGAATGACGGTGTGCGGTGGTGGCTCTTCGAGCGTTTTCAGCAATGCATTGGCGGCGGCGGGATTCATCGCCTCGGCCGGGTGCACCAGCAGGACGCGAAATCCGGCGCGGTGTGTCGTCAGCGTCATGAATGCGGCGATATCGCGAATCTGCTCGATCTTGATTTCCTTGCTTTTCTTCTTTTCCTTTGCTTCGGGATCCACTGGTGCGTCGGTGTCAATGTCGTCGTCACTCATTGACTCCGGAAGCAACTCGCGAAAATCCGGGTGATTGCCTTCGCGAAACCAGCCGCAAGCCGGGCATTTTCCACACGCAATGCCGCTTTCCGGCGATTCGCACAACAGCGACTGCGCCATCGCGCGCGCGAATTCGATCTTGCCGATGCCTTGCCTGCCGTAGACCAACATGGCGTGCGGGAGCGTCTCACGGCGTGCCAATAACTCCGTCAATGCCGCGCGATGCCAGGGCAGGATATCGATACTCATGCGGCGGCTTGCGACGCCAGAAGCGCCAAGTATGAAGCGAGTTCTGCCTGGATTTCCACAAGGCCGCGCGCCGAGTCGACGACCTTTATTCTCCCCGGAAATCGTGCTGCCCGTTGCAGGTACGCGCCGCGAACATTCGCGAAAAATTCATTTTGCTCGCGCTCAAACTTGTCGGGGTGGGCGGTGCCTTTTTCCAGGCGCTCGCGCGCGACGTCCAGTGGCGCATCAAAAAGGAAAGTCAGATCCGGTTGCAGATCCCCGTGCACCCATTCCTCAAGTGTCGCCACCCGCACTTCCGAAAGGCCGCGCCCACCGCACTGATAGGCGTAGGTGGAATCGGTGAAGCGGTCGCACACCACCCACGTGCCCTTTTGCAGAAGCGGTGCAATGACCTCCAAAAGCTGCTCGCGTCGCGACGCAAACATCAGCAGTGCTTCGGTATCACCGTGCATTTTTTCATTCAGCAGCAGGGTGCGCAGCTTCTCTCCGAGCGGCGTTCCGCCGGGTTCGCGCGTGGTGTGGGTTGCGTGCCCGAGCGTCTCGATGTGGTCGGCGATAAATTTCAGATGCGACGATTTACCGGCACCGTCAATACCTTCCAGAGTGATGAATTTGCCGGCCATCCAGTTTTTCCGTTGAATCTAGCGTCGCAGCTGGTATTTGGCGACAGCGCGATTGTGTTCGTCCAGCGATCGCGAAAAATAGTGGCTGCCATCGCCCTTCGCAACGAAGTATAGCTTGTCGGATTGTGCAGGTCTGACGGCGGCCAGCAACGAAGCCTGGCCCGGCATCGCAATGGGCGTTGGCGGCAGGCCGTCGCGGGTATAAGTGTTGTATGGTGTATCCGCGGAAAGGTCGCGTTTGCGAATATTGCCGTCGAAGTTCTGGCCCATGCCGTAGATCACGGTCGGATCAGTCTGTAGACGCATCGGAATCTTCAGGCGGTTGGTAAACACGGATCCAATCAGTGGCCGCTCCTCCGCCTTGCCAGTCTCCTTTTCGATGATCGAGGCCATGATCAGCGCCTGGTATGGGCTGCCGTAGGGCAAATTGGCGTCACGTTGCGCCCATGCGTCGGCGAGTTTCTTCTGCATCGCCAGATAGCTTTTCTTGAACAATTCGAGATCGCTGATGCCCGCGGCAAAACGGTAAGTGTCAGGAAAAAACAATCCCTCCGGGTGCCCCTCCGTGGCACCGATCCGTTTCAGCACCTCCGCATCCGGCAAATCTTTCAACGTGACCTTGATATCTTTGGTCGACTCAAGTTGACTGCGCATTTCCGCAAACGTAATACCTTCGACAAAGGTCACGGTGACGGGAATGACGTCACCGTCTATCAGCTTTCGCAGCAGTTCAACCGGCGTAACCGGCTTCTCCAGACGGTAGTTGCCGGCCTGAATACCGGTGGCCTGGGTGATGCGCCCCAGCAACCAAAGGCTCTGCCCATCTGGCAGCAAACCGGCCTCCGCCAGCTGGCGCGAAAGGGCCTTCAAGGATGCGCCGGGGCGGATGGTGAATTCAAACGGTGCAACAGGCAACGGAAGGTGATAGTTGGCAAAAACATACAGCCAGCCCGCTGCAGCAATGGCAGCCGCGAACACGAGCCCAGTGACCACGAGCAAGGAGCGCTTCATCGTTTCCGCACGGCCACGTTCAAGAAAAGCCTAAGCGAATTTCTTGACGACAATTGTGCCGTTTGTGCCGCCGAAGCCGAATGAATTCGAAAGCGCCACGTCGATCTTCATTTCCCGTGCCATATTGGCGCAGTAATCGAGATCGCATTCCGGATCCTGATTGACGATATTGATGGTCGGTGGCGAAATCTGGTGATGAACCGCGAGCGTAGTGAATACCGCCTCGATTCCTCCCGCGGCACCCAGCAGATGCCCGGTCATGGACTTGGTTGAATTCACCACCATTTTGTACGCGTGATCGCCAAAGGCGGCCTTCAAGGCATCGGTTTCATTCTTGTCGCCCAGCGGCGTGGAAGTGCCATGTGCGTTGATGTACTGAACCTGATCGGCGTTGACGCTGCCGTTACGCAACGCCGCCAGCATGCCACGACGTGGTCCATCCATGCTTGGCGAAGTCATGTGATAGGCGTCGGCACTCATGCCCATGCCGGCCAATTCGCCATAAATGCGCGCACCACGAGCCGTGGCGTGTTCATACGATTCCAGGATCAAAATGCCCGCGCCTTCGCCGAGCACGAAACCATCACGGTCCCGATCCCAAGGCCGGCTGGCGGTTTCCGGCGAATCGTTACGCTCCGAGAGCGCTTTGATCGAGCAGAATCCACCGATGCCGGACATGCTCACACAAGCCTCAGCCCCGCCGGCAATCATCACTTCCGCATCACCGTATTCAATGAATCGTGCCGCCTCACCGATACAATGCGTCGATGTTGAGCAAGCCGACACCATCGACACGTTCGGCCCCTTCAAGCCGTAGTGAATGGAGATCATTCCGGCGACCATGTTGACAATCGAGCCCGGCACAAAGAATGGAGAAATACGGCGCGGCCCCTTGTCAATCATCTCGCGAATATTATGTTCGATCATCGGCAAGCCACCGATCCCCGAACCCACGTTCACACCGATTCGCTCGGCATTTTCGTCGGTTATGACCAGGCCCGCATCATCGATTGCCATTTTGGTCGCCGCGACGCCGTAGTGGATGAATGCATCCATGCGTCGCACTTCCTTGGCAGACATCCAGTCGGCCGGATTGAAGTTTTTCACTTCACCGGCAAAGCGGGTTGGCAACATGGACGCATCAAAATGCGTAATGGGCCCGATTCCGTTACGACCATTGATCGCGTTATCCCACGCCTCCGCAATACCATTTCCTATGGGCGAGACAATACCGAGACCCGTGATAACTACGCGTCTTTTTGACATGGCTGGTGAGGGAGAAGTTAGGGTGCGAAAGAATAAAATGGCCGTCGCGCTGGCGAACGGCCAATATGAGGCAAGCTATTTCTTCAGGTTCGCGCTGATGTAATCAACCGCTTGCTGGACGTTTGTAATTTTTTCGGCAGCCTCGTCGGGGATTTCGGTCTCGAACTCTTCCTCAAGCGCCATGACGAGTTCAACGTTGTCGAGCGAGTCCGCGCCCAGGTCTTCCACGAACGACGAATCGTTCTTGATGTCGGCTTCGGCGACGCCGAGTTGTTCCGCCACGATTTTCTTGACGCGCGCTTCGATGTTATCCATTTACTGCTTCCTCCAACAGGGGTGAAAAATTGAACAGCGTTATTTTACCAAATACTGCGACTGCAATTTACGATTCGGCAGGTCGGACAAATTCCCCACCGCAATGCCTAACCCATATGCATGCCACCATTGACGTGAATGGTATTGCCGGTTACATACGATGCGCCCGGCGATGCAAGATAAAGCACGGCTTCGGCGATATCCCTGACGTTGCCCAGTCGGCCCAGCGGCACATTCTCCACTAATTTTGCCACCTGCGCTTCTGCGAGCGACTTGGTCATGTCGGTTTCAATAAAACCGGGTGCCACGCAGTTGACGGTGATATTGCGGCTTCCGACCTCGCGAGCAAGCGCCTTGGTAAAGCCGACCATCCCCGCTTTCGCCGCGACATAATTTACCTGGCCTGGATTGCCCATGAAACCGACCACGGAACCAATATTGATTATGCGGCCGCCTCGCGCCTTCATCATGCCCTTGATCACCGCACGTGACAGGCGAAATACGGAGGTCAGGTCGGTATCAATAACCTCCTGCCAGTCTTCATCCTTCATGCGCATCAACAGCGTATCGCGAGTGATGCCGGCGTTATTGACCAGGACGCCTACAGCGCCGAATCTTCCTTCAATCGCCTTGATGACCGCGTCGCATTGCGCCGTGTTGGTTACGTTCAACACCATACCCGCGCCCTGCCAGCCAGCGTCATCAATCAGTCTTTGAATGGCCGTTGCCCCCCCCTCAGAAGTCGCTGTGCCGACAATAGTGGCGCCTTCCGCGCCAAGCGCATGCAGGATAGCCGCGCCAATGCCGCGCGAAGCGCCGGTAACCAGCGCGATTTGTCCTTCGAGGAGTTTCATGGCGGCTCCGTGTTAAAGATTATTGACGCGTTGCCGCGATCGCCGCTATCAGCGAGACGGAATCGGTGACGGCGAGGCAGTTCAGGTTCCTGTCGATACGCTTGTTCAGGCCGGTCAGAACCTTGCCGGGCACGCATTCGACAACGCTACTCACGCCCTCGGCCGCGATGACCTGAATCGTTTCGATCCAGCGGACCGGGTGAAACAACTGCTCGAACAGCGCGTATTTGATGTCGGCGGCAGTCGCGAATGACTGCACATCCGCATTCTGGATGACCGGCGTTGCGGGGACGTTGCAAGGCACACTCTGCAGGTAGGCGGCCAATTTTTCCGCCGCCGGGCGCATCAAGGTGCAATGCGAAGGCGCGCTCATCGGCAACATCAGTGCGCGCTTGGCGCCATGTTCCTTGGCAAGCGCCATGCCGCGTTCCACTGCCGATTTGTGGCCGGCAATGACGATCTGCCCGGGCGCATTCAGATTCACCGCTTCCAGCACCTCGCCATGGGCGGCATCCGCACAAACAGCGCGAATCTGCTTGACGTCCAGGCCCAGTATTGCCGCGATGCCACCCGTGCCTTCCGGCACTGCTTCCTGCATGGCCTGCGCGCGATAACGGACCAGTGGCAGCACATCTGCAAAGGTCATCGCGCCGGCTGCGACCAACGCGGTGTACTCGCCCACGCTGTGGCCGGCATATTGGGCTGCCTGACCACCTCCCGCTTCCTGCCAAGCGCGGAATGTGGCCACGCCAGCCGTGAGCATCAGCGGCTGGGTATTGATCGTTTGATTCTGTGCTTCAGCCGGCCCTTCGGTCGCCAGCTTCCACAAATCGACGCCAAGAATGTCCGAGCCTTCCTCAAACGTCCGCTGCACGACAGGCATGTCCGCAAAACCCGCCATCATGCCAATCGATTGCGATCCTTGGCCCGCAAAGACAATGGCGAATTTGGACATTTGTCGCGTTACCATTTCAACAAGGCCGCGCCCCAGGCAAAGCCGCCGCCAAGCGCTGCAAGCAGGACGTTATCACCCGCCCGGATTTTTCCTTCGCGCACTGTAACGTCCAGCGCCATCGGGATCGACGCGGCAGACGTGTTGCCGTGGCGATCCACGGTTACCACCACTTTTTCGTCCGGTAAATCGAGTTTCTTCGCCGCGTGCATGATGATGCGACGGTTGGCTTGATGGCAGATGAACCAATCGATCTCGTCGGGCTGCATACCGTTTGCGTTCAAGGCCTCCCAAGCGACTTCTTCAAATGCCTTGACAGCGAACTTGTAAACGCCGCCGCCTTCCATGGTCAACATCGGACTTCCGCGCACTTTTCCGTTCTCGACGGTCCCCGGTGTGCACAACATATTCCGGTAGCTGCCGTCAGTGTGCAGATGCGTCGTCAGGATGCCGGGTGCGTTGGAGGCTTTCAGAACAACTGCACCGGCGCCATCCCCAAACAGCACACATGTGCTGCGATCCTGCCAGTTCATGATGCGCGAAAATACCTCGGTGCCAACCACGAGCGCGCACTTGTACGACCCGCCGCGAATGAACTGGTCTGCCGTCGCCAGACCAAACACAAAGCCTGAACAGACCGCCTGGATATCGAATGCAACACTGTGCTTGATTCCCAGTTTGTCCTGGAGAATGCAGGCCGTTGAAGGAAACACCATATCGGGCGTGGACGTCGCAACGATGATCAGATCGATCTCGCTTGCGTGCACGTGCGCCGCATGCAGGGCGCGCTTGCAGGCCTCCAGCGCCAGATCGCTCGCGTTCTGGTCATCTGCCGCGTAATGGCGCTCACGGATACCTGTGCGAGAGACGATCCACTCGTCATTGGTGTCGACGACCTTTTCGAGATCGTGGTTGGTGACCACGCGATCCGGCAAATAACTACCGGTACCGATGATGCGAGAAAAGCTCATATGGCAATCGCTTCCATCATCGGTTTTTGCGGCACCATCAAACCTTCCGCGTGGAGGCGTTCGATCTCTGTGGTAATCAAGCCCAGCAACCCATGCTCAACCTCAGTCGCAGCGCGGCTTAACGCATGGGAGAAAGAAAACGCGTCGGCAGAGCCATGACTTTTCACCACCACGCCCCGCAAACCCAACAACGCAGCGCCATTGTATCGCCGGTGATCCATGCGATGGCGGAATCGCCGGATGACGGGAAGGGAAATCGCGGCGGCCAGCTTGCTATAGAGGCCGTTCGCATATTCAGCTTTGAGAAAGTCACCCATCATCTTGGCCATGCCTTCGGATGTCTTCAGCATGACATTGCCAACAAACCCATCGCATACCACGACGTCTGTAGTGCCTTTGTAGATATCAGTGCCTTCAATATTGCCGAAAAAATTGAGGTGGCTGGCCTTGAGCAGTTCGCCCGCCGCCTTGACACTCTCATTGCCTTTGATGTCCTCGGATCCAATATTCAGGAGGCCTACCGTGGGATTCTCTTTGCCTTCGACTGCGGTGCACAGCATTGCGCCCATAATCGCAAATTGCAGCAGGTGCTCGGATGTGCACTGCGCGTTGGCGCCAAGGTCAAGCACGTAAACGACACCGTGCCGCGTCGGCAGCGCCGCGCAAATAGCGGGCCGGTCGATGCCAGGCAGGGTCTTGAGCACAAATTTGGCGGTACCCATCAGCGCGCCAGTGTTGCCGGCCGATACGCATGCGTGCGCATCGCCGGATTTCACCAAGTCAATTGCAATGCGCATTGAGGAATTTTTCTTATTGCGAATTGCCGAGCGAATATCTTCGTCCATACCGACAACTTCGGTGGCTTCGACGATCTTCAGCCGCGCCGACTGCCGCCCCACCACATCATCGGAGTGGGCGCGCTTGAGTTCGGCTTGAATGACCTCCGGCTTGCCGACCAGCAACACCCGGCAGTCGTTTGAACGACCGAGAAATTGCATTGCCGCCGGAATGGTTGCCGATGGGCCGTTGTCGCCGCCCATCGCATCGATTGCTATGGTGGTCTGCATAGATTAGAAAAGCCTCCTCCTCAGACTTTTCTTGCAGTTTACCTTTTGATATTTGACGCTGCGCGACGCGGCTTATTCGTCAGCCTTGGTCTTGATGACCTTGCGACCGCGATAGTAACCAGTCGGGCTGATGTGATGACGCAAATGTGTCTCGCCCGTGGTAGGTTCGACTGCCAGCGCCGGCATGGCCAGGAAGTCATGCGCGCGATGCATGCCACGCTTGGACGGGGATTTTTTGTTCTGTTGGACTGCCATGATGTTTCTCCTTAATCAAAATACGTCAAATTTAATCTATCTGATTCGTCTGTTGTCGCGCTATTTTCGTTTCAACTCTGCAAGGCCAGCAAAGGGGGAAACTCTCGCATTTGGTGCATTGTCTGGTGTGCCTGCATTGGCGCTTGCAAACCCTTCCCGTTTGCCAGGTGGCTGTGGACTTATAGCCAAAGCAGATGGCAAATCGAGCAGAATCTCTTCTTCAACCCGTTCCATCACATTCATCTCGGGCCAACAAACGATGTAATCTTCATCTTCGGATTCCAGTTCCAGCGGAGGTAACCCGGATTCGTCCCTGACCACCACCAAACTGCTTTCAATCGCCAGATGATGCTTTGTCGGCTTCAGGTTGGCCGGATCAGTCACCAAAAACCAACCTGAAATTATACACTTAATGCACCGCTTCTGGCTACCACCAAGCTCCGAGACTTCGCGGCCGGACAGTGCATACCGGATTTCACCGTCCGCACCTGCCAAATATTCTGCCAACCGCGTGAGTTGTCCGGGGGCGTAAGTACCCGAAATAGACTGCATTTGACGGGTAAATCGTTCAACCTGGATGATCTCGGACATTCGGAATATGGCTCTCTGGTGGGTCGCCATGATATGATTTTGCCGACAAAAAGTCAAAAAGTGATTGATTTTGAAGAAGAAAATTATCCTGGCATCGACCTCACGCTACCGCGCGGAATTACTGCATCGGCTGCAAATCCAGTTCGAAGTTGCCAGACCGAACGTCGATGAGTCACCCCTGCCGAATGAAAATCCTGCGCAAACAGCGGAACGACTCTCAATGGCAAAAGCCCGTAGTGTCGCGAAAGCGTTCCCCGGAGCGCTGATAATCGGTTCGGACCAGGTCGCTGAGTTGGATGGTGCGCCCATCGGCAAACCCGGCAATGTTTCGACTGCCCGCCTGCAACTACGCCTTATGCGCGGAAAGTCACTGGTTTTTCACAGCGGAATCGCGCTGCTCAATACCGAAACCGGAAACGTGCAGTCATC
Source organism: Betaproteobacteria bacterium (assembly GCA_016720925.1). Classification (NCBI taxonomy): domain Bacteria; kingdom Pseudomonadati; phylum Pseudomonadota; class Betaproteobacteria; species Betaproteobacteria bacterium. Next base: position 15,345 of record JADKJR010000004.1, on the reverse strand, counting down.
GATTGTCCCGACCACCGTGCGCTTTCGGCAGTTCTCGGACGCAGAAATCGAACATTATCTCAAACACGAGGACGCGCTGGATTGCGCCGGAAGTGCCAAGTCGGAAGGACTCGGCATTGCCTTGATAGCGGAAATGCACAGCGCTGATCCAACGTCTCTTGTCGGTTTGCCGTTGATTACACTCGCCAACATGCTCGATAACGAAGGCTTTGGTGTTCTGACATGAACACAAACAAGCGCGGTACCTTGTTTCTCATTCCGGTGAACTTGTCCGAACCCTTCGCACCCGGCGTGATCCTGCCTGAAGAAGTGATCGCCATTGCTTTGCGGCTGGACTTCTACATTGCCGAAAATGCGAAGACGGCCCGTGCATTTCTGAAAGCACTGGGTGTCGCACGACCGCTACAGGAAGTGTCGATACGGGAGTTGAACACCCGCACAGACAAGAGTGAATTAGCCGAATTGCTCCATCCCCTGCTGGCGGGAAACGATGTTGGTCTGGTATCGGAGGCTGGCGCACCGGGCGTCGCCGATCCCGGCGCCACGATTGTTGAATTGGCGCATCGCCAACACATCAACGTCATGCCGCTGGTGGGGCCTTCGTCCATTCTGCTCGGACTCATGGCCTCCGGTCTCAATGGCCAGAAATTCGCCTTCCACGGCTATCTGCCACAGGAAAAGGTCGCGAGAATCAAGGCCATCCAGGAACTGGAACAGGAGTCCCGGCGCCGCAACATGACCCAGATGTTTATTGAAACGCCATATCGCAATCATGCCTTGCTGGGGGATTTGATTGCTACGTTGACACCGGCGACGCGGCTATGCGTCGCAAGCGATCTGACAGGGCCAACGCAAACCATCATTCAGCAACCGGTTGCCGCGTGGCGCAAGGCACCAATCGATGCGCGCAGGACTCCAGCGATGTTTCTGTTGCTAGCCTAACAGCCTGCGGGGCCAGGCGGAATACCTGAATCACAATGAAACCGGTAGCGCTTTTGCGCGTCGGCACGCGACAATTTCGCCGTTGCGTATGTGATGCATGTGAACCAGCGCTGTTTCGCGCAAATAGTCGCCCTATCCCGGGGGCCGGACCGCCGCTACTTCAAGTAGCCAGCGCGGCCGCTGATTGCTCGAAAATCGATTTCTTCGCAAGAATTGGCACGAGATCATCCGCCGACATCGGCACGCTGAAATAGAACCCCTGGCCCACGCTGCAACCTTTGGCGCGCAATAGCGTCAATTGCCCGGACGTCTCAATACCTTCGGCAATGATATCGAGGTCCAGACTTCGGGCCATGCTGATGATGGCGACCACGATGGCCGTGTCGTTTGGATCGACAGTGATATCGCGGACAAAACTCTGATCAATTTTCAACTTGCCGATGGGCAAGCGTTTCAGATACGAAAGGCTGGAGTATCCGGTGCCAAAATCATCCACCGCGAGATGCACGCCCATTCCGGCAATTTCATTGAGCAGCATGACGCTGACTTCACCCTGCCGCATGACCTGGCTCTCGGTGATTTCCAGTTCAAGCGAGTCTGCGTCCAGTCCCGTTTCCGCGAGAATTCCAACCAGCAATTCGACGAAACCCTTATCGGTCAATTGGCGCGCAGAAAGATTTATTGCCATTCTTCGTTGCGGATAGCCCTCCTTCCGCCAGGCAACAGCTTGCCGGCAAGCCTCCCGCAGCACCCATTCGCCGATTTCATTTATTAGCCCGGTTTCCTCGGCAAGAGGAATGAACTCGCCGGGCATCATGGTGCCGCTATCCTCGGACACCCATCGCACCAGCGCTTCAAACGCGATAATTTCACCGGTATTTAGATCAATCTGCGGCTGGTAAACAAGCGTGAAATCGCCATTCTTGACGGCGGCCCGCAGGCTGGATTCCATGGCCGCACGACGCTTGACGACAATGTTCATTTGCGGCGTGAAAAACTGATAGGTGTTCTTCCCCAGGGCTTTGCCATGGAACATCGCGGTATCGGCGTTCTTGAGCAGCGTGGGCGGGTCGCGACCATCATCAGGATACAAAGCGATACCGATGGAGCCCGACACATGTTGGTCCGCTCCGCCAATCTGGAATGGCGCACGCAGTGCCTCCAGGATTTTTTGCGCTACACGGGTCGCGCCCTGGTGTCCTTCAAGTTCATCCAGCAGCACAATAAATTCATCCCCCCCTTGGCGTGCGATGGTGTCATGGGTGCGCACCGAATCGATCAACCTTTCCGCCACCTGGCGCAACAACTCGTCACCCACATCATGACCGAGCGTGTCGTTGATATTCTTGAAGTTGTCAATATCGATGAACATCACCGCAAACCGCTTGCCGGAGCGCTCCGCGCGGCCAATCGCCTGCGAAACGCGATCCTGCATCAACGATCGGTTCGGCAGTCCAGTGAGCGCATCGTGAAACGCCAAATGCTGGATACGCTTTTCAATATTCTTGCGATCGGTGATGTCGCGCGTGTTAACGATCACTCCCCGCACCTCGGGCACGTCGAGGCAGTTCTTGCCAATCGCCTCCAAAGTGCGCCATTCACCGTCGCTTCGGACGACACGAAATTCGATGGCACGATCCATCTGACCGCGCGTCAGCAATTCGCGAAATGTATCCCGCATGGCCTCGGCGTCATCGCGATGCACCAGATCGAATTGTGAAACGCCGATCATTGCCTCGGGTGCATAGCCCAGCAAGTGTTTCACCGATGGACTTTGGTATCGGATCACGCCATCCGCGTCCAGCACGGTGACAATGTCCATTGCGCTCTCGGTCAACGCCTTGAAACGCCCTTCCGAAGCTTCCAGCGCTTCCGCAACCTGTTTGAAATCGGTGATATCGGTCAACACGCCAATCACGCCAGCGGGGCGACCACCCGCATCGGTGAACTGGCTTATGTGCCTGACGATATGACGCTCCATGCCGCGTCCGTCTTTCACGACATCTTGCGTGACCAATGTCCTGCCGGTAGAGATTACTTCGCGATCCTCGATCTCCGCCACCGTGGCAACTTCGGCTCGAAGCAAATCGTGCGGCCGCTTGCCGATCCATTCTTCGCGCCTCTTGGAAAAGAACAGCTCCCACGCGCGATTGAAACCCAGATACGCACCTTCCGCGCGCCGATAGAAAATCGGCGAGGGCATGACTTCCAGCAACTCCTGGGTGAAATGCAGCTGCTGATCCAGCGCACGCGACGTTTCCTTGAGGCTTGTGATGTCGCTGCAAATAACCAGCACACCAATAATCTCCTGCGATGCACCACGCATCGGTGCGGCCGAGATACTGATTTCCACTTCGGCGCCATTGCTTCGCTTGCGGGTGATCTCGTAGTTGAAAATTGTCTCACCCGCCATGACTCGCCGACGCAATTCCAGCGCCTTGTCGGCGTTGCCCTGGGCGACAAGCGGCGAGCCATTACCAAGCGCCTGTTCGGTACTTACTCCGAACATCGTCTCCGCAGCCGGATTCCAGAGCGTGACAACGCCTTTGGGCGTCACCGAGTAAATGGCGAGAGGCGATGTTTCGACCACCGCCTTCAGTGATTCGTTGAGCGTCTGCAGCGTTTCCTGGGATGCGCGATATTGCGAGATATCTTCAATCGAGCCCAGTGCGTATATTGGCTCGCCGGCGGCATCGCGCACGATGACACCGGATCGCTGCGCCCACATTACCGACCCATCTTTGCGCACATAGCGCTTTTCTTTCGCAATCGGCGCGGCTCTCCTGAGTTCGACGGTATTGTGGATCAACGCCTCATCGTCGCGCTGATCGTCAGGGTGAGTGACGTCAACAAATCGTTTGCCGATAAGTTCTTCCCGGGTGTAGCCAAGCATTTCACAAAAACGTCTGTTGACCAGCGTAAAGCACCCATCGCGATCTATCTGCGTCAATCCGACGCCGACGAGATCAAACGCCTCCCGGAATTTTCGTTCACTTTCGGATAGTTCAGCCTCTCTTGCCGCCACGGATTCCGCCAGCCGGCGAATAGTGCGGCTGAGGTGCTCGAGTTCGGCATACTCGCGGTGCTTGCCGGTGCCCACGGCGAAATCGCGAAAGTCCTCTTGCTGCAGGCGTTCAGTCAACCTGCGAATTGGTTCACCTATTTGACGGGCAAAGATCGCTCCAAGCAGCGCCGACAGCAACACTGCGCCGAATCCCCACCAAAGCAACTCACCGCGCATGCGATCGGCGACGTCAACGGGCAGGCCGCTGTCCGCGCCAATTCGAACTGCAACGAGACCGATCAACAGGGCAACCACGAGTGTGATCGCTGCAAAGCAGGCGATGATTCGCAGGTTCATGCTCGACCATGCAACGCCCGGCGCATTTACAGAATCCGGCTCCCCCATTTTCGATGAACGATCGTTCGTCAATCCGTCTGCCACGATTTGTTCGGATGGAAGATTCCGGGCCATATAGAAGTAATTCGCTTTCGATTCACTTTTGTTCGGAAGCTGGATTATCAGTTGATTTGACAAAACTGGCGAGGCGCACAGACCATCGCCACACAAGCGACAACTCAGCGCAAAGCGTGCCCGAAAGATGCACCCACCGTCAGCAGCTTGCTCCAGATCGTTTCTGCCGCGGATGCTCCCAACTTGCGCGCAAGTTGTTCAGAAAAAGTGTCATCCGGTGTGTAATCGACCACCTGTTCGGCTTTGATGACTTCACGCGCCACATAGTCGAGACTTCCGAGCCCGTCCGCAAGCCCAAGTTCGACACTCTTCTCGCCCGACCAGACCAACCCCGAAAAAGTGTCCGGTGTCTCCTTGAGACGCTTGCCGCGACCCTCCTTCACCACCTTGATGAACTGCTGGTGAATCTCAGCCACCATCTCACCCGCGAGTTTTTGCTGTTCCGGATTCGCCGGCGAAAACGGATCAAGAAATCCCTTGTTCTGGCCGGCGGTAATCAGCCGGCGCTCAACACCAAGCTTGTCCATGACCCCGGTAAAGCCAAATCCATCCATGAGTACGCCGATCGAACCGACAATGGATGCCTTGTCGACAAAAATCTTGTCTGCCGCTGCCGCCACGTAGTAGCCGCCTGACGCGCATACATCCTGAACCACCACATAAAATGGAATGTCCTTGTGCTTCGCGCGCAGACGCCTGATTTCATCATTGATGTACCCCGCTTGCACGGGACTGCCGCCCGGGCTGTTGATGCGGAGCACGACGCCCTGGGTATTCTTGTCTTTGTAAGCCTGCTGAAGGGCACCAATGATTTTATCGGCCGACGCCTTGGAGTCAGCCGCGATCACGCCCTTGAGCTCAATTAGCGAGGTGTGTTTTTCCAGGGTGCCTGCTTCGTGCTTGCCCCCCGCCCAGCCCATTGCGACAAATAGCAGCAGGAACATGAAAGACAGCCATCCCAGGCTCAGGATGACTTTCCAGCGGCGGCTGCGCCGCTGTTCCGCCAAGGATTCAAAGGCCAGCTTTTCCAGCACGCCGCGTTCCCAATTGCCATTGTCTTGTGGTGTATCCATTTGCCTGCTTCAGGTGTCCGTAAGATTGCACAGGATATCGTGCTGCAGCACGACATGGTCCGCCTCAATTCGCAAGGGGATTTTTTGCAGATGGGCGCCTTGACACGGCCCGGCGATGCAAAGTCCGGTATCCGGTTCGAACAGGGCACCGTGCGTCGCGCAGACCAAGTATAAGCCAGTTTCATCGAACACCTCCCCTGGCTGCCAGTCCAATGACGTGCCACGATGGGGGCAAACATTGACGTAGGCGTGAACGTCGCCATTGTGGGCTATCGCAAAAGCGGGCAATTCCCGCCCGTGACGCTTGATGTCGAAGCGCACGGCTTTGCCACTGTCGGGAAGCTGCTCGCGCCGGCACACGCGGCGGATCTGATCTATGCGTTTGTCCGCATCCATGCCGTCAACTCGCCAACGCTATCGAACACACCCAATGCCGGCATGCCGGCCAGCGCGCCACGCGGATGCGCGCCATAGGTCACCGCGAGCGCATCCACTCCCGCATTGCGCGCGAGTTCAAGGTCGTGTGTCGTGTCGCCGATCATCAGCGTGCGCACCGGATCCACCGCAGTGAAGTCCATCAGTTTGAGCAACATGTCGGGATGCGGTTTGGGGAAGCCTTCGTCGGCGCACCGCGAATAGTGAAAATGCGGCTTCAATCCCGTATGGCCGAACGCCCGCTCCAACCCCGCGCGCGGTTTCCCGGTGGCGACCGCGAGGAAACGCTCAGGCGCCGCCAGGCTTGTAAGCAATTCGCGAATGCCGGCAAACACAGGTGCCTCATGATCACGCGCCACAAAATGCTTGCGATACGTCAGTGCGTACTGTGTTTGCGCGGCGACATCGAGTTGCGGAAAAAGCCTTTGCGTTGAATCCCTGATGCCGAGACCGATGATGGATTTCGCCTGCTCAAGCGTCGGAATCGGCAGTTCCATATCGCGGGCGGCCAGTTGAATGCAATCGGCAATCAAGCCGGTTGAATCCATGATGGTGCCATCCCAATCGAAAACAATCAGGTCATATCGCTGGTCACGCATTGCCGTTTTTGCCATCAGGTTTGCCGCAGGTAATTGAGGTACTTTTCAAGGTCCGCGGACAATGGCGCCTCAATGGTCGTTTTCTCGCCCGACAGCGGATGGGGAAATGCCATGCGGCGCGCGTGCAGGAACATTCGTTTCAAACCGCCATGCTTGATCGCGGCGACGTGTTTGTTAAGTGTGAAATCGCCGTACTTGTCATCGCCGATGATCGGAAAACCCGTAGAACCCAGATGCACACGTATCTGGTGAGTGCGGCCCGTCATGATCTGGCAATCCAGCAACGTTGCACCAGTCAATTTCTCCACGCGAGTTACGATGGTGTGAGACTCCTGGCCATCATCTTCATCCACCGAGACACGCCGTTCGCCGCCCGCCGTCACATATTTGGCGAGCTTGGTGCGAATATGCCGGCGCTCATCCAGCCAATTTCCCTTTACCAGCGCGAAATAGTGTTTTTCGATGCGTTGGGCGGATTCGCCGCGCAACATCGCATGCATGGCCGTAAGCGCGCTGCGTTTCTTGGCAATCAGCAATACACCCGATGTCTCACGGTCGATGCGATGAACCAGCTCCAGGAATTTGGCCTCGGGCCGCATCGCGCGCAGGCCCTCGATCACGCCAAAACTGATGCCGCTGCCACCATGCACCGCCATGCCAGCCGGTTTATTGATGGCCAGCAGCGCATCGTCTTCAAACAGAACATCCAACGTCAAGCCCCGCGTATTTCCTGACTTTCCGGCCGAAAATGCTCGCGAAGCCGCCTCAATGCTGGGGTTTTGTGATTTTTCCGCAATTCGCACCGGCGGAATCCGCACCACGTCATCTTGTTCCAGTCGGTATGCGGCATCGACCCTCCCCTTGTTTACCCGCACTTCGCCGGAGCGCACGATGCGGTAAACGTGACTCTTGGGGACGCCTTTCAAGTGCGTTGCGAGGAAATTATCGAGGCGCTGCCCCGCAGAACTCTCGTCGACCGTGACAAAACTGGCGGCGGCAGCCATTGCCTCAACGTTGCCCGGCTTTCCCGCTGGAGAATCTTTTCCGCGATGCGGCATGTTAGGTTATACTCATATCTCGTTGATTTTGAAGCGAGTCCCAACCAGTTGCAGGGAATCTGCCAGTCATCCGCGCCTCAGGCCAAAAGCCTGAAAAAAGCCGCTGACCGCAACTTGAGGATGTCGTGCCGAATCACCGTTTCGCCGGACGTTTCGCTTTCCCGCGCAGTTCCCAAGACCTACTGCCAGCGCAAGCCAAGCCCTGCCGCAAACGGAAAACGGGCGGTCGTTTTTTGCTCACCGCCGGCCTCAATTTCATTGGGCCAAACAAGTAGCGATACTAAACGATTTACGCGCACCGTCCGCGAAGCGGATAGCAGCACCGGGTGGCGTGAAGATGAACAATTCGGTGGTTTCGCGGTGCAGTACAAAACATCGCGGGCAAATCACCACGGGTACTTCGCAGCTTGCGGCGGAACATTGCATCCGCAAGCCGAAACACAAAACAGTCGACGCAACGCACGCTCCTCATGAAATCTGGACATCACCTCAATCAATATCTGATGCCGCTCGATCCATTGATCGCAGCGGGTGAGTCTGGCCGTTTCATGCAAGCCGCGCGCCAGTAGCTCTCGTCGCCGACTGAGCGCCCCGCTCTTCACGGGTGGCGCGTCCCGTTTTGTTCATCTTCCTCCGCTCGTTTGCTGAATAAGCGCGCTATAAGCAATCGAGGAAGAACTATGAAACGCATGCTATTTAACGCAACCCAGGCCGAAGAGCTTCGGGTTGCCATCGTCGACGGGCAAAAGCTCATCGATCTGGATATCGAACACGCTGGCCAGGAGCAGAAGAAAAGCAACATCTACAAGGCGGTCGTCACGCGTGTCGAACCCTCCCTCGAAGCAATTTTTGTCGACTACGGCGGTGAACGCCACGGCTTTTTGCCCTTCAAGGAATTGACCCGCGAATATGTGCAGGGCGAAAGCGGCGAAGGTACGCGTGCCCGAATCGCGCAGAACCTCAAGGTCGGCAACGAGATTCTGGTTCAGGTGGAAAAAGATGAGCGTGGCAACAAGGGCGCGGCACTGACGACCTATATTTCGCTTGCGGGCCGCTATCTGGTACTGATGCCCAACAACCCGCGCGGCGGCGGCGTCTCGCGCCGGGTCGAAGGTGAAGACCGCACGGAATTGCGCGAAACGCTCGATCAACTTGAGATCCCCGAAGGCATGAGCGTCATTGCCCGCACCGCCGGCATCGGCCGCAACGCGGAAGAGCTCAAGTGGGACATGAATTACCTGATTCAATTGTGGGAAGCCATCGAGGGCGCAGCCAAGGAAGTCAAAGGCCCGGAACTGATCTACCTCGAATCGAGTCTCGTCGTTCGCGCGATCCGCGACCTGTTCCAGCCGGACATCGGTGAAATCCTCATCGACACGCCAGAAATTTTCGAACAGGCGCAGTCGTTCATGTCGACCGTAATGCCGGCCAACGTCGGCAAGGTCAAGCTGTATCATGACGACGTTCCCCTGTTCTCGCGCTTCCAGATTGAGCACCAGATTGAAACCGCGTATCGCCGCGATGTCACGCTGCCATCGGGCGGCGCCATCATCATCGACCACACCGAAGCATTGGTGTCGATCGACGTCAACTCGGCGCGCGCCACCAAGGGCCACGATATCGAAGAGACCGCGTTCCGCACCAATTGCGAAGCGGCCGACGAAATTGCCCGCCAGTTGCGCCTGCGCGACCTCGGTGGACTGGTGGTCATCGACTTCATCGACATGGAGTCAACCAAGAACCAGCGCGAAGTGGAAAACCGTTTGCGTGATGCCTTGCATCACGACCGCGCGCGCGTCCAGACCGGCAAGATCTCGCGCTTTGGTCTGCTCGAACTCTCGCGCCAGCGCCTGCAACCGGCGCTGTCGGAATCGTCATACATTCCCTGCCCGCGTTGTCATGGTCTCGGCCATATCCGCGATACCGCGTCGTCGGCGCTGCACATCTTGCGCATCATCCAGGAAGAGGCCATGAAGGAAGGCACCGGCGCGGTACACGCCCAGGTGCCGGTCGACGTTGCCACCTTTCTGCTGAATGAGAAGCGCCAGGACATTCACCAGATCGAGATGCGTTTCAAGGTCAACGTTCTGCTGATCCCCAACATCCATCTGGAAACACCGAACTACGAGATGGAGCGTCTGCGTAGTGATTCGGAGAAACTGGATCTGGCAACGCCAAGCTACGAGATGGTCAATCGCCCGGTCGAAGAAGTGGCCGCAAAGGCCGCCGAGGTCGAAGCCAAGCCAAGCCGCCCGGAGCCGCTGGTCAAGGGCATTACGCCATCGCAGCCGGCACCAATGGCCGCGGACCCGTTGCCCGAGCGCCATCGCGCAAACGCCACCGTCCAACCCGCAGCGGCCGCCGCACCGTCTTTGTGGAAACGCTTCATGAGCATGTTTGATGCGGAACCCGCACCAGCGCCGCAACCGATCGCCGAGACGCGTCCGGCAAAACGTGAAGGACGCAATGACCGTGGGGAGCGAAGTGAACGCAATGACCGCGGCGGACGCGGTGGTCGTGGCGGCAGCGGCGACGGTGACCGCAAGCGTAGCGACCGTGGCGAGCGCAAGGACCGCGGGCCAAATCAAGCGGCCGGGCAACAGGATCGTGGCGATCGTCCGCCCCGCAGCGATGGCCGCAAACCAAACGAGCCACGTCGCGACGCGCGCAATGAATCACCCGTCGATTCAAAAGAGCCACGCACGCCGGAAGCAGCAACGCAAAAACCGCGTCAGCAGCAACCTGCCAAGCCGGCATTGGAAGCCCGTCCCGTTGAAGGCGCTGAAGAAGGTGAAGGTCGTGGACGCCGGCGTCGTGGTCGCGGTGGCCGTGGCGGACGCGATGGACGCGAAGGCCGGGAAGAGCGTGGAAGTACAACGCAGGCAAATGCACAACCAGGCGCGCAACCGAATGTTCAACCTGGCGATTCGCAAGCCATGCCCGCGGTGACTGGAGCAGAAGCAGCGCAAACCAGCTCGGCTATGCTTGCCGCACCCCAGGCAGCAGGTAAATTTGACGTTGTGCCAGCTGCCGCGGTGTCGGCATCGGTTGCAACAGCGATAATGGTGCAGGAATCCGTCCCGGCGGCATTGCCCCCTTCTGTTGATGTGCCAATGGAACGATCCACACCTCCATTACCACCTGTGGTCGTCGCCGCTGTCGAGCCAGCGCAGCCTTCGCCAGCCATCCTCGCTCCGCAGCAAGCGCCGGCACCCGCATTTGCGCCGGTCATTGCCGCGCCAGTCGATCAGATTGCGGACGAACAACCTTCTGCGCCGCGTCAGGCGCGCCAACGACCACGCCAGAACAGCAGCGCAGAAAGTGCGCCGCTGGTGTTTATCGAGACCGCCGCGGACAAAGTGCAAAGCATGCTGCCGGCGGCGGAGGAAGAAGCACCGCGCCGCCGCACACCGCGACCGCGCAAGCCGCGCGACACGGTAACGGAACCGCTGGTGTTTGTCGAAACGCAGCCGGTCAGCAAACCCGAACAAACAACGCCGTAAATTTCGAATGCATGCCGAAAAACCCTGTCCCCGCGGACAGGGTTTTTTCTTTTGGAGATTCGATTATGATTATTCAAACGGAGGACATATGCCCGACACCAAAACGCCAATAGATTTTTATTTCGATTTCTCCTCCCCCTATGGCTACCTCGCCGCAACCCGCATCAACGCACTGGCCGCGCACCACCAGCGGCGCGTGAACTGGCGTCCCATTCTGCTTGGCCCCATGTTCAAGGCCGCGGGTACCGCACCGCTGCTCGGCATTCCCCTCAAGGGGCCCTATGCCAGTCGCGACATCCCGCGCACGGCGCGTTTCATGAAAATTCCGTACAAACATCCAGAAATATTTCCCATCGGCACGCAGAATGCCGCGCGCGCCTTCTACTGGCTCAATGATCGTGATCCAGTGAAGGCGCATCAATTCGCGATGGCCTGCTACGCCACTTACTTCGCGCAGGGCATCGATATTTCCTCAGCGGAAAAAGTCGCGGATATTGCTGCGTCCCTCGGCGAAGATCGCGCGCAGGTGCTGGCCGCCTTGTCCGACCCCACCGTCAAGGAACGATTGAAGAATGAAGTTGATGCCGCGTTGGCCAAAGGCGTATTTGGCTCGCCGTATTTCATCGTCGATGGCGAGCCATTCTGGGGGAACGACAGGCTGGATCAACTTGATGCATGGCTGGCGACGGGCGGATTCTAGGCGACACAAACTCAAGCACTGGCGCGGCCTTCCGGGCGAAAACGTCTTGACACCCCCGCCAAATGGCGATCTTCGTTTCGTAGTGCTATGAAAGCTTCCGCCCCATCGGATAAAACTCATCGTTCGCGCGCATGCCGGTGAGATTGGCCATGCGGTTCGACAGCGCGAAAAACGCGGCGATCGCGCCGATATCCCACACGTCCTCGTCGTTGAAGCCATGCGCGTGCAGCGCCGCAAAATCGGCGTCGGCAATCCGGTGGCTTTCTGTTGCGACCTTCACGGCGAAATCCAGCATCGCCTTCTGCCGGGCGCTCAGGTCGGCCTTCAAGTAATTTGCCGCAACCTGATCGGCGATCAGCGGATTCTTTGCGTAGATGCGCAGGATCGCGCCGTGAGCGACGATGCAATAGATGCAGTGATTGGCCGCGCTGGTGGCGACCACAATCATCTCGCGCTCCGCCTTGGTCAGCGCGCCCTCCTTCAACATCAAGGCATCGTGATACATGAAAAATGCCCGGCATTCATCCGGCCGATGCGCAAGCGCCAGAAACACATTCGGCACAAAGCCAGCTTTTTCCTGGACCTTTTCGATGCGTTCACGCAGGTCGGCGGGAAGGTCACTTAATGCGGGAATGGGATATCGGCTGATGGGTTTTGTGTTTGCGTTCATGTCATTTTCCATATCGAAATAAATCCGGCGCGCCCAATGCAGGAATCAACTCAACGATGCCGCCCGCGAAAATCTCCACAGCCAGCGCGGCCAGCAACAAGCCCATAATGCGTGTGGCAACGTTGACAGTCGTGGTACTCATGCGGCGGCCAATACGAATGGCCAAACGCAACGCCAGCCACGTCGCCAGCGCAACGCCGATGGCCACGGCGGCCACCGCCAACAAGTGCAATGCCGATTTCTTTTCGCTGGCGTAAATGATGATGGTCGACATCGCACCCGGTCCCGCCAGCAGCGGAATCCCCAGCGGCACCACGGCAATGCTGGCCTTGTCCTCGGCCTCGAGTGCTTCCTCGGGTGTTTGCTTGTCGCGCGCCGGCATCGCCTGCATCATCGCTACCGCATTCAGCAGAATGAGGATGGCCCCGCCGACCTTGAAGCTCGCCAGCGAAATACCGAAACCTGCCAGCACGCGTTCGCCCAGCAGCGCGGAGATCAACAGCGTCGCGGCGACGGTGATCGCGGCGATGCGCGCGATGGTCTTGCGCTGGAAATCATTCTGCGAAGCCGTCATCGCCACGAACACCGGCATGATGCCGAGCGGATTGACGATGACGATCATCGCCACAAAAATCTTGACGTACGCGGCGAGCGACAACAGTCCTTCCATGATCAGCCTGCGTGCTTCCGTGGTGGTTTCGGCCGGGCGGCGTGCGGATGGGTGATATGCCGAAGCAGGCCTTTGCAGCCGTGCTCGATCAACTCGAGCGCATGCTCAAAATCCGCCGCGCTCCCGTAATACGGGTCTGGAACCTCCAGCGCGCCGGCATCCGGCGAAAATCCCAGCAGCAACTCGATCTTGTGCGCCTGCTCCGGCGGGCACACCGCTTTAAGGTGCCGGAAGTTCTGCACATCCATCGCGATCACGTAATCAAACTTCAAAAAATCCGCCTCCGCCACCTGTCTGGCGCGCAGCTTTTCCAGCTCGTAGCCTCGACTCGCGGCGAGCGCGATGGCGCGCGGATCCGGCTTTGCACCGGCGTGCGCGCCAAGCGTGCCGGCGGAATCGATTTCCATCTTGCCGGCAAGTGGACTTTCGCCAACCAGTTTGCGGAACACCCCTTCGGCAGTGGGAGAGCGGCAGATGTTGCCCATGCAAATGAAGATGACGCTGGTTTTTTTCGTATACATTCAGAGGTGAAGAGTTTTATGGCCCGCGTCTTTTTGTGACATTTCTGACGCAGGACAGGTGTGAAAACGTCCCATCTCGTCATAATACAATCAATCACTTACACCGCCCAAGTGTGGGAGTATTAATCCTTGTAGCGCGGCAGGCAGGCTCCTGTTAAATTCACTTTGCGAAGGGCTCGTTTCGGCCAGGAACGGAAAGGCACAAGTTTGTGCAATTGGTCAATTCCTACCTGAACAGGTAGGTTACGCCAATCCAGAATTGGGACAGAATACGGACCAGACTGCATTGTCTTGAGAGAAAATACATGCGACATTGGATAAAGTTGGTGGTACTTGTTTCAGGGCTTTTGGGCGGCGTCGCTGAAAATGCATTTGCCCAGTCCCCGCCCCGCGGAAACACCGGTTTATGCGATTCTTTCGTTGATCGGCGACCAGCTCGATATCGTGATCCGGCAGTTGCAAACGGGCACACGCCTCGACAGCAACATCCACCAACCTCTGCCGATCACCGACCCGATATTCGATGAAGCGGCAGTGACGGCGGCAGGAAATGCGATTCGCGAGGCCGTACCGAAGGTCGAAGTCGCCGCGCTCCGTACGCGCAGCCAAGTGCTATTCGACAAGCAGGCCACGCTCTTCGAGGTCAAGGGCGAGACAATGGCAATCCCGGACGCGATCAAAGATGCGTTGCGTGAACAGGGCGCCACAAAACTCGTGCTGATCGGCAAACGTCGCGACGATGCATCCTTCATGTTTGCGAACGGAACTTACGATGGCGCAGGCAAGCTTGAAGGTCTCGGCTTCTATCTGGATGGCAGTTGGAGTACACATACTGTCGATCCGAAAACGGGTGCAACAAGCCAGGGAGGCATAGGATTCATTGCCCCATTTGCATTCATGGAAGTCACGCTGGTCGACTTTCCTTCTTGCCGCATCCTTGGCAAGAAAAAAGTGGCTGCCTATTTCATGGCAGGTTCCGGTCGAGCGGAGCAAGACATCGGCGAGCCGTGGCGCGCACTGACGTCGGCCGACAAGGTCCGCCTGATCAATCAACTTGTCACACGCGATGTCGCGGTGGCTGTTAAGGGATTGGTTGCTGGAATAGGCGCGGTGAAGTAGGGACGAGATTTTTGTGGGAGCGCGGGATGGTTGATGTTTCAAACGCAGTGTAGGCATACAGTCAAAAGCATACAAATTGAGTCCAATTTAGCGACTTGAACGAATTACATATAGCAGCGCAAAGCTTCGATTCGTCAAGAAAAAAGGGAAAATCGTGCGTGTCTCAATTGTATTGGTATTGATAACCATAGCTCTCGCCGGATGTGCAAACACTGAAATTCTCAGGGATCCGCATGCCTGCTGGCAGCATCATCTTAGCGAAAAGAACTATCACAATGTTGTGACTTTCTGTGTGGCCGCCGATAAAGCCGCGAAGAGTGTCTTTTTTCCGAATGCGTCGTTTCCGGGCATCAAAACCAATGCAGACAAGCTGGTGTAATGGTGATTGCGCCAAGTGGAGGGATGAATCTAGATTTTCAGAGCGGCTCTTGCGAAAACGGTCGGACGTTCAGCGCCGGCAGATTGACCTGTCTGGCAAATGAAAATCGATCGTTGTCTTGCAGGTTCAGTGAAGAAAGTCTTCCAGACATCTATGTATTTTCGCCGCTGCCAGCCGGCACAAAACTCCCGTGAACAAAGG